>NZ_JBFBKY010000009.1:0-150696 GCF_040702335.1 Pseudarthrobacter sp. NPDC080039 | reverse complement strand
TGGGCAGATCATTCACAAGACAAACCCTTCGCGAGGGCGTCAGTCAGAACCCAGAGTCACACCGCAGCACGAGCCAATTCCATCATTACTGTCAGACCCCCGCGCGATGATGTGTTTATGGGAAGGGCAGCGGTGGCGAGGGCATATGAGGGGATCCGGGCTGCCCTTGCTGTGCTTCGTGCGGAGGTGGATGGTTCCGGTCTCGAGCCGTTTTCGGTGGCGGATCCGTTGGCTGGTTTGGCGGATGGTTGCCTGGACATTCTTGCCGGTGCCCGTGAGGCGGAATCAGGGATCGCAGCTTTGAAAGCGAAGGCTGCTGTGACGTACGCGGAGTCTGCCCATGCTGTTGCCGGGCCGGATGCGCTGGTGCAGGCGCAGGAGATGGCCGCCGCGGCGGAGATCGGATGCGTTTTGGCGTTGGGTCCACGGGCGGCGGCGACGTTCCTTGCCACTTCCCACGCGGTAACTACGGTGTTGCCGCGAACCCTGGCGGGATTGCAGGCCGGGGTGTTGTCATGGCAGCACGCGGTGGCGATGGCGGACGAGGCCGCGTGTCTGGATGCTGACGGCGCCGCGGCGTTGGAAGCGCATTTCCTTGACCCGGACGCCCCCGACGCGGCGCGGGGGTGCCCAGTGGGGCAGATGCCGGCGCACCGGTTCAGAGCCAAGGCCCGCACCTGGCGGGAACGCCACCACTCCGAGAGCATTGAGAAACGCCATGCCAAGTCCGTGGCGGACCGGCGGGTGGAGTTCCGGCCGGACCAGGACGGGATGGCCTGGCTCTCCGCCTGCCTGCCCGCGGACCAGGCGCTGGCCGGGTGGAACCGGCTGACTGCTATCTCTAGATCCCAGCAGGGGCCGGACGAGTGCCGGAGCATGCCACAGCTGCGGGCCGACAACTTCGCCGATGCGGTCCTTGGCATCGGCAGTATCACCCAAGGCAGCGGTACAGCAGCCGGGTCCGTCGAAGGAGTTGCATCCCGGCCGTCGTCACCGATCCGCGCCCAGGTTTTGGTCACCGTTCCGGTGTTTTCCCTGACGGGCGTGACCGATGAACCGGCGATGCTGGACGGGTACGGGCCCATTCCGCCGTCGATGGCACGGGAGCTGGTGGCGAACGGGGCGGGGTCGTTTTATCGGGTGTTGGTGGATCCCCGGGACGGGGCGCCGCTGGAAATCGGGCGGACGAGCTACCGGGTGACCGGGGCGATGCGGGCTTGGTTGAGGATGCGGGATGGAAAGTGTCCGTTCCCGGGGTGCAGCAACAACTCCCTGGACAACGACGCCGACCACATCCTTGCCTGGGCCAACGGCGGGACCACCGGGATCAGCAACTTGGGACAGCCCTGCCCGAAACACCACAAGCTGCGCCACACCACCGGCTGGAAACCAATCCCGGCCACGAGGAACGAACCACCCGGCTGGACCTCACCCACCGGCCGCCACTACACAAGCGAACACCAGGACTGGGAACCGCCACGATGGCCCGAGGGACTGTCAGCCGGCGGCATCGACGTCGTTCATCACCGAGGGTCGCCTTGGGAGGATGCCCTGGAGCGGTTCCTGCGCGCTTACGCCTAACGTCCCGGCCGCCAGTGGGGTTCCGTCCTGCTACCGGAGTGGCGTGTCTGGGAGCCCAGACACCTGACGTTGAATTGGCTCTGCACCAACGGCGCCCGAGGGCGCAAGCTTAAGTACGGGATACCGGACAGCTAGCCAGAAAGATCCTTCCACTCCATGAGCACTGCACTAGGCGCGGCAACACGGAGCGCCGCAATAACAAACGCCGAAGCCCAGGCGCCCCGGGCGTCCGCCAAGGCGCCATCAAAAGTTCCAGCCGCGGAAAACACCCTGCGCATCCTCAAGCTGCTGGCTTCACGAAGGGGGCCCATGGCGGCCTCCCAGATCGCCTCCAGCCTGGACCTGCCGCGGTCGAGTGTTTATCACCTGCTGGGGGTAATGGAAGCCAACGGCTTTGTCCTCCATCTCCATGAGGAGCAGCGGTACGGGCTGGGCATCAGCGCCTTCGAGCTCAGTTCCGCATACTCCCGCCAGGAACCCTTGTCGCGACTCGGCCGCCCTCTGCTTGCAAGCCTTGTAGACGCTATCGGCGAGAGCGCGCACCTTGCCGTCCTCCACGGGCGCGACGTGCTCTACATCGTGGAGGAGCGGGCCAAGAACCGGCCGTCGCTGGTGACCGACGTCGGCGTCCGCCTTCCCAGCCACCTCACCGCCAGCGGCCGCGCCATCCTGGCCGCGCTGCCTAAATCGCAAGTGCGCGCGCTCTACCCTAACGCCGCGGCCTTCACCGCCCGGCACGAGGTGGAGGGGGCCATCATGAAGTATTCGGCGCTGTCCTCGCACCTGGACCAGGTCCGCCAGCGTGGATACGCCACCGAACATGGGGAAGTGACCCCGGGCTTTGGCTCGATTGCGGCCGCTGTTACCGACCATCTGGGCTGGCCCACCGCCGCCGTCGCTGTCACCTTCCTGGAGGACAAGCTGCCCGCGGAGGAGTGGCCGGTGCTGGCCGCCCGGGTCCAGAAGGTGGCGGATGAACTCTCCGTCCGCATTCACGGACGCCCCCTCAAATAGGCCGGTGGGTCGTCTGGAATACCGGACACAACAGCGCGGAAAGCCCTGTGAAGGCCGTGGTTGAGGGGCTTTAGTTGATACAGAAGTTCTTCCTCCACCAGAAAATCACCAGAAGGAGCCCACCATGGCACCCGCCGATTTCACCACCGGTGCCCGCCCGGTCAAAGCAGCCCGCGGCACCAAGCTCACCGCAAAGTCCTGGCAGACCGAAGCGCCCCTGCGCATGCTCATGAACAACCTTGACCCCGAGGTCGCAGAACGCCCCGATGACCTCGTGGTCTATGGCGGCACCGGCCGTGCCGTCCGTTCCTGGGCCGCGTTCGACGCCATCACCAGGACCCTTGAAACCATGGAAAAGGACGAAACCCTCCTGGTCCAGTCCGGCAAGCCGGTGGGCGTATTCCGCACCAACGAATGGGCCCCCCGCGTGCTCCTGGCCAACTCCAACCTGGTCGGCGACTGGGCAACCTGGCCCGAGTTCCGCCGCCTCGAGGCCGAGGGCCTGATGATGTACGGCCAGATGACCGCCGGCTCCTGGATCTACATCGGCACCCAGGGCATCCTGCAGGGCACCTTCGAAACCTTCGCCGCCATCGCCCGCAAGCTGACCGGCGACGAAAACGGCACCCTCGCCGGCACGCTGACCCTCACGGGCGGCTGCGGCGGCATGGGCGGCGCCCAGCCGCTCGCCGTCACCCTGAACGAGGGCGCCTGCCTGATTGTCGACGTCGACGAAACCCGCCTGCGCCGCCGCGCCGGCAAGCGCTACCTGGACGAGGTGGAAACGGACCTCGACGCCGCCATCGCCAAGGTCCTCAAGGCCAAGGAGGAACGCCGCGGCTGGTCCGTGGGCTACGTGGGCAACGCCGCCGAAGTCTTCCCCGAGATCCTGCGCCGCCACAAGGCCGGCGAACTTACCGTCGACATCGTCACTGACCAGACCTCGGCCCACGATCCGCTGAGCTACCTGCCCGAGGGCATCACGGTTGACGAGTGGCACCGCGAGGCTGAAGCCGATCCGGAGGGCTTCACCAAGAAAGCCCAGGCCTCCATGGCCCGCCACGTCCAGGCCATGGTCGAGTTCCAGGACGCCGGCGCCGAGGTCTTCGACTACGGCAACTCCATCCGGGACGAGGCCCGCAAGGGCGGCTACGCCCGGGCTTTCGAGTTCCCCGGCTTCGTCCCGGCCTACATCCGGCCGCTGTTCTGCGAGGGCCTGGGACCGTTCCGCTGGGTGGCCCTCTCCGGCGACCCCGAGGACATCCGCGTCACGGACGAGGCCATCAAGGAACTGTTCCCCGAGAACAAGCACCTGCACCGCTGGATCGACGCCGCCCAGGACCGAGTGGAGTTTGAAGGCCTGCCGGCCCGCATCTGCTGGCTGGGCTACGGCGAACGCGCCAAGGCCGGAATGCTCTTCAACCAGCTCGTCAAGGAAGGCAAGGTCAAGGCGCCCATCGTGATCGGACGTGACCACCTGGACTCCGGCTCGGTCGCCTCCCCCTACCGTGAGACCGAGGCCATGGCCGACGGCTCGGACGCCATCGCCGACTGGCCCATGCTGAACGCCCTGCTCAACACCGCATCCGGTGCAACCTGGGTCTCCCTCCACCACGGCGGCGGCGTCGGCATCGGCCGCTCCCTCCACGCAGGCCAGGTCTCCGTCGCCGACGGCACGGACCTCGCCGCGCAGAAACTCGAGCGCCTCCTCACCAACGACCCCGGCATGGGCGTCATCCGCCACGCCGACGCCGGCTACGAGCGTGCGCTCGACGTCGCCAAGGAACGCGGCGTCCGCATCCCCATGCAGGAAAACCAGTAACCGCCGTCCGCTCACCAGGCCAAGCCCCACATCGATTGCTCCGTAATGGTCGTTTAGAGTCCCTAAAACGACCATTACGGAGCAGTCGATGGGACCTCTTCAAGGAATTTCAATGACAGCCATTACCCACGAACCACTGACCGTCACCCTCGGGTCCGTCGGCGTCACACCCCAGGATGTGCTCGCCGTCGCACGTCACGATGCGAAGGTGGCCATCGCGCCCGAAGCCCTGGAAACCGTCGCCAAGGTCCGCGCCCACATCGACGACCTCGCCTCCAGCGACACCCCTGCCTACGGCATCTCCACCGGCTTCGGTGCGCTGGCCAACCGCCACATCCCCAACGAGCTGCGCACCCAGCTGCAGAAGTCGCTGATCCGCAGCCACGCCGCCGGCATGGGCCCTGCGGTGGAGCGCGAAGTGGTCCGCGGCATCATGTTCCTCCGCGCCAAGACCCTGGCCTCCGGCCGCACCGGCGTCCGTCCCGTCGTCCTGCAGACCATGGTGGACGTCCTTAACGCCGGGATCACGCCCGTGGTCCGCGAGTTCGGCTCGCTGGGCTGCTCCGGCGACCTTGCCCCGCTGTCGCACTGCGCCCTGGTCCTCATGGGTGAGGGAGAAGCGGAAGGGCCCGACGGCGTCACGTACGGCGGCCGTGGAGAGCCACCTGTCGCGGAGCTGCTGGCAGAACATGGTATCGAGCCGGTCACCCTCGCTGAGAAAGAAGGGCTGGCGCTGGTCAACGGGACCGAGGGCATGCTCGGCATGCTCCTGATGGCCATTGCGGATCTTCGCCAGTTGCTGGCGACGGCGGACATCACCGCTGCGCTCAGCGTCGAGGCGCTGCTGGGCACCGACCAGGTGTTCCTGCCCGAGCTGCACTCCGCACTTCGGCCGCACCCCGGCCAGGCGGCCAGCGCTGACAACATGCTGAGGGTGCTCTCGGACTCCCCGATCGTCGCCTCGCACAAGGTGGGGGACTCGCGGGTGCAGGACGCCTATTCGCTGCGCTGCGCCCCGCAGGTTGCCGGTGCCGTACGTGACACCGTTGATCACGCCGAACTGGTGGCCACCAGGGAGCTGGCGGCTGCCATCGACAACCCTGTCGTCCTGCCGGACGGCCGTGTCAGCTCCAACGGCAACTTCCATGGAGCGCCGGTGGCCTATGTCCTGGACTACCTTGCCATCGCCGTGGCAGACCTCAGCTCCATCGCGGAACGCCGGACGGACCGGATGCTGGACCCTGCCCGTTCCCACGGGCTGCCTGCCTTCCTCGCCGCGGATCCGGGAGTCGATTCCGGCCTGATGATTGCGCAGTACACGCAGGCGGGCCTGGTGTCCGACAACAAGCGGTTGGCCGTTCCGGCCTCCGTGGATTCCATCCCGAGCTCAGCCATGCAGGAGGACCACGTGTCCATGGGCTGGCATGCGGCGCGGAAGCTGCGCAAGGCCGTGGAGAACCTCCGCCGCGTCCTGGCCATCGAATTGGTGACGTCGGCGCGTGCACTGGACATCCGCACGCAGCTGTCGGGTGGCGTGCTGACGCCGGGACCGGCAGGCTCTGCCGTTGTGGCGGCCCTGCGTGCGGTGGTGGAAGGGCCGGGGACCGATCGCTTCCTGTCCCCGGAACTGGAGGCGGCTGACCGGCTGGTCGCCTCAGGTGAGGTGCTTCGTGCGGCGGAATCCGCCGTCGGGCCGCTCGCCTGAAACCGAAGAATCTTCAGCGCCTGCACAGCTTCTGTCCGAAGGGCGGAATTTCCGGCGCCGCGGCCCACCGCGGCGCCGGGAGTGTAGTAGAACTGAAGGTGTAGTGAAAGTCACATCGAAGAAGCTGTGGCGGCAGAACGATACAAAGGGGTAGAAGTTCAAATGAAAGCACGTGGGGCAGTCCTGTCGAGGCGCCATGCCCATTCCGCCGCGGTATCCAACTGGAAATCCCTCCAGACCGGAGACCGCGTCGAGATCATCAAGCATGCGCATGTGGTGGCAGCCGGGGAAGTGGAAGAGGTATCGCAGAGCGGCAATGTCCTCTGGCTGGTGCCGGCCGGACCCTCAGGCCCGGCGGAGAAGGAACTTTTCCTCAAGTCCGACGGCGTGCAGGTTCGCCGCGCGTAGTCCCGCCGGAAGCCAAAAAATCCCCGCAGTGCCAACGGCCTGCGGGGATTTTTGTTGCCGGCGCCCGGTGCGGGGACTCATGGGACGTAGCGGCGGTTCCGCGGGTGTCAGGCGGCGATGGACTCGTAGGTCTCGCCGAAGGGTACTGATTCGTCAAGGGCTACCGTGTAGTGTCCCGGGTGCAGCCGGGTAACCAGGATGCCGCAGGCGGCGTCCTTGGCGGCGACCTCAATCAGTTCGGCGACGGCCTCTTCCAGTCCGGCGTGAACCTCGCTGGCGCTGGAGAACTCCAGGCTGATGGACCGCAGTGCCGGTCCTTCCGTCTGGCCGGCAGCGGCGGGGATCCGCTCCAAAGTGGCTGTAGTCATGTACTGAACTTTCTGTCTTTCGTGCCAAGGTGGCTCCCATATTCTACCGGCTGCTCCGGGCATATGTCAGATGTCCGTCCTTCCAGCAGCGGTCATAAAGTGTTCGTTCGCAGGCGTGGCGGGGTATCACCCACCATGGAATGGGGCCGTCGCAGGCTCCGAAAGCCCCACCAAGACCTTGAGGAGAATTCGGTATGAAGATCATGCGCCTGGGCGAAAGCGGCCGAGAACAGCCGGCCGTGCTGGTTTCCTCCGTTGATGGCCCGGACCGGTATTTCAGTTTGCTGCCGCTTACCGCAGACGTGGACGGGGCATTCCTTGCTGCCAATGGCCTTGGCAGGGTCCGTACCGCACTGGAAGCGGGCGAGCTGCCGGTCCTGGACGGTGCCGCTTCGCTCCGGGTTGGTTCTCCGGTGGCCCGCCCCGGCACAGTAGTGGGTATCGGGATGAACTATGCCGCCCATGCTGCGGAATCCGGTGCAGCCGCGCCCACGGTTCCCGTCGTCTTCCTCAAGCCCACCAACACGGTCACCGGCCCCTATGACCCGGCTCCTCTCCCGCCCCGCTCCTCCCAGTACGACTGGGAAGTTGAGCTGGGCATCGTGATCGGCAGGGAAGCCAGCTACCTCGGCTCCACGGAGGAGGCCGCCGACTGCATTGCCGGCTACGTCACAGCCAATGACCTCTCCGAACGTGAGTACCAGCTGCCCGGAGCGGCCGGCCAGTGGACCAAGGGCAAGTCGCTGCCTGGCTCGACACCCCTGGGCCCGTGGCTGGTTCCGGCAGGGGAGATCGACGGCGGCAATGTGCGGCTGCGCAGCTGGGTCAACGGTGAGCCGCGGCAGGATTCGTCGTCGTCCGAACTCATCTTCGACGCCGCCACCCTGGTCCACCACTGCAGCCAGTACATGCGGCTGGAACCCGGCGACGTGATCCTCACAGGCACGCCGCAGGGCGTGGCCCTCAGCGGCCGTTTCCCCTACCTCCAGCCCGGCGACGTTGTGGAAGTGGAAGTGGAGGGCCTGGGCCGCCAGCGCCAGGAATTGTTCCGGACGCCGGCGGCCGTTACGGTTTAGCCGGCCATGGCTCAGTCGGCCTGCTCCGCCTGCTCGGCCTAGCCCGCCTTGACGGCAAGGACCGGGCAGTCGGCTTCCAGCAGGATGCGCTGCGACGTGCTGCCCATGATCAGCTTGCCCACCGGTGTGCGGCGGCGCAGGCCAATCACGATGAGGTCCGCTTTGTGTTCCTCGGCCGCGTCCAGGACTTCGGAGGCGGCGTCGTGGCCCCGGACCGGACGCTTGATCACGTACTGGATGCCCTCGCCGGCCAGCCGCCGTTCGATGTCCTGGATCCCGCCTTCGGGCGCGAACCGGGTATCCACTGCCGCCTCTCCCTTGGAGGAGTTGATCAGTACCAGCGTGCTGTTGTTCTTCCGGGCTTCGGTGATGGCCTGGGTCAAGGCAGCTTCGCCTTCGGGGGTGGGGACGTATCCCACAACGACGGTCATGGTTGCTCCTTATGGTCGGAATAGACGGCATCGTGGTTCGAGTGGACCGCATCATCGGCTTCCCTGGCAAGGGCCGCCGCCCCGCCGGCAGGAGCGGCAACCGGAGTGTTGCGCCGGATCAGCTTGAAGGCAAAGGGCCAGAGCAGGATGACGGCAATGATGACATAGATCCCGACGGCGATCGGCTCGCCCAGGAGTCCCGCCGGATCACCCGCGCTCAGTTGCAGGGTCTTGCGGAGCTGCCCTTCAATGCGCGGACCCAGGATCACGCCGAGGATCAGCGGGAGTACGGGCAACCCGAAGCGCCGCATCATGAACCCGAGCGCGCCGAGGATCAGCAGGATCACCAGGTCGAACGCCTGCAGGTTCACCGAGTAGGCGCCCAGCGTGGCGAAGAACAGGATGCCGGCGTACAGGTATGGGCGGGGCAGTTGCAGCAGTTTTGCCCACAAGGGGGCCAGCGGCAGGTTGATGATCAGGAGCAGCAGGTTGCCGATGAAGAGGCTGGCAATCAGCGCCCAGACCAGGGGCCCCTGGCTTTCGAAGAGCTGGGGACCCGGCTGGATCCCGTAGCTGGTGAAGGCGGCGAGCATCACGGCTGCGGTGGCGTTCGTGGGCAGGCCCAGCGCCAGCATGGGGGTCAGGGTGCCGGCGGCCGCAGCGTTGTTGGCTGCTTCCGGACCGGCCACGCCTTCGATGGCACCCTTGCCGAACTCTTCCGGGTGCTTGCTGAGGCGTTTTTCCGTCACATAGGACAGGAACGTGGGGATCTCGGCCCCGCCGGCCGGCAGGGCACCGAACGGGAAACCGAAGGCGGTACCGCGCAGCCACGGCTTCAAGGACCGCTTCCAGTCCGATTTGCCCATCCAGGGCTGGCCCACGGGGATGGCATGCAGGGGAGTGCGGCGCAGGTGTGCCGCCACCCAGAGGGCCTCGCCCACGGCGAAGATGGCGACGGCCACCACCACGATGTCCAGGCCGTCCGCCAGGAGCGGCTGGCCGAACGTCAGGCGGCGCTGGCCGGTGACGGAGTCCATGCCCACCAGGCCGATGGCCAGGCCGAGTCCCAGGGAGGCGAACCCGCGCAGCCGGGAGGACCCCAGGACGGCGGTGACGGCCAGGAGGGCCAGCACCATGATGGCGAAGTAGCTGGGCGCGCCCAGGCTCACGGCGAACTTAACGACGATCGGTGCACAGACCGCCAGCAGCGCCGTGCCAATGGTGCCGGCAACGAACGAGCCGATGGCCGCCGTCGCAAGCGCCTGCGCCGCCCGGCCCGCCTTGGCCATCTTGTTGCCTTCAATGGCGGTGACCACCGACGACGATTCGCCAGGCGTGTTCAGGAGGATGGAGGTGGTGGACCCGCCGTACATGCCGCCGTAGTAAATGCCGGCGAACATGATGAACGCGCTGGTGGGTTCCAGGGCATAGGTGACGGGCAGCAGCAGGGCCACAGTCATGGCCGGTCCGAGGCCGGGGAGGACGCCGACGGCGGTACCCAGGATCACGCCGATCATGGCGTAGAGGAAATTCATGGGGGTGAGGGCGGTGGCGAAGCCGTCCATCAGGGAGGACCAGACGTCCATTAAAGGATTCCTTCCAGGAGGCCGGCCGGCAGCGCAATGCCCAGGCCGAGGTAGAAGCCGTAGAAGGTCAACAGGGACAGTGCCGCGGAGATCAGTCCGTCCCGGATATAGCGGCGGCTGCCGAGCGCCAGGACGCTGCCCCAGAACAGGACGGTTCCCGAGATCACCCAGCCGGCCCAGTCGATGAGCAGGATGTTCAGGATGAATGCTCCCGCCAGGGGCAGGACCGTCTTCCAGTCCGCCGGGTGTGTGAGGTCCACGTCCTCGCCGCCCTCCGCTTCGCCTTTGCCGCCCCGCAGCACGTTGATGGCCAGCAGGACCGCGCAAGCCACCAGCATTCCGGCCACGATGAACGGAACGGTTTTGGGTCCCACGGGGTCGGACTTCGAATATGGGGTTACCAGGCCGTTGGCGTCCAGGAAGACGACGACGCCGGCCGCCCCGAGCAGGAGTGCGACTCCCAGCTCGGAGCGGCCTTTAAGACCTGTGGCCAGCGGCGTCACGCCAGCCCAAGCTTGGTGAGGACGTCCGCAACCCGCTTGTCCTGCTCGGTAAGGAAAGTCTTGAACTGGTCCCCGGTGATGAAGGCATCAGTCCAGCTGTGCGTCTTCAGCGCTTCCTTCCAGCCGTCCGTGCCGTGCATCTTTTCCAAGGCTGCGATCAGGGCAGTCTTGTCCTTGTCGCTGATTCCCGGAGGGGCCACCACGCCGCGCCAGTTGGTGAAGACGAGGTCGATGTTGGATTCTTTCAGGGTCGGCGCATCCACGCCGTCCAGCCGCTTGTCGCCGCTGGTGGCCAGCACGCGGACTTCGCCGGATTCGATCTGCTTCAGGTACTCGCCGGCACCGGAGGCGGCGAAGCCAAGCTTGTTGCCAAGGATCGCGGGCAGCAGGTCGCCGCCGCCGTCGTAGGCAACGTAGTTGACCTTGCTGGCATCGATGCCCACGGCGCCGGCAAGCTGCATGGGCAGGAGGTGGTCCGGGCCGCCGGGGGAGGAGCCGCCGCCGACGGCGAGGGAGCCGGGGTCGGCCTTCCAGGCCTTCACCAGGTCATCAATCGTCTTGTAGGGGGAGTCCTTGCCGACCATGATGGCGCCCGGCTCTTCGATGAGGCGGGCCAGCGGGGTGGTCCCGGTCAGCTTGGACTCGGACTTGTTGGTGTAGCTGGCACCCACGACGCCCAGGCCCATCAGCATGGCCAGGTCCCCGTTGCCCTTTTCATTGACGATGCGGGCCAGTCCCACGGTGCCGCCCGCGCCGGCCAGGTTGAAGACCTCTGTATTGGTGGAGATCTTCGCATCGTCCAGGACCTTTGCAGCGGCCCGGGCAGTTGTGTCGTAGCCGCCACCAGGGGAGTTGGGGACCATAATCTGCAGCCCGGTGATGGGCCCGGCGGCAGCGCCGGTGCTTTCCGAACCGGTGGAGCTCTTGCCCGTGGCACCGCAACCGGTGGCCATCAGGGCGATGCCGGCAGCAACGGCGGCAACGCGCAATGCGCGGATCTGGCGCATGTGTTCCTCTTCTCTCAAAACAAACCTGGTCAGCATCGGCGGATTTGTGGTTCCCATGCCTTGTGGTTCCGATGCTAGGGGCGGCCGTGACGGCGATCACTCTTGTGTACGCAGAGAAAGTTGTGTTCATTGCGTACACGTTTCCAAGACCCCACGGCGCCCCTGGCGGGGGCTTTGGGATATAGTTCCCGGTACCCACCCCCGGCCCTGCGCCCTACTCCCGCGCACGCCAAACGGCCAGTCAACCGTGTCGGACACCCCGGCCTGCCCGCCTCCCAATACCAGGAAGACCATTGTGACTCGACGACGAGGAATCTCCCTTGCCGGGCAGTATCTTCTGCTGCAGTTGCTTATTGTCCTGGCCGTCCTGGTGGGCGTGGTGGCCATTTCGCTGGCCCAGTCCGCGGCTGCCTTCGAACGGATCGAAGGCAGGCGGGCGCTGTCCGCGGCGGAAGCCCTGGGCGGGAATCCCGTGGTACGCGAACTCCTCCCTGAGTCCCAGGCACGGGGCGGCGCTGTGCTGCCTGCAGTGGCCGAGTCGGTGCGCATTGTCTCGGGCTCGTCCCGGGTAGCCCTGGCGAGGGTCGACCGCACCGTTGTGGCATCCTCAGACCCCAGCCTGCTGGGTGAGCCGCTGGAGCTCGGTGACAGCAGGGTGATGGAAGGCCGGGCCTGGACCGGAGTGGTGGGCGGGACCCCCGCACCGCTGTTGTCCGCGCACGTCCCCGTCCTGGATGACACGGGACGCATGATCGGAATCGCCTCCATCAGCCGCAGTTACCCAACGGTCCTTGAACGGCTGGGCGACGCCGTCCCCAACCTCCTCACGTACCTGGGCGTGGCAAGTGTCCTGGGTGTCGCCGGCTCCCTCCTGCTCTCGCGGCGCGTCAAGCGCCAGACCCTGGGCATGGAGCCGAGTGAAATCACCAGCCTGGTGGAAAACCGGGAGGCAATGCTGCACGGCCTCAAGGAGGGCGTGGTCGCCCTGGACCTGCACGAAAGGATTACGGTGGCCAACCACAGTGCCCGCGCCCTGCTGGGCCTCCCGGATGGCTGTGTGGGCAAGCGCGTGGCGGGCCTCGCCGTCGAACCCGCCCTGAAGGAGGTCCTCACCCGCGAGCAGCCCGGGCCGGACCGGTTGGTGCTCGTAGGGGACAGGCTGGTGGTGATGAACCGCGTACCCATCCAGTCGCGCGGCAAGGTGATCGGCTCCGTAACCACCCTCCGTGACCGCACCGAGCTTTCGGAACTGGAACACGAACTTGGCACCACCCGCACCGCCACGGACACCCTCCGGGCGCAGGCCCACGAGTTCGCCAACCAGCTGCACGTGATCTCCGGCCTGATCCAGATCGGCGAATACGATTCCGTGGTCCAGTTCGTCAACGGTGCCACCGTGGACCGCACCCGGCTCAACGATGAGGTGACCGGCCGTATCAAGGATCCCGCGCTCGCGGCCCTCCTGATCGCCAAGTCCAGCCTTGCCACGGAACGCGGCGCGGCCCTGCAGCTGGATCCCGCCTCCGTGCTGGACAAAGTTGATGACGCGCTGTCCCGGGACCTCACCACGGTGGTGGGGAACCTGGTGGACAACGCGTTCGACGCCGTCACCGGGCTTCCACAGGCAGCCGTCAGGGTGCGGGTTGACGGCAAGGCTGGGGGAGAGGTGGTGGTCACCGTGCGGGACAACGGCCCGGGCGTTCCCGGCGGGTCCACCAACCACATCTTCCGCCAGGGCTTCACCACCAAGGAACCGGGCCCGGCCGGCAGCCGCGGCTTCGGCCTGGCGCTGTCCCGGGTAGTCTGCCGCCGCAGCGGCGGGAACCTGACGGTGGCCAACGATAATGGGGCTGTCTTTACTGCTGTGCTGAAACGGGGGAATACCAATCCATGATCAAGGTCCTGATCGTCGATGACGACTTCATGGTGGCCAAGGTGCATGCAGGCTTTATCCAGCGCACGCCGGGCTTCACCGTGGTGGGCGCGGCGCACACCGGCGCCCAGGCAGTTGCGGAGACGGAACGGCTCCAGCCGGACCTGGTGCTGCTGGACATCCACCTGCCGGACGTTAACGGCCTTGACCTGATGCAGCGCCTGCGGGGTGTGGCACCGGAACTGGACGTGCTGGTGATTAGCGCCGCGCGTGAGGTGGAAACCGTGCGGAAGGCTCTGCGCGGCGGCATCGTCCACTACCTGATCAAGCCCTTTTCCCAGACGGACCTGCAGGAGCGGCTGGAGCACTACCGCAGCGCCTACCAGATCCTTGACGCGTCCAAGGACGTGGCTGAACAGTCGGACGTCAACAGGGTGTTCGGCCTGGACCGTGCCGAACGCCCACTGCCCAAGGGCTGCAGCATCGAGACGCTGCGGCTGGTGGAGGCTGCGCTGAATGCTGCCGCCGGAGATGTCTCGGCGGCCGAGATGGCCGAGGAACTGGGCACCTCCAGGGTCAGCGCGCGCCGCTACCTGGAATACCTGCATGGCGAGGGCACCCTGGACGTCCGGCTCAAGTACGGCGTGGGGCGGCCTGAGCGGCGCTACGTGCTGAAGGCCTGACCCGGTATCGAACCGGCCCGGCCCGTCAGCGCAGCAGCGTGTCCACGAGCCGCGCCGCGGTGCGGGCAGTGCGGCCGTCGATGTCGAATTCAGGGTTCAGTTCCGCCACGTCCACGTGCAGCAGCTTCCCGCTCCGCGCCACCTGCCGGCAAACGGCCGAAATGACGGGCAGCGGCACCCCGTATGCCGCCGGGGCGCTGACCCCGGGTGCCACCGCGGCGGGCAGCACATCGAGGTCGATGGTGAGGTACAGGACGTCGATGTCCGCCAGGAAGGACGCCACGAAGTCCCGGGCCCGGTCCGCTTCGCAGTCCTCGTCCAGCAGGTAGCGAACGGCCAGCTTCTCCGCGGTGTCGAACAGGCCCCGGGTGTTGTTCGGCTCCGAGATGCCGACGACGGCGTAGCGGAATTCGCGCCCCGCGTCCCCTTCCGCGCAGGCCATTTGCAGGAACGGAGTTCCCGAGCTGGCCACGGGCTCGTCGCGGAGGTCGAAGTGTGCGTCAAGGTTCAGGACACCCAGGCGCTGTCCGCTTTGGACCGCCGACGAGGCACTGACGCCAAGGTAGCTTGCATAGGCGGTTTCATGGCCGCCGCCCAGCACAACCGTCTGGTGGCCGGAGTCCAGCAGGGCGGCCAGCGCCAGGCCAAGCCGTTCCTGCCCGGCTTCCAGGTCCCCGCCGGACACCACCACGTCGCCAACATCTGCCACGGTGCGGTCCAGATGGAATGCCAACGGGGCGAGGGCTTTCCGGAGGGCTGCCGGTGCTGCGGCGGCACCAATCCGGCCCTTGTTCCGGCGCACCCCCTCATCGCTGGCGAATCCCAGCAGGGCGGCCGGCTTACGGGCTGCTGGTGTGGCTGGTTCCCCGTCCGGTGCCGCTTCCACCCCTGCCGGCCCCGGCGTCCTGTTGATGTCCACCGCCTGCCACCAGCGGCGGTGGGCGGCCTCGTCGCCGTCGAACCTTCCGGTCCAGGGCTGGGGTGGGACATCAACGGTGGGGAGCTGGAAAGACATGCCCCAAGCTCACCGCATGCCGTACACGAAAACCAGCACCGCCGCCGTCGTGCTGTCCGGGATCCAAGAACGCGGGAGGCGGCAGGTCCCGCCGGGATGGGCAGGGGATAGGGTGGGACCAAGTCCGCGCCGCAGCAGCCAGGCGCGCTGCCGCCGGACCCACGCCCCAACCCAGGCTGGAGAACTGCCCTATGTTTGAAGCCCCGGACATCCTCTTTGCCGCGGCCGGCCTAGCCGTCTTTATCGCCGCAGTGCTGCCCAAGCTGCTGCGTGACATGCCCTTCTCCATGCCCATGGTCTTCCTGGGCGCAGGGATTGGTGCGTTCGCGTTGATCCCGTCGCTGCCTGACCCCAACCCGGTGGAGCACAGCAACTTCGTCATGCACCTCGCGGAGGTCTGCGTGATCATTTCGCTGATGGGTGCGGGGCTGGCGCTGGACCGGCCGGTGGG
Organism: Pseudarthrobacter sp. NPDC080039; assembly: GCF_040702335.1. Taxonomy (NCBI): domain Bacteria; kingdom Bacillati; phylum Actinomycetota; class Actinomycetes; order Micrococcales; family Micrococcaceae; genus Pseudarthrobacter; species Pseudarthrobacter sp. NPDC080039. The sequence continues at coordinate 135,173 of NZ_JBFBKY010000009.1, read as the reverse complement.
GCGCAAGCGCTGGTCCACCACGTGGCGGCTCCTGGGGATTGCCATGCCGTTGTGCATCCTCGGCCTGACACTGCTGGGAATGTGGTTCCTTGGCCTGGGACTCGGTGCGGCGCTGCTGGTGGCCGCCAGCCTTGCCCCCACGGACCCCGTCCTGGCGTCCGAGGTTCAGGTGGGCGAGCCCGCGGACCAGGATGACCGGGCAGACAAGGAGGATGAGGTCCGCTTTGGCCTTACCTCGGAGGCAGGCCTCAACGACGGGCTGGCTTTCCCGTTCGTGTACCTGGCCATTGCCATCAGCATCGCGGGGGCAGACCCGTCCGCCTGGTTCGGTGAATGGTTTGGGCTGGACGTGGTGTGGCGGTTGGCGGCCGGGCTCCTGGTGGGCTTCCTGACCGGCAAACTGCTCGCCATCCTGTTCTTCTCCGCCCGCGCGGACAGCCTGAGGCTGTCCAACCACTCTGAAGGCTTCGTGGCCCTGGCGGCGACGTTCCTGGCCTACGGGTTGACGGACATGGTGGAGGGATACGGGTTCATTGCCGTGTTCGTCTGTGCCGTGACCATCCGGGCCGCGGAGCGCACCCACGGCTACCACCGGGTGCTGCACTCCTACGTGGAGCAGTTGGAACGGCTCCTGACTGTGGTGATCCTGGTGTTGCTGGGCGGTGCGATCGCCCGCGGGCTGCTGGCCGGGATCGGGCCCGCGGAAGTGCTGGTGGCCCTGGCCTTCCTGCTGGTGGTCCGGCCGCTCGCGGGCTGGCTTGGCCTGCTGGGCGGCAAGACCGGCCCGCGTGAACGCATCGCCCTGTCCTTCTTTGGCATCCGCGGAATCGGTTCCCTTTACTACCTTGCCTTTGTGCTGGGCGAAGGGCACTTTGTTGACCAGGGGCACTGGCTCTGGTCCTTCATCGGGCTGGTGGTGGCACTGTCCATCGTGATCCACGGAGCCACCACGTCCCCTTTGATGAACCGGCTGGACCGGCTGCGGCAACGGAAAGCCCTGGCGGTGTCCGGGGACGAAGGACTCGCGCCGAACACTCCGGTCTAGGCGCGGCTCATGTAGGTCCCGGTGTAAACAAAAGGGCCGGCGCGGCAGACGCCGCACCAGCCCTTTCCGCGTGCAGGGGTTACTTCATGCCCAGTGCGGCCTCGATGGTTCCGATGGAGAAGAACAGCAGGAACGCGGCGGCCACGGCCCACATGAGGGGGTGGATGTCTTTGGCGCGGCCCTGGACGGTCCGGATAATGACGAAGCTGATGAAGCCGGCGCCGAGGCCGTTGGCGATCGAGTAGGTGAACGGCATCAGGGCGAAGGTCAGGAACGCCGGGATGGCAATGCCCCAGTCCTGCCAGTCGATCTTGCCCACCTGGGACACCATCATGAAGCCCACCACCACCAGGGCCGGGGCTACCGCCTCGAAGGGCACCAGGTTGATCAGCGGGGTGAAGAACATGGCCACCAGGAAAAGCAGGCCGGTGACGATGGAGGCTATGCCGGTCCGGGCACCTTCGCCAATGCCGGCGCCGGCTTCAACGTAGATCTGGTTGGAGGACACCGAGGCGCCGCCACCGATGATCGCGCCGAGTGCGTCCACCTGGAGCACACGGTCGACGTCGGGGATGTTGCCGTGCTCATCCACCGTCCCGGCCTCGTTGGCCAGGCCCACCATGGTTCCCATGGCGTCGAAGAAAATGCTGAGCAGGATGACGAAAGCCAGCAGCGTGGCAGCGACGAACCCAAGGTGACCGAAGGCCCCGAACGGGTTCGCTTTGCCAATCAGGGAAAGGTCCGGGGCGGCCCAGCCGGAGAACGCGGGCGCCACCAGGGACCAGCCCTGCGGGTTGAAGTTTTTGCCGTCGAAGCTGGGCCCGATGTGCAGGGTCATCTCAAGGATCACGGCGAGCACCGTGGACGTGATGATGCCGATCAGGATGGCGCCCTTGACCTTGCGGACCACCAGGGCGATGGTCAGGATCAGGCCGAAGACGAAGACGGCGGTGGGCCAGCCCAGCAGCTTGCCTTCGAAGCCCAGTCCAACGGGCACCGTGGTGCCGGCTACGTCCGGGATACGGCGGACGAACCCCGCGTTGACCAGGCCGATCAAGGCGATGAACAGGCCAATGCCCACCACGATGGCGGTCTTGAGCCCCTCCGGCACCGCCTTGAAGACGGCGGTGCGGAAACCCGTGAGGACCAGGATCAGCATGGTCACGCCGGAGAGCACCACCAGGCCCATCATGTCCGGCCACGTGAGCCCGGGGTTGGTGGCCACGGTGACGGCGACGAAGGCATTCACACCCAGGCCGGTGGCCAATGCGAAGGGATGCCGTCCCCAGGCTCCCATGAGGATGGTCAGGATGCCTGCCACAAGTGCGGTCACGGCGGCCACGGCCGGGAATCCGAGCGTAGTGCCGTTGGAGTCCGGCCCGGACAGGATCAGGGGGTTCAGTACCACGATGTAGCTCATGGCGAAGAACGTGGCAAAACCGCCGCGGATCTCGCGGGAAAGGTTCGAACCGCGCTCGGTGACCCTGAAATACCGGTCCAGGGCAGAGCCTTGCTTAAGCATTAGTCCTCCGGGGGAGTGTGTGGGGATACCTGCATCCTAATGGTGCGGCCCCGGGCGCGCCGCCAATTTCGCCTAGTCTGTAAGGAATCCAACACAAGGAGCAGCCCAAACATGCGCCCAGTCCGTCCCAAGTTGCTGAGCCTGGCGCTCGGTCTTCTTGTTCTTGCCGCCGCAACGCTGGGCCTGGCCGGCCCGGCCTCCGCCCATGATGCAGCGGAATCCACCAGCCCCGCGCAGGGGGCTTCGCTGGCGGCCCCGCCGAATGACGTCTCCGTGACCTTCAGCGATAAGCCGCTGGGCATTGGTTCGTCATTCTCGGTCAAGGATGCCGGCGGCACCGAATGGGCCGACGGACCGGTCGAGATCGTCGGCAACGTGGCCACGCAAAGGCTCCGGTCCGGTGGCCCTGCCGGCGCGTACACGGTGGCGTGGCGGGTGGCCGGCTCCGACTCGCACCCCATTGAGGGAACGTTCACCTTCACGGTCGCCGCCGGTGCTGTCCAGCCAGGTGCTGCCCCCTCCGGAACGCAGGCAACGGGGATTCCGACGACGGCCGGTGCCGTTCCGGGAATGGGAACCGCGAAGCCCGGGGTGACGGAGGAGCCGTCGGAACCTGCCGGCTCAGGGGAGCCCTTCCAATGGAGCATCGTGATTTTCGCAGTTGTCGCCGTGGGGCTTTTGGTGGCCCTTGGCGTGCTGGCCAGGCGCCGCTTGACCGGCGACGGGGATGTGGGGGAAAACCGCGGGGAGTAGGCCCCGCACGCAGGACGGGACGGAGGAGGCCCGGCAGGAGCCGGGAAAAGCCTCAGCAGGTCAGCACCGCAAAGCCGCCTGTTGCCGGGAAGGAGCTGTTGGAGCGGGGGGCGCCGGACGATTGGCCGCCGTCCGGATTGACCTTGGCGGAAATGGCCTGGCCCACGGTCTTGGCCTGGCGCAGCACTTCCTTGGGTGAGGGCGTGATCAGTTCACCCACGCCCACCAGGTAAATGCCGATGGCCCGCATCGCTGCTGCCACATTCCGCCCAACGGCGATGCCGAAATCGTTGAGCATGCGGCGCAACTGGCTGTGGGCGCAGCGGGTCAGGACAATGTGGTCGGCCACCAGGATGCCTGTGGGCGTGTGCACCTGCCACTGCGGGGCGGTGGCCCCTTCAGGACCTTCAAGCATGGTGAGCTGGACCGCGCGCGTGCTGTTCCGGACATCCACGCTGTGGCTTGCCGCGTAATTGCGCAGGTGCCGCAGGATTTCGTTCCGCTCCCGGAGAGTGTCGCTGTCCGCCGCGTCACAGCGCTGCAGGGACGACGTATTGGCGGGCTGGCCGGCGCCAAGGATGTCCAGGCCGTCCACCACAATGGACTGCACTCCGTGGCGGCGCAGTTCCGCGGCCACGGCCAGCCCGGACAGTCCCGTGCCAATGATGACAGTGGTGGTCTGTTCGGTCCCGGCATCCCCAGGCATGCTTGACACTACAGTTTCCCTCCCTTGAAGCTTTCGGCGGTTGCCGGCGTCCTCGCCGGCGCGCGGTCCCGATACCCCCAAAGTACGGACGCAGAGCATGGCCGGGACCGTCCTGGCAGGAAGTTGCAGTTGGCGTCCCGGACCAACAATGTCCTGAAGACTACAGAACAAATGCGGCGGTGGATAGCCCCATCAGGAAAACATCCCCGGTGGCGTCAAGACGCCTCCCTCATGGCTGTGGAAAGGCTGTGGATAACGTTTCGCCATCCCCTTCTGGGCAGGCTTGCTAAGGCGTACGGCACGGAGAATAGTGGGAAACGGGAACGGTCCTTTCGTGCCGGCAGTGCCGGTGCCGCCAGTGCGCGGGGAACGGTCTGTTTTCTGGCAGAATAGCCGCAACATCAGGCGTATCGCGAGGAGGCGGCCCCCATGGGCTCACGAGAGTTGCATCCGGATCCGGCCCGGAATGGAGGTAGTGCCTCTTCCGCTCCCCACGGCATCGTGGTGGGCGTGGACGGTTCGGACCACGGCCAGTGCGCCCTGGTGTGGGCCGCGCGGGAAGCCCAGCGCCGCCGTCGTCCGCTCCATATCGTCACCGCCTATTCAGTGCCCATTTTCGCCGCCTCCGGCCTCGACGGGGGCTACGCCACAGTGGATGATTCCGTTATCCGCGAGGGGGCCGAGGCAATCGCCAGGCAGGCCCTTGAGAAGGTTTCCGCGTACGACGTCGAGGTCACTTCATCCGTGGAGAACGGTGACGCCGCAGGAGTCCTGCTGGAAATCTCCGAAACTGCCGAACTCCTGGTGGTGGGCACCCGGGGACGGGGCGGTTTTGTGGGCCGGCTCCTGGGCTCGGTCAGCAGCGCCCTGCCTGCCCACGCCAAATGCCCCACGGTGACGGTCCCGCTGTTCTGTTCGGACCGGCTCGGCCAGACCATTGAGGACCGCCGCGTCAAGGCGGAGCAGGCCAAATCCGGGCACCGGCCGGTGGAGAACGTGGTGGTGGTCGGCGTTGATGGCTCCGAGCAGGCGCGCGTCGCGGTCCTGGAAGCCGCGGACCAGGCGGAACGACTGGGTGCCTCCCTCCGCGTGGTCTGCGCCGTTCCCCAATACAGCGGCTCCCTTGCCTGGGTTCCCGCACCCATGGACCGGAAGGCCCTGTTTGACGACATTCGGGTCACCCTTGATGCCGGCATGTCCTGGCTCCGCAGCCACTACCCGCATCTGCAGGCCGGTTACGAACTCAAGGACGGATCCCCCGTTGACGTGCTCGTCGAGGAAAGCCGGCACGTTGAACTGGTAGTAGTGGGCACCCGCGGCCGAGGCGGCTTCACCGGCATGCTCCTGGGCTCAACGTCGGACGGCGTGCTCCACCACGCCAAGGGCCCGGTCATGGTGGTTCCGGACCGCGAGGATCCCAGGCTGGCTGACCGCGCACGGTTCGGCCCCATCCTGGGTGACGCCGCCTGACGCCCACTGTTACCCACCGGGCGCCAGAGCCGTCCGGTCGCAGGGAATTTCGGACCTAAGGCAGACATGGAGCAGCAAGGGCCACCGTTGGCCGGCACCACCACGGACACCGCGCTGGTGCTGGAACTGGGCCGCGTCGACGCAGGGATGCTGGGGCAGATTGGTGGCAAGGCCGCCAACCTGGGGAAGTTGTTGTCCGCCGGTTTGCCTGTTCCGGACGGGTTTTGCGTGACCACCGCCGGTTATCGGCAGGTAACCGGTGCCTCCGGCCCCCTGCTTCCTGCTCTGGCCGGGGTCTACGCTGCGCTTGCCGCCGGCGGCGCCGGGTTGGAGCCGGACCAACTGGATGAACTGGCTGGCACGGCGCGGGCAGCGATCCTGGCAGCTCCGATCCCGGCGGCGGTTTCCGCGGCCGTGGAGAGGGCCTACACAGCGATGGGTCCAGATGTTCCAGTGGCCGTGAGGTCCTCGGCCACAGCAGAGGACCTTCCTTTTGCCAGCTTCGCCGGGCAGCAGGACACCTACCTCAATGTCGTGGGAGTGCCGGCGGTGCTTGATGCGGTCCGCCGATGCTGGGCGTCGCTGTGGACGGAGCGGGCAACCGCCTACCGGGCCAGCCTGGGCATCGACCCGGCCAGCGTGGCCCTTGCGGTGGTGGTCCAACACATGGTGGACGCCGCTGCGGCGGGAGTGATGTTTACGGCAAACCCGCTCACCGGAAGCCGCAGGCAGGTGTCAATCGACGCCACCCCAGGCCTCGGTGAGGCTGTAGTCTCCGGCGCAGTCAATCCGGACCATTTCGTGGTGGACGCCCTCACCGGTGTGGTGCTGGAGCGCGAGGTCGGCGACAAGAGCGTGGAGGTAACGGCGCTTCCCGGTGGCGGAACCGGGGTCAGGGCAGTGCCCGCCGCGCGAGGCGCCGCGTGCCTGGCGGACAGCCAGGTTGCCGCGCTGGTGCGGCTGGGGCTTCAGGCACAGGAGCATTTCGGTGCCCCACAGGACACCGAGTGGGCCATCGACCGGGCCGGCAGCCTATGGCTCACCCAGTCCAGGCCGATCACCACCCTGTACCCGGTCCCCCGGAGCAACGGCGCGGCGGGCAATGTCCGGTATCGCAGTTCCCCGTACGGCGGCACCCGGGCGTATCTTTGCTTCAGCCTGGCGCAGGGGCTCACCCGGCCGCTCACGCCCATGGGGCTTGCAGCCGTCCGCCTCATCGCGTCCTCGGTTGCGGCCGCCGCGGGATTTCCCGTTCCTGATCCCCGACGCGGACCGTCCCCCTACGCCGAAGCCGGGCAGCGGATCTACGTCGACTTCACCACCCCCATCCGCAGCAGCATCGGCCGCCGCCTCGTTCCCCGGGTTTTCGACATCATGGAGGCACGGACGGCAGCGGTCATGCGGCAGCTGTTCGAGGACCCGGCCTTTTCGGTAACCACGCGGACCCCGTTCGGCCTGCTGCGCCACGTTGTGCCTGTGGCAGCCCGGGCGAAAGTGCCAGGCACTTTGCTTCATGCCCTGGTGCGGCCGGAAGCTGCCCTCCGGCGGGTTGACCGGTTCACGCGGGAATTCGAGGCGTCGCTGGCGCCCGGGCCCGGTGCCGGACCCCTGGCGCGGCTGGACCACGTCGAGTCACTCCTTGGCTCACGGCTCTTTCGGATCGTCCCGGCCATCCTTCCCCTTCCTGCGTTGGGTTTCGCCATGCTGGGCCTTGCGGGAAAGCTGTTGGGCGGCAAGGCGTGGAGCGAACTGCAGCCGGTGATCCGAGGGCTGCCGAACAATGTCACCACGGAGATGGACCTGGAGCTGTGGGACCTGGCAAAGGCCATCCGCGACGACCCCCAGTCCCGTTCCGTCCTGATGACCGGCCAACCCAACGTCCTCGCAGCTGCGTTCCACGCCGGGGAGCTGCCCGCGCGCCTGGACGCCGCCCTGGCCAGGTTCCTCAGCTCCTACGGACACCGGGCCGTGGGCGAGATCGACCTCGGGCTGCCACGCTGGTCGGAGGACCCGGCGCATATCCTGGGCATCCTTGCCAACTACCTCCGGCTGGAGGATCCGGCCCTGGCGCCTGATGTCCAGTTCAGCAAGGCCGCCGAGGACGCGGAAGCACAGGTGGACCAGCTCGTTGCCCAGGCCGCTGCACGGGGCAGGATCCAGGGAAGGCTGGTGCGGGCCGCCCTGCACAGGGCCCGCCTGTTCGCCGGCCTGCGCGAACTGCCCAAGTACCATCTGGTTCTTGGCCTCGCTGAAATCCGGCGCCAACTGCTCTTGGTGGGCGCGGAACTGGCACAGTCGGGCAGGACTGACCGGCCTGACGACGTGTTCTTCCTGGACTTCGGCGAAGTCCGCCAGGCCTTGACCGGCCACGCCGACCACGGGACCCGTGACCCTGACCTTCGTGCCCTCGTGGCCGCACGGCAGCCGGAATATGACCGGGAGCTCAGGCGCCGGCACATCCCCAGGGTGCTGCTCTCGGACGGCACCGAACCCGAAGCGGTGCGCACCGTCGTCGGAAACGGGGCGGAAGGAGCCCTGGCAGGCAGCCCCGCATCGGCCGGAACGGTGACCGGTGTGGCCCGTGTCATCCTGGATCCTGTCGGAGCCCGCCTTGAACCGGGTGAAATCCTGGTGGCCCCGTCCACCGATCCCGGCTGGACGCCGCTGTTCCTGACTGCCGGAGGGCTGGTGATGGAGATGGGCGGCGCCAATTCGCACGGCGCTGTCGTGGCCAGGGAATACGGCATCCCCGCCGTCGTCGGGGTTCCGGATGCCACCAGTGCAATTGCCACCGGGCAAACAATAACGGTCGACGGCGGTGCGGGAACCGTTGTGCCGGAACCTCACGGACCGTTGCAGGATAGGTAGCTGCGGGAGCCACCCAGACCCCCAGGTACGGGCGTAGTCTTTACTTATGGGCTCCGACAGGCTGGACTCCGGCGGACAGTCGCAACAAACGCAAGCGCAACCTACACGGATGCACGGGGATGGCGCACGGCGCCGCAGGCCGTGGCTGCGGTGGCTGCCTGCCGCGGCGGCCCCGGTGGTTATCGCCGCGGCCTCGCTCGCCGGGTCCCTGCCGGCAGGCGCCAGCAACCCATTGCCGGCCAAGACACCGGCCCAGGTCCTGGAACTCGCAGCGGGCCATCAGGTGCGGGCGTTCTCCGGGACTGTCGAACAGTCTGCAGACCTGGGGCTGCCGGAGCTGCCTGCAGCCGGAAAGCCTGCAGGACCTGCGTCCCCGGGCAGCGTGGCTTCGGTGATTGAACTGCTCTCCGGCAAGCACAGTGCCCGTGTCTTCATGGACGGCCAGGACAACGCACGCATCCAGGTGATGGATCAACTTGCCGAACGGGACGTGGTCCGCCACGGCAGTGACGTCTGGTTCTATTCCTCCAAGGACAACACGGCAGAACATGCCACGCTGCCGGCGCACGTCCAGGACCCGGCGCAGTCGAAGGAGCGGCAGGGGGCCGGCGGCGTGCACACACCTGCCGACGTTGCCCAGCAATTCCTGTCCAGGATTGACCCCACTACTGCCGTTTCAGTGGGTCCGGACGTTTCCGTAGCCGGACGGGCCGCCTACAACCTGCTGATCGAGCCACGCACTGACGGCACCCTGGTGGGCAGGGTGGCCATCGCCGTCGACGGTGAAAACGGCATGCCCCTGTCCGTCCAGGTGACGGCACGAGGAGCTGGCAAGCCGGCATTCGTTTCACAGTTCACCAGCCTCTCGCTGGAGGCGCCGGACGCGTCCGTCTTCGCCTTCACCCCGCCGCCCGGCAGCACGGTCAAGGAGCTCCCGGTTCCGGATAGGCCCCATGGTCCCTCCGGCGCCCACACCCCCGGGGCAATGCACGGCGACGCCAAAGGCAACGTATCCGTGACCGGGACGGGATGGGAGACCGTGGTGGGCACCCTGCACGGTTCAGCTTCTGCGGCAGGATCCCTGCTGCAGGACCCGCTCCTGTCCCAGGCCGCCGTCGCAGTCCCTGGCGGACGGCTGCTGTCTACCGCCCTGCTCAACGTTTTGATCACCGACGACGGCCGGATCTTCGCTGGAATGGTGCCGGCGGAGAGGCTGCAGTCCGCAGCAGCAGCGGCTCGGTAAGTGGCGGCCGAACGGGCAGTGCCTGCCGGGCTGGGACCAAACGGATGAGCGGCCCGGTGACCGGCGGGCTGGCCATCGAGACCCGCGGCCTGAGCAAGCACTTTGGCCGGCAGGCCGCCGTCGACCATGTGGACCTGGCCGTCCCGCACGGGACGGTCTTCGGGTTCCTTGGCCCCAACGGCTCCGGCAAGACCACCACCATCCGCATGCTGCTGGGCCTTGCAGCCGCGTCCTCAGGGACGGTCAGCCTGCTGGGGCAGGCGATGCCGGACAAGCTCCACGACATACTTCCGCGCGTCGGCGCCCTGGTGGAAGGGCCAGCCTTCTACCCCTTTCTGTCCGGCGCTGCGAATCTTCACCGGCTGGATGCTGCGGGCCCCCACACCGTGCCCTCCACGCGCAGGGCACGGGTGGACCACGCCCTGGAGCGCGTGGGGCTGGAACACGCCGCCGGGAAGCGGGTACACGCGTATTCCCTGGGCATGAAGCAGCGGCTGGGCATCGCCAACGCGCTGCTGTCGCCACGGGACCTGCTGGTTCTGGACGAACCCACCAATGGGCTGGACCCGCAGGGGACGCGGGAAGTCCGCAACCTGGTCCGGTCCCTGGCGAATGAGGGCACCACGGTTTTTGTGTCCAGCCACCTGCTGGCCGAGGTGGACCAGATGTGCACGCACGCTGCCGTCATGAGCGCGGGCAGGCTTGTGGCGCAGGGACCCCTTGCTGAGCTGCGGCAGGCCGGGAACGCCCGGCTCCGGTTGGTGACGCCCGACGGCGGTGCGGCCCGGCAGGTCCTGGCCCGTTTGGGCCTGGCGCCGGAGCCTGCACAGCCCGGTGCAGCCGGCCAGCCCAGGCCCGAACAGCTTGAGCGGGGCGGCCCCGCACCGGGACTGCCGGGAGCGCTGCGTACGCAGCCCGACGGCGAGACCGTCGTAGCGGCGCTCGGAACCGACGCCAAACAACCGGCGCTGCTCCCCGAGGACGTCGTGGCGCACCTGGTGCAGGCCGGTGTGCGCGTCCGGGGCTTCGCCGTCGAACGTGAAAGCCTTGAGGAACGCTTTGTTGCCCTCACCGGGGAAGGATTCGACGTTGCCCAGTAGTGTGCCCGCCGACATACCCGAAGCCGCAGGAACTGCCCGGCAGGCTGCAGCGCCGCGCCGGTCCGGGCTGTCCCTGCTCGGGTCGGAGCTCAAGGTCCTGTTCGGCCGCCGGCGGACATGGGCGCTGCTCCTGGCGCTCGCTGCAATTCCGGTGCTCATCGCCATCGCGGTCAGGGTCTCCTCTGCGGTGCCGCCGGGCCGCGGACCTGCGTTCCTGGACCGGATTACCCAAAATGGGCTGTTCGTGGCCTTCACCGCCATGCTGGTGTCGGTTCCGCTGTTCATGCCGCTCGCGGTGGGGGTGGTGGCCGGGGACACGATTGCCGGGGAGGCCAACCTGGGGACCCTCCGCTACCTGTTGGTGGCGCCGGCCGGACGCGTGCGGTTGCTCCTGGTCAAGTACGCGGGCGCCCTGGCTTTCTGTATCGTCGCCCCCCTGACCGTCGGCCTCGCGGGGGCTGCCATCGGCGCGGCGCTCTTCCCCATAGGTCCGGTGACGCTGCTCTCCGGCGGCGTGGTGCAACCGCAGGAAGCGGCCCTGCGCATCCTGCTGATCGCCGCCTACCTGGCAGTATCCCTGGCCGGCCTGTCCGCAATCGGACTGTTCCTGTCCACCATGACGGTGGTTCCGGTGGGAGCGATGGCAGCCACGGTGGTGGTGTCCGTGGTCTCCCAGGTCCTGGACCAGCTGCCGCAGCTGGAGTGGCTGCACCCGTGGCTGTTCAGCCATTACTGGCTTGGTTTTGGCGACATGCTGCGTCAACCCATGGTGTGGGATTCCTTCGGCAGCAACGCCCTGCTCCAGGCCGGCTACGTGTCAGTGTTCGGGGCGCTCGCCTACGGGCGGTTCGTCACCAAGGACATTTTGAGCTGACGACGGCGGAGCGGCCTGCTTTCGCAGCCCGACCCCCCAGCTCAGTAGCGGGCTGCGTACGGGTAGAGATCCATGCCCACCATCGAACTGATGGATGAGACGGTGATGCCTTCCTGCGGGTTGAGTGCCTGCACCACCTGGCCGTTCCCAAGGTAGATGGCCACGTGGTAGAAGTTCGGCGCCGAACCCCAGACCAGCAGGTCGCCGCGGCGGGCCTGCGAAATCGGCACGTGTACCGGGGCCGCCGCATATTGCTGGGACGCGGTGCGGGGAAGGTACGTGCCGGCGGCGGCAAAGGCGTTCTGGACCAGTCCCGAGCAGTCAAAGCCATACACGCCTGTGCCGCCCCACTGGTAGTAGTAAGGCGCGCCGACCTTCCCCAAGGCAACGGAAATGGCCACGTCGTAGGTGCCTGAACCGGTCGAAGGAGCAGGGGCGGGCGCGGGCGCCGGGGCAACCGGAGCAGGCGCGGGCGGGGCCGGTGCGGGGGCTGGATCAGCAGGTGGAGCAGGTGCGGGGGCCGGGGCAACCGGGGCTGGGGCAGCCGGGGCCGGCGCTGGATCAGCTGGTGCTGCCGGTGCTGCGGGGGCTGGCGCAGGAGGCGCGGCTTGGGCGGGTGCTGCAGGAGCCGGAGCCGCAGGGGCGGCGGCCTGCCCGGAGTTGGTTTGCGGGGACGCCTGGTTCCGGGCTCCCTGGTTTTGGGCAGCGGTGTCCTGGGTGGCCTTGTCCTGGGCCGCCTTGTCAGCGGCGGCAGAAAGCGCGGCGAGGCGTGCCTCTTCACGTTGCCGGTCAAGGGCATCCACACGGGCCGACTCCAGCGCCGCCGTGGTGTTGCGGAGCTGTGCCAACTGGTCCACCAGGACGATCCGCTGTGCTTTGGCGTCGGCCACCGCTTTGACCTGTGCAGCGTTTGCCTGTTCAGCCTCGGACTTTCGCTGTTCTGCAGTCGTCGCCGCATCAGCGGCGGCCTTGGTGGCATCGTCAGCCGCTGCCGTGAGGGAACGGTAGGCGGTAGCGGCGGCGTCAGCAGCGTCAAAGGCGCGGCTGCGGCTTGCCGAGAGAGCCTCAAGCGTGGCGGCCTGCTGCATGCTTTCGCCCCCGCTGGCCAGGGTTCCAAGGGTGGGGTTCAGGCCGCCGTTCCGGTACAGGTCGCCGGCGAGCTGCCCCACCTGCTTCCGGGTCTTGTCCTGCTGCTCGCGTGCGGACGCGGCCTTGGCGGAGGCAACGGATGCGGCCTCCGTCCTCTGCTGCAGTTCCACCAAAGCTTCGCTGTAGGCGTTGTTGGCCTGCATCGCCACCGCGAACGCCGCCTGCTGGGATGTGGCCGCGTCAGCCAGAATCCCCTCGATCCTGGTGACCTCGTCGGCCGTGGCGGACTCGCTGGCCTTGGCTGCGGCGATGTCCTCGGGTGAAGGAATCTCCGGCGATGCGGGAACGGCCAGCGGGGAGTACATCGCCGGTACGGCGGCTGCCGGTGTTGCCGCAGATGCAAAGAGTACGACGGCGGCGCACAGCACGGCCGTCCCGCGGCCCGATCCGGATAAAGCCATCTGCAGAGTCCTCGCAACGGTAAGGCTGGGAGTGAGGTTCTGGATGCGGCACGACGGTGCCCCTCAGCTGCTCGCCAGCAGTCTGAGGTTACGTGAGGCCATGCACATTGGCAACAGCAGTCACATCAATAACATAAACCACAACAATGTGATTAGCGGCGGAATATGCTGTGGTGTGTCGGACTACGCGTGCTGATGTGCTTCGTGGTCCGAGTGGCTGGCAGGCTCCAGCTGGAACGTGCAGTGGTCAGTGTCGAAGTGCGAGCCCAGGCAGGTAATGAGCTTGTCCAGCAACTGGTCGGCTCCCCGGGCGTTGAGCACCCCGTCCTCCACCACCACGTGGGCAGAGAACACCGGAACCCCTGAGGTAATGGTCCAGATGTGGATGTCGTGCACATCGGTCACCCCGGCCACCGAAAGGATGTGCTCACGGATCATCTGCACCTCCACCCCTTTCGGGCTGGCCTCCAGCAGCACATCCACCACGTCGCGCAGCAAGCTCCATGCCCGCGGCAGGATCATCAGTGCGATCAGCACAGATGCAATGGTGTCCGCCGTCTGGAATCCGGTCAGCATGATCACCACGGCGGCGATAATGACGGCCACCGAGCCCAGGAGGTCGCCGAGCACCTCCAGGTAGGCGCCGCGGACGTTCAGGCTCTCATCCTGGGCCGTACGCAGGATGAGGAGCGAGGCCAGGTTGGCCACGGCGCCCAGGACGGCGGCGAAGAGCATGATGTCCGTGTGGACTTCCGGTGGCGCACCGAACCGCCGGATCGCCTCGGTGAAGATCACCACGGAGATCACGATCAGGATCAAGGCGTTGGCCAGGGCTGCCAGGACCTCGGCGCGCTGGTAGCCGTAGGTCCGCTGGTCGCTGGCGGGGCGGCCGGCAATCCATGCGGCCAGCAGGGCGATGGTGACGCCGGCTGCGTCGGAGAGCATGTGGCCGGCATCGGCGAGCAGGGAGAGGGAACCGGAGAACACCGCGCCCACAATCTGGATCACCACCACGCCAAGGGTGATCCCCAGGACGGCCACAAGGCGTTTTCGGTGCCGGCCCGTGGCGGTGATCCCGTGGCTGTGGCTGTGGTCATGTCCCATGCCTACAAGGCTAGCCCCAGCCCAGCTCGTGCAGCCGCTTGTCGGAAATGCCGAAGTGGTGGGCGATTTCGTGCACCACAGTCACGGCCACCTCGTGGATTACGTCTTCCCGCGAGGCGCAGATCTCCAGGATCGGTTCGCGGAAGATTGTTATCCGGTCCGGGAGGGACCCGGCATCCCACCACGAGTCGCGTTCCGTTAGCGGAACCCCCTCGTACAATCCCAACAGCACGGTGTCCGGATCTTCCCCGGGGCCGGGAATGTAGTCGTCGTCGATGAAGACCGCAACGTTGTCCATGGCCTGGGCCAGCTTTGCGGGGATGCTGTCCAGGGCATCCTGGACTGCCGATTCGAACTCGTCGGGGGACATGGTGAATCCCGCTGCCTGTACGTGGCGGGGCTGGTTCCCGCGCCCGGGTCCGTCAGGCGGTGGGGGAATAATGGGCAAACCCGGCGGGAGGGTGGCTGGCATACTCCGACTCTAGCGCCGGAGGGGGCGCCCGCCCCGTTCTTCCAGCGGCCTTTCCGGCGCCCTGTCAGTCCTGGTCCTGCGCCGGGTCAGGCCAACGCCTGCCAGGCACACCAAGCCGCCCACCAGGCCCCAGACGGTGGGAATCTCGCCCAGCAGCAGCCAGGAGATGAGGACAGTGGTGCCGGGAACCAGATACGTGGTGGCTGCCAGCTTCCCGGCGTCCACCAGCGATAACGCGTAGGCCCAGGTGGTGAAGGCGATGGCCGTGGGGAAGACACCCAGGTACACCAGGCCGAGAGTGGCCTGAACAGGGGCAGCTTGGACTTCGGATGCCAGCTGCCCTGCGAAGGGCAGGCAGCACAGCGCTCCCACTACGATCCCGAACCAGGTAGCCTGGGCCGCCGGAAATTTCCGCACCACCGGCTTCTGGATGATGACGCTGACTGCGGCGAGCACTGCGGCAAGGAGGCAAAGTCCCACGCCGGGCAGGTCCGCCGTCGAACTTTCCCCGGGGGTGCGCGGCTGTCCGGAACCGGCGGCGATGAGCGCGACGCCCGCGAATGCCACGGTGCTGCCGATGAGCAGCCAGCGCGGGAACCCCTCCTTGAGGAAGATGCCGGCCATGATGGCCACCAGGATGGGGTTGACGTTGATCAGCAGGGCGCTGGTGCCGGCATCCAGGATGTGCTCCGCAGCGTTCAGCGCCACGTTGTAGCCGCCAAACCACATCACCCCGTACGCCAGGATGGGAAGCCACTCCCGGCCCTTAGGCAACAGCCGGCTCCTGAGCAGTTGCGGCACAACGACAAAGGCCAGTGCGACGGCGGCAATCGCCAGCCTGCCCAGCGTCAGGGAGCCGGGTGAGAAGAACGGGCCTACGGCCCTGATGCCAACGAACGCCGACGCCCACAGCACAACTGTGACCACCATGGCCGCCACGCCGAGGGCCTTGACCGGAGCAGGTGGTGCCGATGGTGGGGTGAGGGGTTCGCGCGCGGGACTGGTTGAAGGCATAAGAACAATCTACGGCTGGACGGAATGCCGGGCTGGCGGAAAATGGCCACACCACTCCCGCCGTCCGCGCGCACTTTCCCGTCAGCCTGCCCAGGCAAGCAGCTTGTCCACGGGCCATGTGGTGATGATCCGGTCAGCCGGGACGTTGTTGCGGACGGCCCGCTCCGCACCGTACTGCAGGAAGTCCAGCTGCCCGGGAGCGTGGGCATCGCTGTCTATCGAGAACAGGCAGCCTGCTTCCAGGGCCAGCTGGATCAGGGCGTCCGGCGGGTCCTGCCGTTCGGGGCGGGAATTGATCTCGACCGCCACATTATGTTCCGCGCACGCCGAAAACACTTCCGCGGCATCGAATTCAGACGGCGGCCGGGTTCCCCGCGAGCCCTCCACCAGGCGCCCGGTGCAGTGTCCCAGCACGTTGGTCCGCGGGTCCTGGATCCCGCCCAGCATCCGCGTGGTCATGGTCTTCCGGTCGGCGCGCAACTTTGAGTGGACGCTGGCCACCACGATGTCCAGACGCTCCAGCAGTTCCGGCTCCTGGTCCAGCTCGCCGGACTCCAGGATGTCCACTTCGATCCCGGTGAGCAGCCTGGTACCTCCGGCTTTTTCGTTGATGCCGGCCACCACATCCAGCTGATCCCGCAGGCGCGCGGGGGAGAGGCCGTTGGCGATGGTGAGGTTGGGGGAGTGGTCCGTCAACGCCAGGTACTCCCTGCCCAGCACCTCCGCCGCTGCCAGCATGAGTTCTATGGGGGAGCCGCCGTCGGACCATTCGCTGTGGCTGTGCAGGTCGCCCCGGAGCGATTCCCGGAGGTCCGAACCCCCGGATGCCAGGGGCTGGGCGCCCTTCTCGCGAAGGTCTGCCAGGTAATCGGGGACCTGTCCATCAACGGCCTGCCGAATCACCGCATAAGTCCGGTCGCCAATCCCCTTCATGGACTTGAGCCGGCCAGTCCGGGCGCGCGCTGCCACCTCCTCCGGCCCGAGGGGCCCGATGGCCGCGGCGGCCTTGCGGAAGGCCTGGACCTTGAACGTGGCGGCGCGTCCGCGCTCCAGCCAGAAAGCAATCTCGTTGAGCGCTGCTACGGCATCCATCCGTCCATCTTTACCCGGACAGGGGCCCAACGCTGCGGTTTTTCGTGGATTTTGGATTATTCCCGGTTAGCCCCTATAGTTTTAGAGTCCAGTTCGGAGAAACGCGAAGGACAAAGACGAAAAGCCCCGCTTGACGCCTTTTATTTTGCTCCGAACGGGTTCTGGCCCCCATCGTCTAGCGGCCTAGGACACCGCCCTTTCACGGCGGCGGCACGGGTTCGAATCCCGTTGGGGGTACGCAAGGAACTGGTCAAGCAGGCTGAAAAAGTCTGGTAGGCTGGAAGCCTTGAAAAAAGCGGTAGAGATACTGCAAAGCAAGAAACGCAAGGCCCTGTAGCGCAGTTGGTTAGCGCGCCGCCCTGTCACGGCGGAGGTCGCGGGTTCAAGTCCCGTCAGGGTCGCTCTGATTGTTGGAAGAAATTCCGGCTGTCATGGTGACTAGTCACCTAGGCTCTGTAGCTCAGTTGGTAGAGCGTTCGACTGAAAATCGAAAGGTCACCGGATCGACGCCGGTCGGAGCCACCACTGGGAAGCATCAGTTCTTCGGAACTGGTGCTTTTCTTCATTTAACCCCACCCATCGGGTGCTCCCGATTTGTCGTTTGGCGGCCCCTGGACCACACCTGGGGAGCAGTCGATGGGGTGCTGCGGGCCCAGTCTGCTGGCAAATAGGCAGGCCCCGCTTCCGGGCGACGCGGGCATTCCTTGGGACGCGCGCCGCGGTTTCCGACGCGCTTGTTCGTTTCCGAGGCGCATGCTCCTTTCCGACGCGCACGTTCCCTGACGGGACCCGAATGTGCGCCGCGCCAATGAATCCGCGCAGCGCGCCCGCTTTTGCGCGTCGACGCGGGCGGTTTTCCGGGCGCTCCGGGCTGCCCGCCCGGCGCATCAGGTCCCCACCGAGGTCCCGTGCCTACAGGCAGCTGTGGCGCTTGTAACATCTGACCGCCTCCCTGAAAGAAGTCCCGGCCCGGCGTCGAAACAATTGACGCGTGCCAAACCGTTGTGGCACGCGCGCGCGTTGGGCTGCGTAAGCGCTTGCATACTACTCGGCGGTAGCCGGATTTCCGTCTTGAAACATGTTTGGAATCCTCCGCTCGCTCCGCCTAGCGTGGACGCCGGCTGAGGGAAAGCATGCTTCCTTTTCGGTCCGGGGCCCTACCCAGGCCCCGTATTTCCCCGACACACAACGGCGTCCCCGGTGACGCCTGCGCTGTTGCCGGGTGCGTTGTTGTCCGGGGCCCGGGCCTCGGCCCGTCTTCCACGAACAGTCACAACTCCGCGAGAAGAGCAACAATGCACAAGCACCCCCAATCACGCCGGACACTGCGGTGGCGCGCCGTCGCCTCAGCCCTGGCGACGGCCGTCGCAGCATCGGCGTTCCTGGCCGTCCCGTCCGCCCAGGCCAACGAGCCATCGGATCCGCCGGCCACCCAGCAGCTGCCGGCCCCCACTCCTGGCTTCGCCCTCCCCACCAACCACACGCAGCAGGCCTTCGATCCGGCGTCGGACTTCACCTCCAAGTGGACCCGCGCAGATGCCAAGCAGATCATGGCGCAGAGCGATCCCACCGTCGCTCCCGGACAGAACTCCATGAGCCCGGACGTGACCATGCCGGAAATCCCCGAGGATTTCCCTGCCATGAATGACGACGTCTGGGTCTGGGACACCTGGTCCCTTACGGATGAGAACGCGAACCAGATCAGCTACAAGGGCTGGGATGTCATCTTTTCCCTCGTCGCGGACCGCCACGCCGGCTACGGGTTCGACCAGCGCCACTGGAACGCCCGCATCGGCTACTTCTTCCGCAAGACCAACGCGGACCCTGCCAAGGACAAGTGGAACTACGGCGGCCACCTCTTCCTGGACAACACTTCCATCGGCAATACCGAATGGTCCGGGTCCACGCGCCTCATGCAGGGTGACCACGTAAACGTCTTCTACACGGCCACCACCTTCCATGACGTGGCTGAGCGCAACGCCGGCGGCGGCGGGATCGCTCCCGACGCGGCCATTGCCAAGGCGCTGGGCAACATCCACGCCGACAAGAACGGCGTCACGTTCGACGGGTTCCAGCACACCAAGCTGCTGGAACCGGACGGAAAGATGTACCAGACCAAGGCCCAAAACCCCGGTTTCGCCTTCCGTGACCCGTACACGTTCGTGGATCCCGCCCACCCGGGCAAGACGTACATGGTGTTCGAAGGCAATACCGCCGGAAACCGCGGCGACTACCAGTGCAAGGGCGACGACCTGGGGTACCGGCCCGGCGATCCGAAGGCTGAAAACGTCACCGACGTCCAGAACAGCGGAGCCTATTACCAGACCGCAAATGTCGGTTTGGCGGTGGCGGACAACAAGGACCTGACCAAGTGGTCCTTCCTGCCGCCCATCCTGTCCGCCAACTGCGTGAATGACCAGACTGAACGTCCCCAGATCTTCATCCAGAACGAAAACGGCAAGAACAAGTACTACCTGTACACGATCAGCCACCAGTTCACCTACGCGGCCGGCATGCGCGGTCCCGACGGCGTTTACGGCTTCGTTGGCGACGGCATCCGTTCCGATTTCCAGCCGGTGAACAACAGCGGACTGGCGCTCGGCTCGCCCACCGACCTCAACCTGCCGGCCAACAACCCGAGTGGCAGCATCTCGGGCCAGCAGAATGGCCGCCAGTTCCAGGCCTACTCGCACTATGTGCAGCCCGGTGGCCTGGTGCAGTCGTTCATCGACAATGTCAACGGTGTGCGCGGCGGAACGCTGTCACCCACGGTGAAGATCAACTTCAGGAACGGCGTCACCCAGGTGGACCGCAGCTTTGGCCGGAATGGGCTTGGCCCGTTCGGTTACCTGCCCACCAATGTCAGGGTTGGCGGGGAAGGCCTCTACAAGTAAGAAGGCCAACGCGAATCAGTTGACCGCGGCCGCACCGCATTGCCGCGGCCGGCGGCGCTGCCCAGGCGGGGATGTCCTCGGGCCGTTCCCCGCCTGGGCCTTTTAATGCTCCTCCGGGCTGCGCAGCCCGGAGGAGCAGCTCGCTGCCTTTCCTTTGCGGCCACCCGGGGAGTTTCCAGCCCGCGTGCCGCAGCGTGGGGATAGGGTGGAAGCAACAGAAGGGGGAGTGCCTGATGGAATACCAGAACCCACAACCCGTGGCGTCAAACCGTCCTGCCGCACGCCCGGTTCCGGGCGCGGGCCGGACAGTGATTTCCGAGACTGCAGTAGCCAAGGTTGCGGGAATAGCTGCCCGGGCGGTTCCAGGAGTCTATTCGCTGGGTTCGGGTCCGTCCCGCGCGCTAGGCGCCATCCGGGACGCCGTGGGAAGTTCAGATCATGCCGCGGGCGTCCACGCGGAAGTGGGCGAAACGCAGGTGGCCGTGGACATCACCCTGGTGGCGAGCTATGGGACGCCCCTGCACTCCCTGGCCAATGAGGTCCGGGCCGCCGTTTACCGTGCGGTCGAGGAACTGGTGGGGCTGCAGGTCATCGAAGTGAACGTCGAGATCACGGATGTCTACGTGCCGCCGCCTGTCAAGCCAACTTCATCGGCTGCCCCTGAACGGGAGGCGGTTCTGTGAACCTCACCGTTGCCGGTACGGCTATGGGGGCCTTCGTCGCTTTCATGTCCCTGCAGTTCGGGCTTTGGGGATTCCTTGTCTCCCTTCTTTTCATGGCCGTCGGCGCCCTCCTGGGGCGTGCTGCCGAAGGAAAGCTGGACTTGCGGGGCGTGTTCGACGCCATCATCGGCCGGCGCTCGTCCTCATGAGCCCGCCCCCGCCCGTTGTTCGTGGGCAGGCGCTCAGCGGCCATAACCGGATCAGCACCCAGGCACTGACCAGCCTCGCCAGGGCAGCTGCAGCACAGGCTCTGGGCATTGACCCCGAGGACGTTCGCGCAGACTGGACGGACGACGACGGCCTGCTGGCTTTGTCACTCGTCGCCCCCATCAGCATCCCGCCATTGCAGTCGGTCGTCCGGGACCCGGCGCGGCTCGAGTCGGCCGGCGGGTCCATATGGGACCGCACAGTCAGGGCCAAAGCAAGCATTATGGCAACAGTTTCCGAACTGAGCGGTTCCAGGCTGAGCCGCGTGGATATCCGCATCAGCGGGGCGAAGGTCAACACGGGAGGGCGGGTGCGGTGAGCAGCAGCGTGGACAACCGCCGCGCGGACAACGGATCGCGGGGGAACAACGGGCCGGATATGCGGAGGGTCCTCTTCCGCGAAACCCATTCTTCCCGGGCCGCCGTGTCAGTCGCCGCCGCCGTCCTGGTTCTGGTGCTTGCCGCGTACGGTGTGCTGGAATCCGGAGTCCACGCCGTTGGCCAGCCCGCGTGGCTGATCGAGCCGCAGGTGGCGGCCCAGCGCATCGTGGACCTTCCGGCCGGCATCCCCCCGCTATTGCTGGCAGCCATTGGCGGCGTGCTCGCCATGCTGGGCCTGATTTTCCTCCTTAATGGGCTCCTGCCCGGCAAACGGGCCCGTCATTTGCTGGCCGGCGGGGGCGGCGAAGGTCTGCCGGCCGTGGTGGTGGATGATGAGGTCATTGCGTCCTCGCTCGCACGCCGTGCGCGGCTGGCCGCCAACGTTACACCGGAACAGGTCATGGTGGTTGTCTCCCAGCGGCAGGTGCTGGTGAATGTGCGGCCCACGTCCGGTATCCCCGTCGACCAGGACCGGGTGCTGGATGCCGTCCGCGACGAGTTGGACCACATGCTGCTGGAACCGTCGCCGGTTCCCCGCGTCATTGTGGCCCCGTCCGGGGTGATCGGAGCATGAACAGCACCCCGGCACTCCTGAACCGCATCCTTCTTGCAGTGCTTGGACTGCTCCTCTTGGGATCGGGCCTGCTCCTGGTGCTGCTGGCAACCGTTCCCGCGGTGGCCCCCTGGTGGCACTCCTGGTCCGCGGGCGCCTGGGCTGGGATCACCGAGCTTTTCAGCTCCACCCGCTTCCCTGGCGGCCCGGAAAGCTGGCTGTGGATCGTGGTGGCGCTGGCATTGCTGGCCCTCATGGCGCTCATGGTTGCCTGGATCGCCCAACAGGGAAAGGGCCGGTCAAACCTACTGGCCGCCGAATACGATCCCGGCGACCCTCCCGGTGACGTCCGGATCGGTGGTGGGGTAGCCGAACAGGCACTTAAACAGGCCCTTGAGGGACGGCCGGACCTTGCCGGTGCCACCATCACCACCTACAGCGTTAAGGGCTTGCCCGCATTGAAGGTGCGCCTCCTGCCCCGGCAGGGCGTGGCCCCGCACCTGCTTGCGGCCGAGGTGTCCGAACTCCTTCGCGCCCTTGAATCCGTTGTGGGGAAGGAAATACCCGTTCTCATCCACATCGGCGCGGGCGCCCGGACCCGTTTCGGCCGAGCGGAGCGGGTCCGCTAGGTGGGTCCGGGGCTTCCGCCCCGCTCCTGCGGTTACCGCCTGCTCTGCAGGTATACCGTGCAGTCCACGGGTACCTCCTGCATGGCGGCCCAGTCGCCGGCCGGCTCCGGACCGCTGGAAAGGACTACGGCATAGCCGTCCGGCACGGGGGCGGAAGCAAAGCCCATGTTGGACAGCACCACCACATCCCCGTTCCGGAAGGCGAGCAGTCCGCTCTCCGGGGCGTGTTCGTCGGTCCATTCCACGCTGCCGCTGCCCAAGTGCCTGGCTGACCTGAACGCCAGGGCAGCACGGTAGAGCTCCAGCGTCGAACCCTCCTCGCCGTCCTGCTGGTCCGCTGCCAAAGGACCGAAGCTTTCCGGCTGGGGCAGCCACGGTGCGGGAGCCTCCGCGGAAACAGCCCCGGAGAAACCAAAACCAGG
This sequence comes from Pseudarthrobacter sp. NPDC080039, assembly GCF_040702335.1. Taxonomy (NCBI): domain Bacteria; kingdom Bacillati; phylum Actinomycetota; class Actinomycetes; order Micrococcales; family Micrococcaceae; genus Pseudarthrobacter; species Pseudarthrobacter sp. NPDC080039. The sequence continues at coordinate 112,553 of NZ_JBFBKY010000009.1, read as the reverse complement.
CTGCCCAGCGGCCCACGGCAGGGGGACCCGGCAGCCGTCACGGCCAATCTCTGCACCGTTGGTTCGGAAAAATGTCGGGTCCTGCCTGGCTGAGGCGGGAAGGGTTGTGTGCTCCGGAAGGCCCAGTTCCTCGCCCTGGTACAGGTATGCGGAGCCAGGCAGTGCCAGTGCCACCAGTGTGGCCGCACGCGCCCGCGCAAGGCCAAGGGCGGCATCGGGTTGTTCGTCCCCGGGGCCGATGCCCTTGGGGAAAGTGGTGGGGTCCTTCAGGCCGAACCGGGTGGTGTGGCGCACTGTGTCGTGGTTGCTAAGCACCCAGGTGCACGGAGCCCCTACTGATGCTGCCGCTGCCAGCGACGCGTCAATGGCATCAGCCATGCGTTCTGCGTCCCAGCCGGCCAGCAGGAAATCGAAGTTGAACGCCTGCTGCATCTCATCGGGGCGGACGTAGCGTGCCAGGCGCTCGGCGGGTTCCACCCAGGCTTCCGCCACCATCATTCGATCCCCACCGTATTCGGCCAGGACGCGGTTCCAGTCACGGTAGATGGCGTGCACCCCGTCCTGGTCGAAGAAAGGCGACGGCGGATACATCGGTGAAACTGCCCTGTGTGGTTCTTCGGCGTCCGTATGGGCGCCTGGCGCGTCCCCCGGACGGTGGCTTTCCCGCCCCGGAACGGAAGTCCCCTCCACCATCGCCGCCACACCTTCCCAATCCGGAAGTCCCGGCTCCTTGACCAGTCCGTGGGCAACGTCCACGCGGAAGCCGTCCGCCCCGCGGTCAAGCCAGAACCGCAGCACCGAGCGCATCTCCTCCTGGACGTCCGGATTGTCCCAGTTGAGGTCCGGCTGTTTGGTGTCGAAGAGGTGCAGGTACCACTGGCCGGGTGATCCTTCGGCCTCAGTTACCCGGCTCCACGCCGGCCCCCCAAACACTGACTTCCAGTTGTTGGGCGCTCTCTTTCCGTCGCCGGTTCCCGGCACCTGGTCCTTGCCGTCCCTAAAGATGTACCGTTCCCGTTCCGGGCTCCCCGGGACTGCCATCAGTGCTTCGCGGAACCACTGATGCTCGTCCGAGGTGTGGTTGGGAACCAAGTCCACGATGACTTTCAGGCCGCGGCGGTGAGCCTCCTGCAACATCGCGTCGAAGTCCGCCAGGGAACCAAAAAGGGGGTCGACCTGCCTGTAGTCCGCTACGTCATACCCGCCGTCGGCCTGCGGAGACTTGTAGAACGGCGACAGCCAGACAGCGTCCACGCCGAGCTGTTCAAGGTAGGGGAGCCGGTCCGTGACGCCCCGGAGATCGCCCATTCCGTCGCCGTTGCCGTCCGCGAAGGATCGGGGATAGACCTGGTAGACCACGGCATCGGCCCACCAGGCAGAGGGCGTGTGACGGGGCGCTGGAACGGTCGGGTCGGGCATTTGGTTCCCCTCTGATAACTTTTTGATGTAAACGCTTGCATTCCCGACAGCAACGTTACTAGTGTGATGGTCACCACATCAACCTCACCTAGCAAACGCACTGTCGACTTACTTGTCACTCAGCGAGGAGCTTCAAGCTAATGAAAACCCCGAGATTCCTGCTTCCGGCTGCCACTGCCGGCATTCTGGCCCTTACGTTGTCCGCCTGCGGCGGCGGAGGTGGAGGGGGCACCACGGGCGGTGGTGGCAGCGACGCCGACGCCAACCTCGACGGCCGCGGCCCCATCACGTATGTACAGGGCAAGGACAACAGCAACGTGGTCCGCCCCCTGGTGGATAAGTGGAATGCTGCCCACCCGAATGAAAAGGTCACCTTCAAGGAACAGACCGATCAGGCCGACCAGCAGCACGACGACCTTGTCCAGCATTTCCAGGCCAAGCAGTCCGACTACGACGTGGTGGATGTGGACGTCGTCTGGACCGCCGAGTTCGCAGCCAAGGGCTGGCTGCAGCCGCTGAAGGACAAGATGGCGATCGACACCAGCGCAATGCTGAAGCCAACCGTGGACAGCGCAACCTACAAGGGGACCCTGTACGCGGCCCCGCAGACCTCTGACGGCGGCATCCTGTACTACAGGAAGGACCTGGTGCCCAACCCGCCCAAGACCTGGGACGAGATGATGAGCATGTGCTCCATCGCCAAGCAGAACAACATTGGATGCTATGCGGGCCAGTTCAGCAAGTACGAGGGCCTCACCGTGAACGCTTCCGAGGCCATCAACTCCGCGGGCGGCTCAGTCCTCGACAAGGACGGAAAGCCCAGCCTGAACACCCCCGAGGCCAAGGCCGGCCTCGGGAACCTGGCGAAGGCCTACGCGGACGGCAACATCCCCAAGGAAGCCATCACCTACAAAGAGGAGGACAGCCGGCAGGCATTCCAGAGCGGTAAGCTCCTGTTCCTGCGCAACTGGCCTTACGCCTTCAACCTGATGACCACTGAAGGTTCTTCCGCCGTCAAGGACAAGACAGGGCTGGCGGCGCTTCCGGGCAAAGATGGCCCCGGTGCCTCCTCGCTCGGCGGCCACAACCTTGCCACCAGCGTGTACTCCAAGAACAAGGCCACTGCGCTGGACTTCATGAAGTTCATGACCTCGGCGGAATCCGAGAAGTTCTACGCTACGCAGGGCTCCTTGGCTCCGGTCCTCGGATCGCTGTACGAGGACCAGGAACTCGTCGCCAAGCTGCCGTACCTGCCGGTTCTGAAGACGTCCATCCAGAACGCTGTTCCGCGTCCCGTAACGCCTTTCTACCCGGCTGTCACCAAGGCAATCCAAGAGAACGCCTACTCCGCTATCAAGGGAGAAAAGCCAGTGGAAACCGCACTTTCTGACATGCAGAAGTCCATCGAATCCGCCGGTGCGGGATCGTAGTTCTGCCATGGCAACCGAACTAGGCCCGACGCCGGTCAAGGCACCGGCGTCGGGCGGTACCCCCGTCCATCACGCCCCCAAGGGTGTGGGGGAGGACAACAGGATCGCCAGCCAGGGCCGCTGGGCGTCCTGGCTGCTCGCCCCTACCATCATCGCTTTGGCCGTTGTCATTGTTTACCCGATCGTCAGCGCCATCGTCATGTCCTTCCAGAAAGACGCCGGCCTGGACCCGGCCACCGGCCTGTTCACGGCTGGCGGCCCGGCGGGCATCCAGAACTACGTGAACTGGCTGGCGCAGCAGTGCTCGGCTCCCGGCGGCGGAACCGTCGCCTGCCCGCCGGGCACCCTTGGCGGCCAGTTCTGGTCCGCCACCGCCACCACGTTCTTCTTCACTGTGGTCACTGTGGCGCTGGAAACTGTCCTGGGTTTCTGGATGGCCATGATCATGGCTCGCGAGTTCCGCGGCCGGAGCCTCGTCCGCGCCGCTGTTCTCGTGCCGTGGGCCATCCCTACGGCTGTCACCGCCAAGCTTTGGTTCTTCATCTTCGCCTTCGAGGGGATAGCCAACAAGCTGTTCAATGCCAGCATCCTGTGGACGGGCAGCGAGTGGCCGGCCAAATGGGCGGTGATCATCGCCGACGTCTGGAAGACCACGCCGTTCATGGCGCTGCTGATCCTGGCAGGCCTGCAGATGATTCCCGCGGACGTCTATGAAGCCGCCAAAGTGGATGGGACCACTGCCTGGCAGCGGTTCCGCCTGATCACCCTGCCGCTGGTCAAGCCGGCCCTGATGGTGGCAATCCTCTTCCGGACCCTGGATGCCCTGCGCATGTTCGACCTGCCGTACATCCTGACCGGGGGGGCCAATAACACCACCACGCTGTCCATCCTGGTCATCAATCAGATCAGGCAAGGTTTCAACGCGGCCGCAGCCCTCTCCACAATCACCTTCATCATCATCTTCCTTGTCGCCTTCATCTTTGTCCGCTTCCTCGGGGCAAACGTGGTTGAGCAGAGCGGCGCCACAGGAAAGGGGAAGAAATGACCACGGCAACAGCCGACGCATCAGCACTGCGTGCCCGGCAGGACAAGGGCCGCAAGGCGGCGCAGAACCGTGAAAAGTGGGCGCAGGGCCGCACGTACCTCAGTGCTGCGATCATCCTGCTCTGGTGTTTGGCACCTGCCTATTGGATGGTGGTCACGGCATTCCGTGAGGTGGGCTTCACCTACGACACGTCAATCCTGCCGACCCATGTCACCCTGGACAACTTCACCACCGCTTTTGACGAATCGTTCGGGAACCATTTCGGCCAGGCGCTGCTGAACAGCGTGTTCATCGGTGGCGTGGTGACGGTTGTTTCCCTGCTGATCGGTGTGTTCGCCGCATACGCCCTGGCCCGGCTGAACTTCAAGGGCAAGTTCCTGGTGCTCGGCTTCATCCTCGGAGCCTCTATGTTCCCCGGTGTTGCCCTGATCACCCCGCTCTTCCAGCTGTTCACCAACATCGGCTGGATGGGCACATACCAGGCCCTGATCATCCCGAACATCTCCTTCGTGCTCCCGCTGACGGTCTACACCATGACCTCGTTCTTCCGGGAAATGCCGTGGGAGCTCGAGGAATCGGCCAGGGTTGACGGCTGTACCCAGGGGCAGGCCTTCCGCAAGGTCATCATGCCGCTGGCGGCACCGGCAATCTTCACAACGGCAATCCTGGCGTTCATCTCCTCGTGGAATGAATTCCTCATTGCAAGCCAGCTGTCCAGCGACAAAACGCAGCCTGTTACCGTGGCCATCGCCAACTTCGCCGGCGCGCAGCCCAACCAGATTCCTTACACGGCCATCATGGCCGCAGGCACCATCGTCACCATTCCGCTGGTGATCCTGGTGCTGGTATTTCAGCGCAAGATTGTCGCCGGCCTCACAGCAGGTGCAGTCAAGTGACGGACAACGGTTCCCGCCCCCGCACACCGGGGGCGGGAAACCGCAGCAGGCTTGTCCGGTCGGGCGAGGACTTCGACATCATCATTGGTTTCCTGGCGTTTTGGGCACTCGTCCTCCTCGTGGTCACAGTGTGGATGGAAGTCACTGCCCAGTCCGCCCTCGGCTGGGCCCTGGGCCTGTTGGCCACGCTGCTGGCGCTCTACGGCATGGTGCGCCTGCGCCGTAAACTTCCCGCCCGCAGGTAGGAACACGGGCCGAAGCGTCACCCCGCTGCTGCGCCCCTGCCTGCCCGGTTATCACTGCCAGGGCATCGGATGGGAAAATGCAGGGTTTGGGGGTGAACGCAGGGCCAGCCGGCCCTACGTCGAAAAGGAGTTGAAAAGGGGACACGGTGGCACGCACAACTGAAAGGTCTCAACGGGGCGGCCATAACGGCGTCAGCATTGAGGATGTAGCCGCAGCCGCCGGAGTCTCAACGGCCACTGTTTCCCGGGCCGTACGCGGGTTGCCCCGGGTTTCGCCCGCCACCAGGGAAAAGATTTTGGAGGTCGCCGGAAACCTGGGGTATGTGGCGTCTTCCTCGGCCTCGGGGCTTGCCACGGGCCGGACCAGGACCGTGGGCGTGCTGGCACCATACGTGGACCGGTGGTTCTTCTTCAAGGCCATCGAAGGCGTGGACCGCGAACTCCACCAGCGCGGCTACAACCTCTCCCTCTTCAACCTGGGCGGCCAGCGCGGCGCACGGGAACGCCTTTTCAGCAAGACAATGGTCTACAAGCAGATCGACGCGCTGCTCGTCCTGTGTATGTCGCTTACCCATGAGGAAATTGAGGACCTGCAGCGCATTGACATCCCGTTGATCATCGTCGGGGGCCCGGTCGAGGACTGCCCCAGCATCGGGATCGACGACTATGCAGCGGCAGCAGACGCCACTTCACACTTGATTGGGCTGGGACATCGTAAGGTGGCACTCCTGCATGGCCAGGACGATTCCGACCTGAACTTCACCGTTCCCCGCCTCCGTGTGGAAGGCTTCGTGGAAACGATGGCGAAGGCCGGGTCCATAATGCCGCCGGAGTGGGACATCTTCGGCAATTTCACCGTACGGAGTGGCCAGGAAGGTTTTGACGCCCTGTGGGGAAAACCCGGGCCGAAGCCTACTGCCATACTCTGCGCCTCCGATGAAATGGCCATTGGCGCCATGCTCCAGGCACGGCGCAAGGGAGTGCGGGTCCCCGAAGATCTTTCCATCATCGGCATAGATAACCATGAGTTCTCCGAGGCAATGGGCCTCACCACTGTCGCCCAGGACCCGGTGGAGCAGGGCCAGCAGGGGACACGGATGCTCCTTGATGAACTCGCTGGATCCCATGGTGCGGTGCAGACGACCGTTGCCCCGCACCACCTGATCGTCCGGGAGTCCACCGCCCCGCCCAGCAGTTGACTCGCTCCAGTTCCCCGTCAGCAGCGAACACGTGAGAAGGGGCCCGGAACTGGATCTGCGGGGAGCCGTCGCCCGTCAGGACGCGCGCGCGAGCTGGCGGATGGGAATCCAGCGGGAGGCAAGCCGGCGATAGGCAGCGGCCGCGCCAGTCATGTCCCCCTCTGCCAGGCATTCGATACCCAGCCTGATGTCCATGGGTGACTCGTCGGGGTATACCTTGTCTGCCACGGCGCCGTAGTCCAGCTCCACCATGGAGTTCACGTGGAACGATTCGAGCCATTCGGTCAGTTGCGCCAGGTCATCGAGCATGTCCAGGTCCGGGGCGGCCAGGGCAAGGTTGGCCACGGCATAGCGGGCCCGCTCCAGGGCGTCGGTGATGGTCGCCCAGACCCGGACGGTGAGGATTCGGCCGTTGGCTTCCACCACGTCCTTGCGGTCGGATTCCATGAACAGCGAGAACCAGCTGAAGGGGATGCCCCAGGTGGAAGCCCGCGTGTGGACCCTGATGGAGCCGTCGCGGGCCTTCACCAGGTCGATGCGTTCCTGGTGCCGGTCACGCTGCTCTTCAGGGATCAACAGCTCGGCGAGCGGGCCGTGGATGCCCTCCATGAGGGCGTTGGCCGCCAAACCGGCGCGAAGGACCAGCTGGCTGGGGCAATACAGCAGGACGGGTCCGGCGTCGGCGTCAGCAGCGTCGTCGGCCGCTCCACCTTCCGGCGCCGGGAGGGTGGTGACCCGCACCAGATCGGTGCGTCCCGTCGGGAACGGGTCCCCGCCAGTGCGGGTGATGCGGCCCAGCGACGCCAGCAGTTCAGCGTTTTCGACGGCGGCGCGCGAGACTGCCTGCGCCCCCGCTGCCTGGATGGCCGGGCGTTGTTCCTCCGGGAAGGCTTCCAGGGGTTCGTAGACGCGGAGGGTGGAGGAGAAAGGCAGGCCGGCCTGGCCCCGGTAGAGGTTTCCCGTCATGACGGTCTCCTTGCAAGGGTCCAGGGTGACGTCATTAGTCCGCCAGTTCCACAAGTACGGGGGCGTGGTCGGAGGCGCCTTTGCCCTTGCGTTCCTCGCGGTCGATCGCGGCGCCGGTGACGCGCGCGGCCAGGGCGGGGGAAGCCAGGACGAAGTCGATCCGCATGCCTTCCTTTTTGGGGAACCGCAGCTGGGTGTAGTCCCAGTAGGTGTAGACACCGGGGCCAGGCGTGTAGGGGCGCACCACGTCCGTGTAGCCGGCCGCTTCGAAGGCATGGAACGCCTCACGTTCCGGCGGGCTGACGTGCGTTGACCGGTTGTTGATGAACAGGTCGATGTCCCAGACGTCGTCATCGAACGGTGCGATGTTCCAGTCGCCCATCAACGCCACCTGCGCCTGTGGGTTCTCCGTAACCAGTGCCTGGGCGTGCGTCTTCAGGCTCTCCAACCACTTGAGCTTGTACGGCATGTGCTCGTCGTCGAGGGAGCGGCCGTTGGGAACGTAGAGACTCCAAATGCGGATGCCGGCGCAGGTGGCGGCCATGGCACGGGCCTCCTGGACGGGATCCTTGCCGGCCTTGCCGAACGAAGGCTGGTCAAGGAAGGTCCGCTCCACGTCCTCAAGCCCCACACGGGAGGCGATGGCCACACCGTTCCACTGGTTGACTCCGAAGTGGGCCACCTCGTAGCCCATGCGTTCAAAGAGCTCCCAGGGGAAGTTCTCGTCCTTGCACTTGGTCTCCTGGATGGCAAGGACATCGCAGTCGCTGCGCTGGAGCCACGCTTCAACGCGGTCGGCGCGGGCTCGGAGCGAGTTCACATTCCAGGTAGCTATCTTCACGGTTCCTAACTTACCTTGGCAGCCGCACGGCGGGTAAAGCCTTCGACGGCATCGGCCCGCCGTTCCCGGTGCCGTTCGTTTGCGAACGGTGGAGACGGGTATATTCGCAACAGAATGACCTGGATCACTCGTCCGGCCACCATGCAAAGGAGCGCTCCAGCAGATGACCGCAGCCAAGGGCACCACTACGGACAGCACGGCTGAGAGCGGAAGTGCGGAGGTTCTTTTTGAACGCCGCGGCCGCTTGGGCGTGATTACCCTGAACCGGCCGAGGGCGGTCAATGCGCTCACAGCAGGAATGGTCGATCTTCTGCTGCGGCAGCTGATTGCATGGACAGACGACGACGTCGTGGCCACCGTCCTGGTGCAGGGCGCCGGGGAGCGGGGCCTGTGCGCCGGCGGAGACATCGTGGCGATCTACCGGGACATGCTGCACGGTGGGAACGCGACCGCTGATTTCTGGCAGACCGAATACCGCATGAATTCGCTGATTTCCCGGTACCCAAAGCCGTATGTCGCTTTGATGGACGGCTTGGTTCTAGGCGGGGGCGTCGGCATCTCCGCGCATGGCAGCGTCCGCGTTGTCACGGAACGGACCAGGATGGGGATGCCGGAGACCACCATTGGGTTCGCCCCCGACGTCGGCGGGACGTTCCTGCTGTCTCACGCACCAGGCGAAACAGGGACGCACGCCGCCTTGACCGGTGCGCACCTGGATGCGGGGGACGCCTTGTTCCTCGGCCTCGCCGACCACTTCGTGCCGTCCCACGTGCTGCCCAGCCTGGTGGCGGCGCTGGAAGATGAAAGCCCGGAAGCCGCCGTCGCCCGTTACTCTGACGAGCCTCCTGCCTCGGTATTGGCGGGGCAGCGGGACTGGATCGATGCCTGCTACGCCTGCGACGATGCGGAGGAAATCGTTGCCCGGCTCCGGGCCTGGACCGGGCCCGGCCGGGAAGATGCCACGGAAGCGGCCGACACGATAGAAGCCAAGTCGCCCACCTCGATCAAGGTCACCCTGGCGGCCCTGCGCCGGGCCGCGAACCTGACCCTGGACGAAGCCCTGGCCCAGGAGTACCGGACGGGGATCCGCTTCCTGTCCGGACCTGATTTCCGCGAAGGAATCCGTGCCCAGGTGGTGGACAAGGACAGGAACCCGCAGTGGAAACCTGCCAACCTGGCCGAGGTTACCCCCATGCAGGTGGACAGGTTCTTCCGGCCGCTGGACGGCGGGGAACCGGACCTGCGACCAACTACAACAGCACACGACGACGGGAGCCCCGAATGACGGAGTACGCCAACATCCTGGTGGAGCAGCAGGGCAGGGTAGGGCTGGTGACGCTGAACCGGCCCTCGGCATTGAATGCGCTGAACAAGGCCACCATGGAGGAGTTGGTGGCCGCGGTCACCGCCATGGATTCCGATCCGGGCGTGGGCGCGGTGGTGGTCACGGGCTCGGGCAAGGCTTTTGCAGCGGGTGCCGACATCAAGGAGATGGCGGACCAGGGCTACATGGACATGTACACCACGGACTGGTTCCGGGGCTGGGAAGACTTTACCCGCCTGCGCATCCCCACCATCGCGGCCGTGTCCGGGTTTGCCCTGGGCGGCGGCTGCGAACTGGCCATGATGTGCGACATCATCATCGCGGGCGACAACGCGAAATTCGGCCAGCCGGAGATCAACCTCGCCGTGCTGCCTGGGATGGGCGGTTCACAGCGGCTCACCCGGGCCGTGGGCAAGGCCAAGGCCATGGACATGATCCTCACGGGAAGGTTCATTGACGCGGAGGAAGCCGAGCGCTGCGGGCTGGTCTCCCGGGTGGTTCCGGCGGCGGATGTGGTGTCGCAGGCACTGGAGGTGGCCGGTGTAATCGCCGGAAAATCCAAGCCCGCGGCGATGGCAGCGAAAGAGGCCGTCAACGCTGCGTTCGAAACGGGGTTGGCGCAGGGAGTGATTTTCGAGCGGCGGCTGTTCCACTCCCTGTTTGCCACTGAGGACCAGAAGGAAGGCATGGCCGCGTTCGCGCAGAAGCGCCAGCCTGAGTTCAAGCACCGGTAGGTACGGGAGCCTCTTCTCTGCCCCGCCCTGCCCTGCCGGGCTGGCGTGGCGCGCGTGGTCAGGCCCGCAGGGTGGAGCAAGGGGCCTTGAACCTCTTCATCGTGTTCGCCATCCGCTGACGGCCGGCTGCACGGCGGGTCTCCAGTGGGGACTACCTGGCATGCCGGTCGCGCGGAACACGGTGCCTGGCCTGGGCCACGAGCCGCGTAAACGCGAAGACAAAGACCGCCTCAAACAACAGCATGAGGCCCATCAGCAGCCACTGCTGCCGGGTGATGAAGACGATGCAACCGGTCAGGGCGAGGATGGTTCCCAGTGCCAGTGCGTAGATGGCGAAGCCAACGGCAACCCGGGCGCTGCGCACCCCGGTCCGGAAGCCGAAGCCGTATGGCTCCCCGCCCGGCTGGCCGGGCACGCGGTCCGGGGCGGCGGGGCCGAGGGCATCAAACTCCTCCCACGGGTCCCTGTCCTGGTCGTGTCCCGTCATGGATCAATTATCCCAAACGGAACCACCGAACGGTGCAGGGGGCATAAAAACAGCGGCCCCTCCACCTATGGTGGAGGGGCCGCTGGAATGGGGTCCCGGCAGTTGCCGGAGGCCGCCGAAGACTTAGAGCGGGCGGATGTTCTCTGCCTGCGGGCCCTTGGGACCCTGGGTCACATCGAATTCGACCTTCTGGTTCTCGTCCAGTGAGCGGTAGCCGCTGGTGGCGATTGCCGAGTAGTGGGCGAAAACGTCAGCGGACCCGTCATCGGGGGCAATGAAGCCAAAACCCTTTTCGGCGTTGAACCATTTAACTGTGCCTGTTGCCATGGCTGCATTCCTTCATGTGACTCTGATTCTCTCCCCGGGGATCGTCCCGGAGTGCGCGGGAGTTAATCCCCCACAGTCCCCAACGTACGGGGCGGAAGCCCCGGGTGCAAGGGTAGCCGCGATAAAGCGCTGACCCGGGGCGACATCCTGCCGTCCCGGGGCACCTTGGCGCGGACACGCCGTCGTCATCTGCGCAAACGGCCGCGGGCAGCTCCAAAGTGCCCCACGACGGCGGCGCGGGGCACTTTGGAGCCGGCAGTTGCTCAGACAGCTTCAAGCACGCTGACGTAGTTGGCGATCCCCACGCCACCCATGTTCTGCACTGCTGCCCGCCGGGGAGCGGCCAGCTGCATCTCTCCTGCGGTGCCGGTGAGCTGCATGGCTGCCAGGACGTGCTGGGACACGCCCGTAGCCCCCACTGGGTGGCCCTTGGACTTGAGGCCGCCGGAGACGTTGACCGGCAGCTTGCCGTCCTTCAAGACCCAGCCCTCCTCGAGGGCCCTGGCGCCTTGGCCCGGTTCGGTCAGGCCCATGGCCTCGTACATCAGCAGCTCGGCAATGGTGAAGCAGTCGTGGACTTCGGCCAGGTCCAGGTCTTCTAGCCCGACGCCGGCCATCGCCAGGGCGCGCTGCCACGAGACCCGGGTGGCCTCGAAAGCGGTGGGGTCCCTGCGCGCCGCGGGGAAAAAGTCGTTGGCGTGTCCAAAGCCCGCGAGCCGGACGGGGGAGGCGCTTCCACCAGTGGCCGACGTGGACAGCACGACGGCGGCAGCACCGTCGGAGACGGGGGAACAGTCCGTGCGGCGCAGCGGATCGGCCACCATGGGGTTCTTGTCCGAGACCGTCCGGCAGAACTCCTCGCCCAGGTCCCTGCGGAGCTGTGCGTAAGGGTTGTCCACGCCATTGCGGTGGTTCTTGGCAGCGATCGTGCCCAGCACATCACCGAGGCTGCCAGCGGCGTCGTACCGCTTGGCGTAGTGCTTGGCCACCTCGGCGAAAAGACCCGTGAATCCCGTCGTGGAGGGCTTGCCGGCCATGTCGTAGTCCGCGCCCAGGAGCCCGGCACCCACTACGTCCGTTCCGGCATGGGTCATCTTTTCGGCGCCGATCACCAGGACGGTCTTTGCCGTCCCCGCCAGCAGCGACTTGGTGCCCTGCTGGAAAGCGGCCGAACCCGAGGCGCAGGCGTTCTCCACGCGGGTGGACGGGACGTTGCCCAGGTCCGGTGAGACCTGCAGTGCCAGCGAGGACGGGAAGGCCAGCGGCATCATGCCGGAGTTGAACTGGCCAACGTAGATCTCATCGATCTGGCCCGGCTCGATGCCTGCGGTGCTGATGGCGTCCGTGGCCACCTGCACGATCAGGGATTCCAGGGTGTCGTCGGCGAGCTTGCCGAACCTGCTGTGTCCCCAGCCGGTGATCAGTACGTCCTTGCCGAACTGGTCTTTGAGGCTCATGCTGCCACTTCCTCATTCTCGAGCCGGACGTCGAAGTCCGCTTCAGTTTTTTCCCGGATCTCCTCTTCGGTGACCCCCGGCGCCAGGCGGGTCAGCGTGAGCTGCCGCCCGCCGTCGTCGTCCTTCACCAGGTCAAAGACGGCGAGGTCGGTGATGATCCGGTCCACGCAGCTGAGCCCGGTCAAGGGCAGCGTGCATTCGCGCACGATCTTGGCGGTGCCGTCCTTGGCGTTGTGCTCGGTGAGGACCACAACACGTGGTGTGCCGGCCACCAGGTCCATGGCACCCCCCATGCCCTTGACCATCTTGCCCGGGATGGTCCAGTTGGCCAGGTCGCCGTTGCCGGACACCTGCATGGCGCCCAGGATAGCCACCTTGACGTGTCCGCCCCGGATCATCCCGAACGAGGTGGCGGAGTCGAAGATGCTTCCGCCGGGCAGGACCGTGACGGTCTGCTTGCCCGCGTTGATGAGATCCGCGTCCTCCTCGCCCTCGTACGGGAAGGGACCCATGCCCAGCAGGCCGTTCTCGCTCTGCAGGACCACCCGCACGCCCTCGGGCAGGTTGTTGGCCACCAGCGTGGGGATGCCGATCCCAAGGTTCACGTAGTCGCCGTCGTTCAGTTCCTCGGCCGCGATGGCAGCCATTTCATCCCTGGTCCATCCCATGGGGTTCTCCTTGATCTCTTTAGCTGTACTCAGTTGGGTATGACCGGCGGCATAAACTCGAACGTCATGCCCAGCAGCCACGCCAGCAGCAGGACCACCGGCAGGTGGAACAGGAACTGCTGGAACGTGAAGCCCACCAGGTCCCGGGCGCGCAGGCCCAGCACCGCCAGCAGGGGGAGCATGAAGAAAGGGTTGACGAGGTTGGGCAGTGCCTCGGCCATGTTGTAGATCTGTACGGTCCAGCCCAGGTTCATGTTGACGTCCGTAGCGGACTGCATGACGTACGGCGCCTCCACCAGCCACTTACCGCCGCCGGAGGGTACGAACATGCCCAGGATGGCGGTGTAGATGGCGATGATGACGGCGAACGCCCCGTTGCCGCCGATGCTGGTGAAGAAGTGGGCCAAGTGCTCCGACACCGAGAGGCCGCCGGCCCCGGTGGCCTTGGTCAGGATGGCGGCCATTGCAGCGTAGAGCGGGAACTGGACCAGGATTCCGGCCGTGGCGGGCACGGCTTTGGTGACTGATTGAAGGAACTTGCGCGGTGTTCCATGCAGCACCAGCCCCAGCATCAGGAACACCAGCAGGTATCCGTTCAGCGAACTGACCACGCTCAGGATGGGCAGGGTCAGCAGCTGGGACACCAGCCAGCCCAGGGTCAGCACCCCGCCCAGGACGGGCAGGACCCGGCTGTATTCAAGCCATTCGCCCGGCCGGGACTTTTCAGCAGGCGGTTCAGGCTGGTCGTCGAGGTCGACGCCGAGATCGGCCGCCGTCTTCACCGAGCCTCCCGTGGGGGCTGAGAAATGGGCGATGACCGTGGTGAGAAGCATCAGGATGGCCAAGGTCAGCAGGGACTGCCAGGTGAAGACGGTGGTCCCGAAGTCCAGGACGCCGGTGATCTTCAGCAGCGCCGGGGGGATGGAAGCTTTGGTGGCCTGCAGCTGGGCCGCGGAGGAGGACATTCCCAGGGCCCAGACGGCGCCCAGCCCCATGAAGGCCGCTGCGCCGAGGGCCCGGTAGTCGACGTGGAGGTCCTTGCGGCGCGCTATGGCGCGCGCCAGCAGGCCGCCAAAGATCAGGCTCAGCCCCCAGTTGACGAAGGACACCGACATGGAGAGGACGGCCACGAAGCTGACGGCGGAGCGGGCGGAGGTGGGTACCTGCGCCAGCCGCTCGATCAGCCGGGCGACCGGCGGTGATGTCGCCACCACATAGCCGGTGAGCACCACCATGGCCATCTGCAGGGTGAAGGCGGTGAGGTCCCAGAACCCATTGCCGAACGAGTCCACCACGGCCTTGGGCGACGCTCCGATGGCCAGGGCGGCAATGGCCACCAGCAGCACACCTGCCAAAGCAAAAATGTAGGCGTCCGGGAACCACTTCTGCGTCCACCCCGCCAGCTTTTCTGCCATCCGGGCCAACCCTTTCTGGCGGACGTCCTGGCTGTTCAACTGCACGGTGGTCATGAGGTGTATCTCTCCATTGAGTAGTGGGCGTCAATAGGCGGCAGCGGGAGCGGTTGCAGCTGGGGCGGCCCTGGTTTAGGCAGGGACAAGGCCGGCGCGCTGCCGGACGGTCCGCTGCTCGATGTCCTTGACCCGGTCCGTTGCCTGGACCAGCCGCTGGACAAAGACGCCTGGGGTAACGATGTGGTTGGGATCCAGTTGGCCGGGCTCCACGATGACTTCCGCCTCGGCGACGGTCAGGACTCCTGCGGTGGCCACCACCGGGTTGAAGTTCCGGGCAGTGTAGCGGTAGATGAGGTTGCCGTCCGTATCCGCCGTGTGGGCGTGGACCAGTGCGACGTCGGCGCGGATGGCCCGCTCCCGGACGTACGTTTCGCCGTCGAATACCTCATGCGGCTTGCCTTCGGCAACCAGCGTCCCCACCCCGGTCTTGGTGTAGAAGGCAGGAATACCGGCGCCGCCGGCGCGAAGCCGCTCTGCAAGGGTGCCCTGCGGGGTGAACTCCACCTCCAGCTTGCCGGCGAGGTACTGCTCCGCGAACAGCTTGTTCTCGCCTACGTAGGAGGCGATCACCTTGCGCACCTGGCCTGCCTCGATCAGGACGCCCAGCCCCTTGCCGTCCACGCCCATGTTGTTGGAGACCACGGTGAGGTCCCGGACGCCGGAGTCACGGAGGGCTTCGATCAGGTCGGCAGGAATGCCGCTGAGGCCAAACCCGCCCACGGCGACGGTGATGCCGTCCTGGAGGGCCCCTTCCAAGGCCGCGGCGGCAGAAGCCTGGAGTTTCTTCATGACGTCTCCTCGTTGAGCACGGACGCGCGTCCACTTAGTGGACGGCTGGGATCTGAGTTTGGAGACTACGGGCGGCAGGCGACGAGTGTCAAGAATCACACCGGATTGTCGTACAGTATGGACACCAGGATACGAAGTATCCATATTGTGGACACGAGGAGGCTCTATGGCTGCCGCCCCCGTTCAGGGCGCCCAGGTGGTTGCGCGGATTTCAGGACTGCTGCGGTTGGTGGGCCGCAGTGCCGAGGGGATGCCCCTGATGCGCCTGGTCCGGGAATCGGGACTTACCCGTCCCACGGTCCACCGGCTCCTGACCTCCCTTGCCGCGGAGGGCCTGCTGGACCACGACCCCGTCACGGGCAACTGGGTCCTGGGCCCCGAGGTGCTGTTGATGGGATCGGTCGCATCGGCGCGCTTTCCCTTGGAGGACATCGCGCGGCCCAGCCTCAGGCGGCTGGCAGAGGCAACGGGTGAGAGCGCCTTCTTCTCCATCCGCCGCGGCGCCCAGACCGTGTGCCTGCTGCGCGAAGAAGGAAGTTTCCCTGTCCGGTCGTTTGTCCTGCACGAGGGCGTACGGTTCCCCCTTGGGGTCGCCTCTGCCGGAACCGCAATCCTGGCCTTCCTGCCCAAAAGCGAGCAGGAGGAGCTGCTGGGCCGCTGGGATGACCATGCCGGCAGCTTCGCCGTGAACCACACCCCGCAGCTGGTGCGGGACAACCTGGCCCGCACCCGGCTGGCCGGCTACTCCGTAAACCCCGGACTGGTCCTGGAGGGAAGCTGGGGGATGGGCGCCGCCGTGTTCGACCGTTCCGGGAAGCCCGCCTGGGCGTTGTCCCTCACCGGCATCGAACCACGCTTCAAGCCCGCACGGCAGGAGGAACTGGGCGGACTACTGATGGCGGAGGCGCACCGGATCACGCAGCAGCTCGGTGGGGGAGGGGACGGCGGGCGGCGCAGGCGCTGAACCTCACGGGCTTAGGCCACCCGCAACGACGGCGGGACCGCTGGGCGGTTTCCACGCCTGCCCGGTGCGACCCGCCGTCGTACTCCTAAAAGTGGGGGCTGCCTACAGCCCCGCGCGGGGCTCCTCCGGACCCTGGGCCTTCCACCACGTGTCGAAGATGGTCACCGGCACGGTGCGCTTGTGGCGGGTCCGGAGGTACTTCTGTTCGATCGACTCGGCCACGGCGTCCGGAACGTCCCGGCCCTCAAGGTAGTCGTCGATCTGGTCGTAGCTGAGGCCAAGTTCGTCCTCATCCGTGCGGCCCGGCCGGTCGTCCAGCAGGTCCGCCGTGGGAACCTTCTCCCAGACGCGCGCGGGGGCGCCGAGCTCGGCCAGCAGGGCACGGTTCTGCCGCTTGTTGAGGCCGAACAGGGGCAGGATGTCCGCGCCGCCGTCGCCGTACTTCGTGAAGAAGCCGGTCACGGACTCCGCGCCGTGGTCCGTGCCGACCACCAGATAGTTGTGCTCACCCGCGAGGGCATACTGGGCGATCATGCGGGTGCGGGCCTTGGTGTTGCCCTTGTGGAAGTCGGAGATTTCCGAGCCCACGGTCTTTTCGAACTCCTCCTCGAAGCCGTCCACAGCGGCCGAAATGTTGAACGTCCACTCCGTTTTGGCCTTGATGAAGTCCAGGGCCGCCTGCGCGTCTTCCTCGTCATGCTGCACGCCGTAGGGCAGTCGGACGGCCACGAAATTGGCCTCCACGCCCTCGGCCTCAAGCTCGTCCACTGCCAGCTGCGCGAGCCTGCCGGCCAGGGATGAATCCAGGCCGCCCGAGATGCCCAGGACAAAGCCCTTGGTGTGGGTGGCCTTCAGGTACTCCTTGAGGAACGTGACGCGCTTGCGCACCTCCCCTGCAGGGTCGATCCGGGGCTGCACGCCCATTTCTTCAATGATTTTGGCCTGGAGTTCGCGCATGTGGTCCAGCCTAGCCAGCGCTGTCAACAACCCTCAACTGTTCCGGCAGGGACCTGCGCGGCGTACGGTAATTGCATGGAGCGCACGGGGTGTGCCGTGGTGGGCGGGGGCCCGGCGGGAATGATGCTGGGCCTGCTGCTGGCACGGGCAGGGGTGCGCGTGACCGTCCTGGAGAAGCACCCCGACTTCCTGCGGGATTTCCGTGGCGACACCGTGCATGCATCCACCATCCGGTTGATGGACGAACTCGGCCTGGGCGCCGGCTTCCGCTCCCTGCCGCAAAGCAGGCTCAGCAACGTCGCGGTCCCCGTCCCCGGTGCCGGCCTGGTCACCCTCGCGGCCTTCGACTCGCTGAAGCCGCCGTACAACTACGTGGCCATGATGCCGCAGTGGGACTTCCTGGATTTCCTTGCCGCGGCCGCAGCAAAGGAACCGACGTTTTCGCTGCTCATGGAAAGCGAAGCCACGGGGCTGGAGTTCGACGGCGGCCGCGTCACCGGGGTGCGCTACCGGGCCGACGGCGGGTACCGTGACCAGGTGCTGCATGCCGACGTCGTAGTGGCTGCCGACGGCCGGCACTCGGTGCTGCGGCGCGCAGCGGGCATGCGGACCAAGGAATATCCGGTGCCTTTCGATACGTGGTGGTTCAGGCTCCCCCGCCACCTTTCGGAACAGGGGGAGGTAGCCGGTGTGGTCCCCTCGCTGGGGGACCGCGACGCCATGATCGCCCTCAACAGGACCCACTACTACCAAATGGGCTACCTTGCCCCCAAAGGCTCGGACGCGGCCATCCGCGCCAAGGGCGTGGAGTGGTTCCGGCAGCGCGTGGCGGCACTGCGCCCGGACCTCGCCGACCGCGTTGATTCGATCCGCAGCGTGGACGACCTGCACTGGCTGGACGTCAAACTGAACCGCCTGCGGCGCTGGTACGTGGACGGATTCCTTTGCATCGGGGACGCCGCGCACGCGATGTCCCCGGCCGGCGGTGTGGGTATCAATATGGCCATCCAGGACGCTGTGGCAGCCGCGGAACGGCTGGCCCCGGACCTACGTCGTGGACGAGTGCGGCTCCGCACCCTTGCAGCGGTCCAGCGCCGCCGCCGCATGCCCACCTTGGTGGTGCAAGCCGTGCAGCGCATCATGCACCGGGTTATCTTCGTTCCGCTCTTCGCAGGCACGCTCTCGGGGGAGATGCTCGCCGGGAAGGGGCAGGACGGCGGCCGGAGCCGCTTCCCAGTCCAGCGCACGATCTTCTTCATCCTGCGCCACAATCCAGTCATCAGGCGCCTCCTGCCCCGCGTTATCGCGTTGGGACCACGCCCCGAGCACGCGCCGGGCTTTGCCCGCCCGTTGGCGGTCACCCCGCCCACTAAACTTGAGCCCATGACTTCGCCCACAGACACTGCGGCAGACACCGCAGCTGCCCGCGCCCGACTGCTCGAACTGATTAAGGAACTTGCCGTGGTCCGCGGCAAGGTGATCCTCTCCAGCGGGGCGGAGGCCGATTATTACATCGACCTGCGCCGCATCACCCTGCATCACGAGGCGTCCAAGCTGGTCGGCCAGGTAATGCTGGCACTGGCGGACGACGCCGGGATCGACTTCGAGTGCGCCGGAGGCCTGACCATGGGTGCTGACCCTGTGGGCACCGCCGTCATGCACGCGGCCGCGGACGCGGGCCGGGCGGTCGATGCCTTTGTGGTCCGGAAAGTCCAGAAGTCCTACGGCATGGGCCGCCAGGTGGAGGGCCCGTCTGTTGAGGGCCGCAAGGTGCTGGTCCTGGAGGACACGTCCACTACCGGCGGTTCAGCGCTGACGGCAGTCGAGGGCGTCCGCAAAGCCGGCGGCAACGTAGTGGCCGTGGCCGTGATCGTGGACCGCGACACCGGAGCCAAGGAAAAAATCGAAGCCGAAACCGGCGTCCCCTACCTCTTCGCGTTCGGCAAGGACGAGCTGGGACTCTCCTGATTCAAGCGCGGCCCGTTCAACCGCCCGGTCCGCGCCGGTGGCCTGCTGCTGGTCGATCGTTCAAGGCTGCCATATCATAGGAATAACCCGTTCAGCACTTGGAGACCGTGTACCTTGCTCCCCCCAGAACAGCCCTTGAGCGCAACGTTGAGCGCGACCGACCAAATCCAGAACCTTATCCTGGAAAGTGCCGATTTTGAGGACTTCCTCAATGAACTGGCCCGGTTCTCCGCCCATCAGATGGCCGGGGACGGCGACGACGCCCTGTGTGGCATCACCTTGCTCCGTGACCGGAAGGCCGCAACCATCGGCTGGAGCAGCGATTCGGCGCGCGAAGTTGATGAAATCCAGTACTCCCTCTCCCAGGGCCCATGCCTTTCCGCGGCCAAGGACGAGCGTGAAGTCTACGTCCCGGATTTGTTCCAGGAGGACCGGTGGGGCCCCGACTACGCTGCGGCCGTCGCCTCCCACGGGCTGCGGTCAGTACTGTCCCTGCCGTTCAACCTGCACGGTGAGGCAAAGGCTGCGCTGAACCTCTACTCCGACGTCCCGCACAAGTTCGACGGGAGGGCGGCTGAGAGGGCAAGGGACTTTACCCGCGAAATCTCGCAGGCCCTGCGACTTGCCGTACGGTTCTCGCTGCACGCGGACAGTGCGTCCAACCTGCGCGCAACGCTGGAGTCCCGCACCACCATCGACATTGCCGTGGGCATCGTCATGGCGCAGAACCGCTGCAGCCAGGCAGACGCCGTCGAAATCCTTACCGGGGCGTCCAGCAACAGCAATACCAAATTGCGCGACGTTGCAAGGTCGATCGTCGATTCGGTGGGGGGTGCCGGTGCACGCACCTTTTACCAGGAACCGGGAAAGGTCAGCCCGGGCACGGGCAGTTGAAGTCCGGGTTGTGCGGGGCCTCCGGCTGGGGTTAGGCTTGCGGAGGTTGAGCCGTCGGCCATAGACCTCTTTTGGAGTACCTATGGACCGCGCATTAGACGCTCTCGTTAACGTCGATGTCCCTGCAGACGTCGTCCGGATTGAAGTCCGGGGAACCCTTCACCAGGAGTCCCGTTCTGAACTTGCCCACATCATCCGGCGTGTCCGTCGGATGGGCATTCGCTGCCGTATCTGTGTCGACCTTTCCCAGGCCGCGCTGATCGAGTCCTCTGCGCTGGCGGGTCTCCGCAGGGATCTCAACGCCCTGGACACCAACTCGTTGCCGGGTGCGCGGTCCGCAGGGGTCTCGCTGCAACTCACGCCCGCCGCGCACGACTGGGCAGTGGACGGACCTTCCAGCAGCCGCCCGCTCCCGATGGACGACGACATCAGGGAGCTTTTCCCCGGCGGCGCGTACGCGGGTGATTTCCCCCAGCTGCCGGTCATGTGGATCGAGGAATTGTATGGCCGCCCGCTCAGCGAATACACGGACCAGGAATTGCTGCAGGCCAGCGACGCGCTCTTCGCCCTGCTCGACAACCCAGACGCGCCCGACGGGGCGGACCTGCTGGGCCGCTACAACGACATCGGCTTGGAAATCCGCCGCCGCCAGCACGAGCCGCTGGCTCCACTTCCGGCCACGGAAGGCCAGGCCGCAAGCTGACGCGCAGCGTCACCGAACGTTAACATCCACCGTTGCGGCGGTGACTTTCCCGGGGCTTACGGTAGGAGTGTGCCGTATGAGGGGGAAGTAAATCCGCAGAGCCGGAGAGGGGTCTCCTACGCCCGGCTGCTGACGCAAGCCGCTGCCCTCAAGCGCTTCTCGCGCCGTACCTTCCTGGCCGGTGCCGGCGCCTCCGGACTGCTCGCAGCAGACATGCTGGTGACCCGCCAAGTGCAGTCGCAGCGACGCAGCACCAGGATCCTGGCCGTTCCGGACGACTTCGCCGACGCCTACTACCCGGACGCCAGCTGGTTCCTGTTTCCCGGGTACAAGACCAGCTGGGAGGAGGCGCAGTGGATCCTCAACACCCTCCGTGGCTCGCTGAACAAGCGCGCCCGGCTCGCCGCCGTCGGATATTCCAACCTGGGGCTGAGCGTTACCGAGGTGGTCAACGCCATCGCCGACTATATCGCCGCGCAGAAGATCACCAAGCTCTTCTTCTATGGACACAGCTTCGGCGGCATGCTCGCCACGCAGGTGGCGGCGCGGCTCCTTGCGCTCCAGGGCATCCAGGTGCAATTCATCCTGCTGGACTCCAGCCCCTACAGCGCCCATGATGTCCTTGACCAAAGCTGGTTCGACGGCGTGGTGTTCCTTTACGAGAGCGGCGTCAGGTTCCCGTCCACCCTGCGCGGCGGATATGAGCTGGGGGAGCGGATCATCCACAAGGACGAACGGAGCTGGCGCCAGATCCTCGACCAGACGCTGGAGCAGCTGTCCCCGATCGCCCCGTCCAACGTGCTGGTCCAGACCGAGTCCGCCTACATCTACCACTTCGATGGAAGCCAGTTCGCGGGAAAGCTTGGGACAGCGAAGATGGCCTACATTGGCAATCCCAAGGACGGGACTGTCGACTACGAGACGGCGTCCGAAACCTGGGCAGTGGTGTTCAAGGACAACATGGTGTCCAGCAACCTCCAGACCACAGGGGCCGCACCCGCCCACGCGAGCCCCGGCTGGAACCCGCAGATCTACCGGCCGCTGGTGACGGAACTGCTGGACGGGTTCTTCCCCCTGCCGCGGGGCGGCACCCGGGTCAGCATCTTCTAGATCTGGTTCTTCAAATCCGCCACCGAGTTCAGCACCTGGTTTGGCCGGAACGGGTAGGCTGCAATGTCGTCCCTGTGCGTGATGCCGCTGAGGACCAGGACGGTGTGCAGGCCCGCCTCCATGCCGGCAATGATGTCCGTGTCCATCCGGTCGCCGATCATGGCGGTCGTCTCGGAGTGGGCGTCAATCTGGTTCATCGCCGACCGGAACATCATGGGGTTCGGCTTGCCCACGATGTAGGGCTCCCGGCCGGTAGCTTTGGTGATGAGGGCCGCGATGGCACCGGTGGCGGGCATGGGGCCGTCCTTGGAAGGGCCCGTGGCGTCCGGGTTGGTCGCGATGAACCGTGCACCGGCGAGGATCAGACGGATGGCGGTGGTGATCGCCTCGAACGAGTACGTGCGCGTCTCGCCAAGCACCACGAAGTCCGGATTCTGGTCGGTAAGGATGAAGCCGGCCTCGTGCAGCGCGGTCGTCAGCCCAGCCTCGCCGATGGTGTAGGCGCGGTTGCCCGACTCCGAGCCCCCGGCGGACACCTGGTCCTTCAGGAACTGGGCCGTGGCCAGGGCGGAGGTCCAAATGTTCTCTTCGGGGATCTCCAGGCCGGACGAGCGGAGGCGGGCGGCGAGGTCGCGGGGCGTGAAGATGGAGTTGTTGGTCAGCACCAGGAAGCGCCTGGACGTATCCACCCAGCGCTGGATGAGTTCGGCAGCCCCCGGGATGGGCTGGTTTTCGTGGACCAGGACTCCGTCCATGTCCGTCAGCCAGCACTCAATCTCCTGCCCGCTGCGGTAAACCGCCGGGTTGCCTGCCACCTGGTCCTCTTCTGCCATGCCTGCCTCCGCGTCGTGATGGTTGCCCGAAGAGTCCAGTCTAGTGTTGAAGGGTGAACCAAACGCCCGGCATGACTGACGAACCCAACCACCAGCCCGGGGACGCCGAACCCGAAAAGGCGGAGGTCGGCGTCGGGCCCTGGGAAGGCGAGCTGCCCGAGGGCGGCCACTGGGACCCGGACCTGCTCGCCGACGGGGACCGGCGCAACGTGCTGGACAAGTACCGCTACTGGAAACACGAGGCCATCGTGGCGGACCTGGATTCCCGGCGGCACAACTTCCACGTGGCCATCGAGAACTGGCAGCACGACCTGAACATCGGCACCGTGGTGCGCACCGCCAACGCCTTCCTTGCCAAGGAAGTCCACATCATCGGACGACGGCGGTGGAACCGCCGCGGAGCCATGGTCACCGACCGCTACCAGCACGTCCGCCACCACCCCACCGTGGAGGACTTTGTCCAGTGGGCGCAGGGGGAGGATCTGGCAATCATCGGAGTCGATATCTTCCCGGACTCGGTGCCGCTGGAAACCTACGACCTGCCACGCGACTGCGTGCTGGTCTTCGGGCAGGAGGGCCCCGGCCTGACGCCGGAAGTCCACGAGGCCGCCGTCGCCACCCTGTCCATCGAACAGTTTGGCTCCACCCGCTCCATCAACGCAGCCTCCGCTGCAGCCATCGCCATGCATGCCTGGATCCGCCGGCACGTCTTCAACCAGCACGTGTAAGCCCCCGGGGCGTAATCCAGAACACTCCAAGCCCCGGAATGGCTAGGATGGTGCCAAGCCGTAAGCGGTCTACTTGAGGGTTATCCACCCACAGACGAAACTCAGCAGAGGAGCCAGCATGCCCATTGCAACCCCAGAGATCTACGCCGAGATGATCGACCGCGCGAAGGCCGGCGGATTCGCCTTCCCCGCGGTCAACGTCACGTCCTCGCAGACGCTGAACGCGGCACTGCGTGGCTTCGCGGAGGCGGAGTCCGACGGCATCGTGCAGGTCTCCACCGGCGGCGCCGCCTACTGGTCCGGCGCGTCCACCAAGGACATGGTTGCCGGTTCCCTGGGCTTCGCGGCGTTCGCCCGCGAAGTGGCCAAGAACTACGGGGTGAACATTGCCCTGCACACCGACCACTGCCCCAAGGACAAGCTGGACGGCTTCGTCCTGCCCCTGCTCGAAGCTTCCGAAGCCGAGGTCAAGGCCGGCCGCAACCCGCTGTTCAACTCCCACATGTGGGACGGCTCGGCAGAGACCCTGCAGGAGAACCTGCGGATCGCCCGGGACCTGCTGCAGCGCACCGCCGCCGCAAAGATGATCCTCGAGGTGGAGATCGGCACCGTCGGCGGTGAGGAAGACGGCGTTGAGAACGCCATCAACGACAAGCTGTACACCACGGTGGAAGACGCCCTGGCCACCATCGACGCCCTCGGCTCCGGCGAGAACGGCCGCTACATCACCGCCCTGACCTTCGGCAACGTGCACGGCGTCTACAAGCCCGGCGGCGTCAAGCTGCGCCCGGAGATCCTCAAGGACATCCAGGCGCAGGTGGGCGCGAAGATCGGCAAGGAGAACCCGTTCGACCTGGTCTTCCACGGCGGCTCCGGCTCCTCCGACCAGGAGATCGCCGACGCCGTCTCCTACGGCGTGATCAAGATGAACATCGACACCGACACCCAGTACGCCTACACGCGTCCCGTGGCAGACCACATGTTCAAGAACTACGACGGCGTCCTGAAGGTGGACGGCGAAGTGGGCAACAAGAAGACCTACGACCCCCGCGTCTGGGGCGCCTCCGCTGAGGCCGGCCTGGCAGCCCGAGTGGTGGAAGCCACCAAGCAGCTCGGTTCGGCCGGAAAGACCTTCTAAATGTCGGATGAGTTCCGCCGGAACCTGATGGGTCCGGAGCCCACGCTCCTGCCTGCCGAAACCGAGGTGTACGGGCAACTGGAGGCCGGGCACGAGGCCCTGGACCTGGTGGAAAAGCACCCCACGTCCTCGCTTCTCTGGGCCGTCCTGGCCGAGGAAGCGTGGGCCGAGGGCCGCACCATTGACTCCTACGCCTATGCCCGTGTGGGCTACCACCGCGGCCTGGACGCGCTGCGCCGCAACGGCTGGCGCGGCGTGGGTCCCATCCCCTGGGAGCACGAGCCCAACCGCGGTTTCCTGCGGGGCCTCTACTCCCTGGGCAGGGCTTCGGCGGCCATCGGTGAAGCGGATGAGCCGGAGCGGATCGAGAAGTTCCTTAACGATTCCGACCCCAAAGCCAAGGCGGCCATCGAGGGCTCCTAGGTCCCCACCGGCTCCCAGGCTTCGCTCCGCCCAGGCAGGGAAACCTCGGCGGCGGAGGGCCCCTCCATATATCGACGGCGGCCGGTCAACTTTCGGATGAAAGGTGACCGGCCGCCGTCGTCTTTGGTGGTTGAGCCTGTCGAAACCCTGGCTAGCCCTTGTTGGCGATGCCCGTGCGCGCCATGGCGTCTGCGTAGGCCGTCCGCATGTCCTCGAGGTACTCCTCCTGGCGCGCCGGGGAGCCGGCGAATGCGCGGCCACTCAGTGAGCGGACCTTGTAGGTCTTCAGGCCGCGGCGCCACAGCAGTGGCACTTCGGTCTTCAGGAGAAGGTTGGCCAGCCGGTTGGCTTCCGTGCCGTGTGCCACGATTACCGAGGCCCGGGGGACCAGCGCCAGGAACTTCAGCAGGGGCTTCAGGCCCGCCTGGACCTGGTCCGGGGTGAACTTGCCGTTGGCTTCGCCCGGGACGTGCCAGGGGTGGACGTTCCATGGCATCACGAACTCGGGGCGCAGGCCCAGCTTCCACTGGATGCCGAGCATGCGGGTAGCGGCATCCTGGTCGCCGGGAGTGATGAACCCGGACGGATCCGCCTCGCCGATGTTGGAGAACAGGCTGATGATGCGGCATTCCTCCACGTCATGCATGGGGTCCACATAGGGAACTGTGGTTCCGGGCTTGGCCTCCTGCAGGGAGTCGCACAGTTCGTTGACGGCGGCGACGCTGGGTTCGTAGCGGCGGCTCATGAGCTGTTCGTGGAATGTTTCGGGGGCCAGGGCTGTCATGAAGGGCTGGTTCTCCTGCGGGGATTGGCATTGCTGCCGACACCGAAACGGGCACGCGGGCGCGCGTCATGTCGGTGGCGGTTGATTGGGGTGGGCCGGAGCTCGCCGGCCTTCCCCAGTTTAGCAAGCCCCCGGAAGCGAAACGCCGGCTGCCCTTCCCGGTGATGGAAGGAACAGCCGGCGCTCCGGAATATACTGCCGGCTACCAGAGGCGCTGGGTGGCGCGGCGGGCGCCCTCTCCCAGTGCCTCCAGCTTGGCGAATGCGATCTGCGGGTGGACACGGCCGCCCAGTCCGCAGTCGGTAGAGGCGATCACGTTTTCCCGGCCCACCACGTCGGCAAAGCGGACGATGCGGTCTGCCACCAGGTCCGGGTGCTCCACCACGTTGGTGGCGTGTGAAACGACGCCCGGAATGATGACCTTGCCGTCGGGCAGTTTGGTGTCCTCCCATACGCGCCACTCGTGTTCGTGGCGGACGTTGGCGGCTTCGAAGGAGTAAGCGCCGGCGTTGACCTGCAGGACGGAGCCGATGATGTCCGCGAACGGGATGTCCGTGGTGTGCGGGCCGTGCCAGGAGCCCCAGCAGACGTGGAGCCGGATCTGTTCCTGCGGAAGGTCCCGCAGCGCCCAGTTGGTGGCTTCGACCCGCAGCTGGATGAACTTGAGGTAGTCCTCCAGCGAGGGCTCGGGGTTGATCTGGTCCCAGCTCTCGGCCAGGGACGGGTCGTCGAGCTGGACGGTGAGGCCGGCGTCGATGATGGCCTTGTATTCCTCCCGCATGGCATCGGCGCACGCGTAGACCAGTTCCTCGTCCGTTTTGTAGTACTCGTTGGCCACCCGGGCGCACGAGCCGGGGGAGAGGGAGGCGACGAAACCCTCGGTGAGGCCCGCGGCAGCGAGCCCGGTTTTCAGGTTCCTGATGTCCGATGCCACCAGGTCGTGGCCCGTGTAGGTCAGGGGACCGGCAATCTTGGGCTGTGCCACGCTTTTCCGGTGCGTGAGGATACCGGAGGCAGGATCGTTGTACGCCTCGTTGAAGGCCTGCCGGTCGCGCCGGTCGGGGAAGGAGGTCAGGACCACGTTGCCGGGGGACGAGCGGCGCACTTCGGCCTCCGCCCAGCGGTCCACGTTGGTGGGTTCCAGCCCGCCGAGCCGGGCGAAGGAGTAATTCCACCAGGCCCCGTAATCAACGGTGCTGGACATGGTGTGCCCGTATTCGCCGTCATTGGGGATGTCGATGCCCAGGTCTTTCTGGCGCTGCACTACATCCACTACGGAAGCCTCCAGCAGTTCAAGGAACTCCGGGGTGAGCCCGTTGCTTTCCTTGGCTGCGTTGGCCGCGATGAGCTCAGGGGTGCGGGGCAGTGAGCCGGCGTGCGTCACGCGGATGTGGTCGGTGTTCTTGGGCATGCTGGAACTTCCTTTCCATCGGTCCTGGCAGTAGCACCTTCGGCCGGCAGCGATCTGCCGAACCGTGGTTGCTGCGGCGTCATCAAGCCAGGTCTCTCGGCCGCTCCGGATGGTTCCCTCTCACTTAAATCCAGAGGGCAGGGTCCGGGCAAATCGGCTTTGGTTTGTGTCGGGCCAACATCCTGGTGGTGTCCATGCTCAACGCGGACGGCCGTCCTTCCGGGACTCCTCGCCGGCAGATCTCCGGGCCGGCCGGGGAGGCTGGGGACGAATAGCACGCCGCCCCTGTTGCCCCTCGATGCGTGAAGGGCTGCGGCGGGCCAAACGGTGGATAAAGTGCCATATCCGCTAAACTTGGGTGGTAAGAGCCCCGGAACTCTTGCTTCGCTGTGCTGTCCCAACGCGGCGAAGGCCGGATGTTCGGGGCATTCTCATGAACGGCGCTGTGCGGGCCCGCCACTTGGTGGCCGGACGCGGGCAGCCCGAACGAATGGGGGAGGATCCCATGCCAGCAATTGTGATCGTAGGAGCCCAGTGGGGCGACGAAGGAAAAGGCAAGGCCACCGACCTGCTGGGCGGCCGTGTTGACTACGTCGTCAAGCCCAACGGCGGCAACAACGCCGGGCACACCGTCGTCGTGGGCGGTGAAAAGTACGAACTCAAGCTGCTGCCGGCAGGCATCCTCAGCCCCAACGCGGTCCCCATTATCGGCAACGGCTGCGTGGTGAACCTCGAGGCCCTCTTCCAGGAAATCGACGGACTTCAGGCCCGCGGCGCGGACACTTCCCGGCTCCGGGTCTCCGCCAACGCCCACCTGGTGGCCCCGTACCACCAGGTCCTGGACAAAGTCACCGAACGCTTCCTGGGCAAACGCGCCATCGGCACCACCGGCCGCGGCATCGGCCCCGCCTACATGGACAAGGTGGCCCGGCTGGGCATCCGCGTCCAGGATGTCTTTGACGAATCCATCCTCCGCCAGAAGGTGGAAGGCTCACTGCGCCAGAAGAACGAACTCCTGGTCAAGGTCTACAACCGCCGCAGCGTGGTGGTGGATGAGATCGTGGAGTACTTCCTGTCCTTCGCCGAGCGTCTCCGCCCGCTGGTCATCGACAGCACCTTGGTCCTGAACTCCGCCCTGGACGAAGGCAAGGTGGTCCTGATGGAAGGCGGCCAGGCCACGTTCCTGGACGTCGATCACGGCACCTACCCGTTCGTCACCTCTTCCAACCCCACCGCCGGCGGCGCGTCGGTTGGCTCCGGCATCGGGCCCACCCGGATCTCGCGCTCCATCGGCATCATCAAGGCCTACACCACCCGCGTCGGTGCGGGTCCGTTCCCCACCGAACTCTTCGACGAGATGGGAATGTACCTGCAGAAGACCGGCGGTGAATTCGGCGTCAACACCGGCCGGCCGCGCCGCTGCGGCTGGTACGACGCGGTCCTGGCCCGCCACGCTTCCCGCGTGAACGGCTTCACGGACTACTTCGTCACCAAACTGGACGTGCTCACGGGCATCGAACAGATCCCAGTGTGCGTGGCCTACGACGTGGACGGTGTCCGGCACGACGAAATGCCCATGACCCAGACCGAGTTCCACCACGCCAAACCGATCTTCGAATACTTCGACGGCTGGACCGAGGACATCACCGGCGCCCGCACACTCGCGGACCTCCCGGAGAACGCCCGGAACTACGTGCTGGCACTGGAAAAGCTCTCCGGAACCCGCTTCTCCGCCATCGGCGTGGGCCCCGACCGGGACCAGACCATCGTGGTGAACGACCTCATCAACGACTGATTTCCGGGCACATGCCGCCTGGGAACGGGTGGGTATTACGACGACGGCAGGCACCTTGGCGGGTGGCCTGCCGTTTGTCTTCTGCCGCGGTGGCATGCAATTTACACAGGCTTAACGCGGACGGTCTTGTGAGTGTGGTGGCGCCGCGGCCACACTCGGTACTACCCCCTGGTGCCCAAGGAAGGATCGTCATGGCCGGAAGATTTGAAGCATTCGTCGACGCTGAGTCGTTCTTCCGGTTCCGGCTGCTGGCCCCGGACGGGACGGTGATCGCCGTTTCCGGCCCGTTTGAGGACAAGGCAGCGGTGGCGGCCGGGATTGCCGCGGCACGGGAATGTGCGGGAACGGGCCTGGTCACAGACCTTTGCCCCGCTGGAACATCCTCCCGTCCCGCAGCCGTAACCCCTGCAGCCGGTGCCGACGTCCCGGCCGGGACGTCCGCCGCCGTCGAACCCGCCTGCGGCGAGGAGCGCATGCCCGCCAGGCTGCACGCATTCACGCTGGCCAGGGTGCCCCGGCGGCAGGCGACGCTGCCCCGCTGGACCCGGGCGGCAACCCGCTGACCGCCCGGGAGAAACTTCGAAAAAAGTTTTTGGGATTCGCGTAACCCTTCCGGGCGGTTCAGCGATTACCCCTATGAAGTGCCGGTCTGGAACCTGTCCCCCATCACGTTCCAGGCCGGCTCTTTTGTCTTTCCGCATGGTTGGCTGCATCGTGGCGGACCCCCGGCCGATGGCTTCTTCCCGGCGCCGTGGCGGTTCCGGCGGCGTGGTTACCGGAGGGTAAGGTAAGGGCAGCGTTCCGAATGTTCTGAGCGCCTGCCTTGCCAACACCCTTCTTGACGGAAAGCACCACGTCAGTGACCGATGCACAGACAGACGGGGCCCCGGACCGGTCATTTTCCGGGACTGCTGCCTTCAGCCTCGTCTACAAGACATACGCATCACAGGTCCTGGGCTATCTCACCGCCCGGGGAGTCGAGGATCCGGAGGCCGCCATGCAGGAAGTGTTTCTTTCCGTCCTTCCCCGGCTTCACACGGTGCATGGCGGGGACGCCGGGCTGAGGACGTTTATTTTCTCGGTTGCACATGCACGGATGGTGGATGACCACCGCCGCCAAAGCCGGACACCCGTCAGGCTGCCCTTCGAGGCAGCGACGGACCAGCGCGAAGACAGCTCGGCGGAAAAGGAAGCCCTGCAGCGCATCTCGCCCCGGGAAGTCCTGGCGCTCCTCGACGGGCTGCCCCGGGAGCAGCGGGACGTGCTGTCGCTTCGCCTGGTGGGAGGCCTGACAGTGGAGCAGACGGCGGAGACCATGGATAAGAGTGCCGGTGCAGTAAAGCAGCTCCAGCGGCGCGCATTGCTCAAACTCCGGGAACTCAAGGAAGTGAAGGAGTACCTCACCCCATGACATCTTCCCGGGACAACCTCGTCACGCTTGTTGACGGCATCCTCCTTGAATCCGGCTTCGATCAGGACTCGGAGCTTCGTGACGCCCTGCTCTCGCTGGGTTCCCTGGCCTCGCTGCCCGCGCCGGCACCCAGTGGGGAGCTCGCCGCATTGATTGCCGCAGGCGGACTGTCCAGCCCGGAGAAGGCTGTCCACGACGAATCCCCGGATACACCGGCTGACGGCCGGAAGGCGGGTACCCAAACCGGAGACGAACTGGCGCGCCGCCGTCGTCGCCGGCACCGTCCCACAGCGCTGGGACTGGTCCTGGTGGCAGGAATGGGACTCGGAGTCGGCGGCGTGGCGGCCAGTTCAACCAATACCCGTACCAGTGCGGTGGAGCACCTGCTGGAGGACTGGGCTCCGTGGAGGGGTTCCACCACCGGGACGTCCGCGGTGGCTTCCGGTTACCGTGGGCCCACCCTCGCGGCGGACGGCGACCTTCCCGGTGCTGCTTCCGTCCCGGCGCCCCATCTGGTGGACGACGCCGCGGACCTGTCCTCGAAGCTCCTCCGGCGTCAGGGTGGCCACAACGGCACAGCATGCCCCGGTCCGCTGCGCCGCAACGCCGGCATCGGTGTGCGAAACTGCGCGGCGGGATCCGCCGCTGCCGCACCGCAAAGCAACACAAACGGCGGCGGCACGGACGGCCGGGGCCCCGGAGCGGCGAATGGGACGCCGGCAGGGGCGGGCGCCGCAGAAGAAGGAAAGGCTGAACTTCCGGCAGCGACTGCCCTGGCAAACAGCGGCGGCGCGTCCGGTCCTGCGGGCCGGAAGCCGGACACTTCCCCGGGCAACGCCGGTCCGGCGCCTGCCCAGGGACAGTCCGGGGAAGCGGGCCCACAGGGCGGTGGCCAGAAGAGCGTTACCCCGGCGAAATAGCGGAGGGGCGGCACAACCGCCCGGCGGTTTCCGCGGTGCCCGGCGTAGTTCACGTAGGCTGGCCCCATGGGCCACACGAATGATCCTGCAGTAACCGAACGCCTTATGCGAACCAAAGGACGTTGGGCCATCGTCGGTCTGACCACCAATGAAGCGCGCCCGGCCTACGATGTTTCGCTGTTCGTCCGCGACCGGCTCGGCATGGAAATCATCCCCGTCAACCTGCGCGGCGATGCCGTCCATGGCGAAACCGGGTACCAATCCCTCGGTGACATCCCCGCGGAGAAGCAGCCGGTCGACGTCGTGGACTGCTTTATTAACTCGGAAAAGGTGGGCGGCGTGGTGGACCAGGCTATTGCTGCGGGGGCAAAAGCCGTGTGGCTGCAGCTGGGGGTCATCGACGAGGCAGCGGCGGAACGCGCCAAGGCCGCAGGGCTGGACGTAGTGATGAACGCCTGCCCGGTACAGCTCGCGTGGAAGTACAACCTTTAGCGCTTCACGAACCTTGGCGCTTGAGCAGCTCCGGATAGTGCCGTTCGGTGACGTCAGGGTGCGCGCGCATCCGGCCTTTGAGCATGTTCATGCCGAAGGACGCCAGGAGCGGGTTGGCAGGATCATCAGTGATGCCCCGGGCAGCTGCCTTCAGTTCCGGAGCCAGCGGCAGGGGCTCGATGACCGCATCAAGCCGCGGCGACCAGAAGAACGGCACCGAGTAGCGGTCCACGCCGGGTGGCGGGGCCTGCACGCGGTGGACGGTGGCCGCAAGGTATCCTTCCGTGGCTACTTCCAGCATCTCGCCAAGGTTCACCACCAGCGCCCCGGGGAGGGGTTCCACCGGCAGCCACTCGCTGGTGCCGGGCGGCAGCACTTCGAGCCCGCCAACGCCGTCCTGCAGCAGGAGGGTCACGAAACCATAGTCCGCATGCGAGCCAACGCCCTGGTCTCCAGCTGCTTCCACTACTCCGCCCACGTAGTGCACCAGCTTTCCCATCCAGGCGGGTGAATCACGGAAGGGCTCATCGAAGTAGTCCTCGGGCAACTGAAGCGAAACAGCGATGGCCCGCAGCAACTCCATGCCAACTTCGGACATCAGTTCCGCCCACTCCATCGCGGCAGGCCTGAGCTCCGGGAAGGTGTCATCCGGCCAAAGGTTGGGGCCTTGCAGCAGCCAGTAGGGCTGGTGGTCCGGATAGTCCCTGACCGGCTCCCGCTCCGGTGAGTAATCGATTTGCTCCCGGGCGTCCGCCCGGCCCTGCGTCACCTCCGTGCCCATGCGCGTGTAGCCGCGGAAGTGCGGCGACAGGCGGTTGTCCAGCTTCATTCGCTCTTCCAGCGGCAGTCTGAAGAAGCGCCGGACCAGGTCCAGGAGCTCTTCGGCCTGGCCCGTCCGGCCGCCGTACCCGGTGATTTGGAAGAACCCGACATCGTGGGTGGCGTGCCGCAGCTCCTCAATGAACTCAGGGCGGAAAGACCCGTACGGCTGCCGGGCGGAACTCAAGTCCAGAACAGGTATGGCTCCCTGGTCGCGTGACATCCTCGCAGACTAGCACCGAGCCGGTCCGCTTTATAGGCTTCCGTTATGGACCCAGATTCGCTGCGGGAAATCTGTCTCTCGTTCCCCGGAGCCTACGAGGATTTTCCGTTCGGACCGGAGACCTCGGTCTTCAAGGTCCGTGCCCACGTCGCCGGCGGAACACGCCACGAGGCCAAGCTGTTTGCCCTGTCATCCATGGATGAGCGCGATTTTTACGTGAACCTGAAGTGCGAGCCGGCCCTGGCGGTGCAACTTCGTGCCGTGCACCCGGCGATTACCGGCGCATGGCACATGAACAAGACCCACTGGAATGGCGTCCGTCTGGACGGCTCCCTGCCGGACGGGATGGTCCGGGACATGGTGGAGGACTCGTACGACCTGGTCGTGGCAGGCTTGAGCCGGAAGCAGCAGGAACAATTGGGGTGGGCGCGCCTCGAAAGGGCAGGCAGCAATGACTGACAAGGGATCAGCCAAGCTCGACTATCCGGGAGTGGGAAGCACCGAACAGGGCACAGCCCCGGAAGGACATGGCCGTGTCCTGGAGGAAACTCGGCTGGGAAGCGGCCTGGACGTATACCGCCGCGTTGCGGAAGGCATCCTGGGCTGGGAGCTGCAGCGGCGGGCCGGGCTGCAGGTCCAGGCCGACTCACCCCGGGCAGCGCGCGGGGCACGCGTGGTGAGCGGATTCGGCGTCGGACCCTTCCGCCTGCCCGCCCCCTGCCAGGTGGTCTGGGTCCACGAACCCTCCGCCGACGGTGTCCCCCAATCCGCAGGGTTTGGGTACGGCACGCTGCCGGGCCACCCTGCCCGCGGGGAGGAATCCTTCGAAGTGGAGATCGACAGCCAGGGAGAGGTGTGACTGAGGATCCGCGCCTTCAGCCGGCCCGCCAACTGGTTCTACGCCGCCGGAGGCCTGGTGACCCGGGCGACGCAACGGTACGTTACTTCCCGGTACATTGAAGGGGCACGCAGTCTCGCCGCGGAAGGAAAAACCCCATGATCTTTATCGTCGTCAAGTTCAAGGTCAAGCCCGATTGGTCCGACCGCTGGCCCGCCCTGGTGGCAGATTTCACCGAAGCCACGCGGCAGGAACCGGGCAATCTGTGGTTCGACTGGTCCCGGAGCCTTGACGACCCCAACGAGTACGTCCTGGTGGAGGCCTTCAAGGATGACGCCGCCGGCGACCACGTGAACAGCGCGCACTTCAAAAAGGCTATGGAGGACATGCCGCAGGCCCTCGCCGAGACCCCCAGGATCGTCAGCCGCCAGCTCGAGGGTGAAGGCTGGGACCTGATGGGTGAGCTCACCATCGACTAAGGAAGGCCCGGCCATGTGGATCGGCTGGATCGAGTTCGACATCCTCCTCGGGGATATACACAGCCTGAAGGAGAAACGCTCCGTGGTCCGGCCGCTCCTGGCTGAACTCAAACGCCGCTTCGAGGTGTCGGTCGCCGAGGTGGGGGACCACAGCCAGTACCGGCGTACACAGCTCGGCGCAGGGCTGGTGGCAGCCGACCGGGCGCACCTCGTGGAGGTGCTCGCCGCCGTCGAACGCTTCATTGCAGGCCGGCCGGAGATTGAGCTGCTCAGCGTCCGCCAGCGGGAGCTGCACAGCGAGGACTAGCCATCATCGACTGCTGAGTATTTGTCGTTTTGACGCTACAAAACGACAAGTACTCAGCAGTCGATGAAGGGTGTGGATAACTTCTGCACGGTCTCTGGGATTCTGCTCTGATGAATCGATGAGGACTCCACACCCCCTGCCGGAGGAACTCCGGGGACGCCCGTTTACCCTTGATGATGCTTCGGATGCCGGAGTCTCGCCACGCCGCTGGCGCCACCGTTCACTGATACACCGTGGCAGGGGGATCAGGATGGAAGGCACGATGACGGAGCTTCCGTTGGTCACGCGAGTCCGGCCATTTATTGAGGTAAATCAGCTTTGCGCGGCCTCGCATGTAACGGCCGCGGAGCTCTATGCGCTGCCGCAACGGCGCCAGGACGAGTCCCTTGACGTGTATCACCTCATCCGTCCCGAGGGAGCAGCATACCTGGACAGGCCCCACGTATTTGTGCACCGCATGAAGCTGTATCGGGAGGAAATCACCGGGATTTTCGGGTTTCCGGTGACAACGCCGGAGCGGACGTGGCTTGACATGGCGGAGCTGTTGTCCGTGGATGAAGTCGTGGCCATGGGGGATAGCTGCGTGCGCGTTCCCAGACCGGAGTTCGAGGGCCGGGACATGCCGCTGTGCTCTATAGCGGATCTGCAGCGGATTGTTGACCGGCACAAGGGGAAGCGGGGGCTGCGGAAGGCGAAAGAGGCTTTGGAACTTATTAGGGTCGGCGCGGATTCACCGCAGGAGACGATGCTCCGGCTCGCCATTGTCCGTGCGGGGCTGCCTGAGCCGGAGCTGAACGTCCCGATCATCACTGATGACGGCACCAGGCATCATGAGCCGGACTTGTCCTACCGTAAATACAAGATCGGGATCGAGTACGAGGGCGAACACCATGGCGACGCAAGCCAGATCGCCAGGGACATAACGCGCTCTGAACGGTACGCCGCCGTGGGGTGGACGGAGGTCAGGATTTCCAGGCGGCACATGGTGAACGATGCGAAGCCGGCCGCAGCCAAAGTGCTGGTTGCGTTGGCACAGGCAGGCTGGCGCAGGGGTTCTTAAAAACGATTGCTCCGTACTTGTCGTTCTGAGTGTTCAAAACGACAAGTACGGAGCAATCGATGGTTGGGGTGGCGGTGGGGAGGATCAGCCGAAGTACTTCGGCAGCGTCCCTTCATGGGCTTCGCGGAGGGTATCGAGGGACAGGGCGTCCACGCCGTTGATCTCCAGCTTGCCGCTTGCCGCATCCACAACGCCGATGCGGGTGTGGGCGAAGCCGCGGGCGGTACACATGTCGGTGAAGCGGACTTCCTCCGAGCGGGGAACGCCCACCACGGCACGGCCCTGCGACTCGGAGAAGAGCGCCGTGAACAGGTCCACTCCGTCCCGGTCCATGACATCCTGGAGGGCGATCCGGGCACCGACGCCGTAGCGCAGCGAGGACTCCACCAGGGCAGCGGCGAGGCCACCTTCTGACAGGTCGTGAGCGGAGTCGATCATGCCATCACGCGAAGCGTTGATCAGGATCTCACCCAGGGCGCGCTCGGCCTCAAGGTCCACCTTGGGTGGCTGGCCGCCCAGGTGACCGCGCATGTTGGCCCACTCGGAACCGTCCAGCTCGGCACCCGTGGTGCCCAGCAGGTAGATAGCCTGCCCGTCCTCACGCCAGCCTGACGGCGTGCGCCGCGCAACGTCGTCGAGCTTGCCCAGCACCGCCACCACGGGGGACGGGTGGATGGGGGTGGTGCCCGTCTGGTTGTACAGCGAGACGTTGCCGCCGGTGACCGGGATGCCCAGCACCATGCAGGCGTCGGACAGGCCGCGGATGGCCTCGGCCAGCTGCCACATGACGTCCGGGTCCTCGGGGGAGCCGAAGTTCAGGCAGTCGCTGACGGCCATGGGGATGGCGCCCGCGGTGGCAACGTTCCGGTAGGCCTCGGCCAGCGCCAGCTGTGCGCCGTGGTACGGATCGAGGTAGGTGTAGCGGCCGTTGGCATCGGTGGCCAGGGCAACGCCCAGGCCGGTTTCCTCATCCACACGGACCACGCCGGCATCGTCCGGGAACGCCATGGAGGTGTTGCCGCCCACGTACCGGTCGTACTGGTTGGTGATCCAGGACTTGGAGCACATGTTCGGTGACGCCACGAGTTCGGTGACGGCCTTGGCCAGCTCGGCCGGAGCGGCCGGGCGGCCGGTGTCCTGCACCGAGCCGGTGAAGGTATCGGCCTGGACGGCGTCCTGCCACTCGGGGCGGGCGTACGGGCGGTCGTAGACCGGTCCGTCGTGCGCCACGGTACGGGGATCGACGTCGACAATCACGTCACCTTCCCAGGTGATGATCAGGCGGCCGGTATCGGTCACCTCGCCCAGCCAGGAGTACTCCACGGCCCACTTGTCCATGACGGCCTCGAACGCTTCCACGTTCTCCGGCGTGACAACGGCCATCATGCGTTCCTGCGACTCGGACATCAGGATTTCGCCCGGGGTCAGCGTGGGGTCGCGCAGCAGGACCGAGGTCAGCTCAACCTGCATGCCGCCGTCGCCGTTGGAGGCCAGCTCGGACGTGGCGCAGGAAATGCCCGCTGCGCCCAGGTCCTGGATGCCTTCCACCAGCGAACCCTTGAAGAGCTCCAGGCAGCATTCGATCAGGACCTTCTCGGCGAAGGGGTCGCCCACCTGCACGGCGGGGCGCTTGGAGGGCTTGGTGTCGTCGAAGGACTCGGAGGCCAGGACGGAGGCACCGCCGATGCCGTCGCCGCCGGTGCGCGCACCGAACAGGACCACCTTGTTGCCCTTGCCGGAGGCGTTGGCCAGCCGGATGTCCTCGTGGCGCATGACGCCCACTGCCAGGGCGTTGACCAGTGGGTTGCCCTGGTAAACGGAGTCGAACACCATCTCGCCGCCGATGTTCGGCAGGCCCAGGGAGTTGCCGTAGCCGCCGATGCCGGCCACAGCACCGTGCATGACGCGGGCGGTGTCCGGGTGGTCGATGGCGCCGAAACGCAGCGGATCCATGACGGCAACGGGGCGGGCGCCCATGGAGATGATGTCGCGGACAATGCCGCCGATGCCGGTCGCGGCACCCTGGTAGGGCTCAACGAACGACGGCGAGTTGTGCGATTCGATCTTGAAGGTCACGGCCCAGCCGTCCCCCAGGTTGGTCACGCCGGCGTTTTCGCCGATGCCCACCAGCATGTCCTTCTTCATTTCCTCGGTGACCTTCTGGCCGAACTGGCGCAGGTGGTTCTTGGAGGACTTGTAGGAGCAGTGCTCGCTCCACATGACGGAGTACATGGCCAGCTCGGCGCCGGTGGGACGCCGGCCGAGGACCTTGACGATCTCGTCGAACTCGTTCTGCTTCAGGCCCAGCTCGGCCCAGGGCAGCTCCGTGTCCGGGGTCTTCGAGGCGTTCTCGACGGTGTCGATGTTGAACTTCTTGCTGGTTTCGGTGGTCACTTGTCGCCTCCCACAATCTTGTTCAATACGGAGGTGAAGAAGCCCAGGCCGTCCGTGTCGGAACCGCCGATCCCGTGGAGGGATTCGGGGCCGAAGCCCGGCTCCACGGCGTGCTCGGGGTGCGGCATGAGGCCCACCACGTTGCCGGCGGCGTTGGAGATGCCGGCGATGTCGCGGCGCGAGCCGTTCGGGTTGAAGCCCACGTAGCGGAACACGACGCGGCCCTCGGCCTCAAGGGCGTCCAGGGTCTTTTCGTCAGCGATGTACTGGCCGTCCTGGTTCTTGAGCGGGATGGTGATTTCCTGACCGGCCTGGTAGTCCAGCGTCCACGCCGTGTCGGTGTTTTCGACCCGCAGCACCTGGTCGCGGCAGAGGAACTTGAGGTGGTCGTTCTTGATCATCGAACCGGGCAGCAGGTGCGATTCCGTGAGGATCTGGAAGCCGTTGCAGATGCCCAGGACGGGCAGCTTGGCATCGGAGTTCGCCGCGTCGATGATTTTGGACATCAGCGGGGCGAACCGGGCGATGGCGCCGGCGCGCAGGTAGTCACCGTAGGAGAATCCGCCGGGAATGATGACGGCGTCGACGTCGCCGAGTTCGGCGTCGCCGTGCCAGAGTTCGACGGCGGTGGCACCGGCCAGGCGCACGGCGCGGGCAGCGTCCCGGTCGTCCAGGGTGCCGGGGAAGGTGACGACGCCGATCCGGGCGCCGGCCAGGCGCGGCTCCGCCGCAACAGCGACAGCCTCGCCGATCAGGGGAAGTTCAGTCATCTCAGGCCTCGACAACCTCGACATTGACGACGTCCTCGATGACCGGGTTGGACAGGAGGGTCTCGGCTGCGTCACGGGCCTGGGCCAGGATTTCCTCCGTCACCTCGCCGTCGACCGTCAGTTCGAAACGCTTGCCCTGGCGGACAGAGCTGAAGCTGGTGAAGCCCAGCCGGGGGAGAGCGCCAACGATTGCCTTCCCCTGCGGGTCCAGAATCTCGGGCTTGGGCATGACGTCAACAACGATCCGGGGCATCCGGTAACTCCTGTGCGTGAGCTTGGGTAAGGGCGCAGCGGAGTGGTGCCGTCTCACGCCGTACCGGGGTGTCGGGGGACATGGTGGACGGGCGCTCCGCGAGCTTGCCCTATCATTCTACCGGCCCCGGCGAACCCCCCTTGCATCCGGCAGATCCAGCGAGCGGAACCCTGGCAGCGACCGGGCCAGGGGCAGCACGCAGGTGGGGTTCTGGAGTTGCCGTAAGCCCTTCACTACTATTGCTGAATGGCTGAGAAATCGAAGTCCGTGCTGTTGCCCATGGTTGCCGCGGCGGTTTTTGCCGGCCTGGGCAGGATGGTGTTCCAGAAGGTGAAGGCGGACCGACTGGCCCGCGAAACGCGGGTGGCAGGCCCTGTCGACGAAAAAACCCGGCAGTGGATCAGCGACGTGGTGCGTACTCCGCGCCACTAGCGCACTGCCTTGATTCCCCACCCGTGAGAAGGGCGCCCTTCGGGGCCGCCCTTTTCCGTGTTCCGCCGCGCGCCGCCGGGCACATATGACAAGCAGAAAATCCGAGAATGTGCCCTATGTCATATCACGCTCTCAGTCTGTACTCTGTGAACAGTCTGGTCTCAGAGGATTACAAGGTTTGTAATCCTCTCTGCGGTTCCAGTCGTTCGGGCGCCCGCCAAGGCTGGGCGGCACATGGTGAAAGGGTTGCACGTGAAATCAACTGGAAAGAGCCCCTTGCGGGCTGGGGGACTCCGGAAGGCGGCGGCCCTGGCCGTCGGGTTGCCCCTTATTCTCAGCTCGCTGGCCGCAGGACCAGCATCCGCCGCGCCGGATGGCCAAGGGGGAGGGAACGCTTCCTCCGCCACAAGCGACAGCCAGTTCAAGGACGGCCGGTACATCGTGGTACTCGCCGGCCCGGCCGCCGCTGCCTACGAAGGGGGAGCCGCAGGCTTGGGGGCAACCAAGCCCCAACAGGGCAGGAAGCTGGACGCCGCCAGCCCCAACTTCAAGGCATATGACGCCCACCTGCGAAACCAGCAACGGGACGTGGCAGCAGCCCAGGGGGTCACCCCCGCCAAGCAGTACACCGCAGCGCTCAACGGTTTTACCGCTGAGCTGACCGCAACGCAGGCCGCCGCGCTGTCCAGGGACAGCAGGGTCCTGGTGGTGGCGCCCGACGTCGAAAACAAGCCTGACTACACCACCACCGACTTCCTCAAGCTCACCGGCCCTGACGGCGTCTGGGCCACGCAGCTCGGCGGCGAAGCCAACGCCGGCAAGGGGGTGGTGGTGGGCGTCATCGATTCCGGCTACGCGCCGGACAACCCCTTCCTGCAGGGCGAAGCGCTGAAGCCGCTGCAGGGGGCCGCGCAGGTTGGTGTCCCATACCGCACCGGCGACGGGAAGATCGCCATGCTCAAGGCCGATGGCACCACCTTCGAAGGGGAGTGCCAAAAGGGCCAGGGGACCGGAGCGGCCTTTGATGGTTCGCTCTGCAACTCCAAGGTCATCGGTGCCCGCTACTTCGCCGATTCCTTCCTTCAGTACGTGCCACCGGAAAACCGTGCGCCGGAAGAGCAGATCTCCCCAGTGGATGTCGGCAGCCACGGGACCCACACGGCCACCACGGCGGCCGGGAACGCCAATATTGAGCAGGTGATCGACGGCGCCAGTTTCGGCACGAGCTCGGGTATTGCCCCCGCAGCCAAAGTCTCCGTATACAAGGTCTGCTGGGAGGACACCAACCCTGACACCGGAGGCTGCTACTCCTCCGCCTCCGTCGAGGCAGTTGACGCAGCCATCAAGGACGGCGTCGACGTCCTGAACTACTCCATCTCCGGCAACAACAACAGCACCACCGATCCGGTCGCCCTGGCCTTCCTGAACGCTGCCGCCGCCGGAATCTTTGTCTCCGCCTCCGCCGGGAACTCAGGCCCCACGGCCTCCACAGTGAACCACGCCTCTCCCTGGCTGACCACGGTGGCCGCCTCCACCTTCCCCAGCGACCTGCAGGGCACGGTCAAGGTCTCCGACGGATCGCTGTACCGCGGAGCGTCCATCATGAAGTCTGAAGTGGCGGACAAGCCGGTTGTCCTTGCCGCGGCCGCCGCTGCCACGGGTGCGGCAAACCCCAACCTCTGCGGCCCGGGAACCCTGGACGCCACCAAGGTGGCCGGCAAGGTGGTTGTCTGTGACCGCGGCGTGGTGGACAGGACCGCCAAAAGCCAGGAAGTCCTGGACAAGGGCGGGGTGGGCATGATCCTGGTGAACCTCACCAGCAGTTCGGAGGACGCCGACAACCACGTCATCCCCACTGTCCACGTCAATGCACCAAAGAGCCTGGAGCTGAAGTCGAAGCTGGAAGCCAATCCGGCGCTGACGGTCAGCCTGGTCAAGGGCGATCTGACGGGCCTGCCGCCTGCCCCTGCGCCGCAGATTGCGGGATTCTCGTCACGGGGCCCCACACTTGCCTCCGGCGGTGACCTGCTGAAGCCGGACATCTCCGCTCCGGGAGTCAATGTCCTGGCCGGCGTTTCCACCATCGGCAACCACGGTGACCAGTTCGGCTTCATGTCGGGCACCTCCATGGCCGCACCGCACATCGCAGGCTTCGGCGCCCTGGTGCTGGGCAAGCAGCCCAAGTGGACCCCCGCCATGGTGAAGTCCGCGATGATGACCACCGCCTACCCGCTGGTCAACGCCGACGGTTCACCCAACACGGACCCGTTCCAGGGCGGCGCCGGACACGTCGATTCCACCCGGGTCCTCGACCCCGGCCTGGTGTACGACTCCGGCATCCAGGATTGGCTCGGCTTCCTCAACGGCCAGGGCGTGGAAACCGGGGCTCCGCAGGCTGGCTCCATCGCTGCCCGTGACCTCAACCTTCCCTCCATCGCCCTGGGCAGTCTGGTGGGCGAAGTCCAGGTGAAGCGCAAGCTCACCGCACTGGTGCCGGGCATGTACCGACCCGAGGTGAACATGCCGGGCTTCAACGTCACCGTGGAACCCAACGCGCTGAACTTCGCCAAGGCAGGCCAGACCCGCGAAGTGATCGTGACCATCCGGAATGTCAGTGCACCCGTGGGCAAGTTCAGCACCGGAAGCCTCACCTGGAAGGGGCCCCGGACGGTGACGTCGCCGGTGGCCATCCGTCCGGTTGACGCCCAGATCGCGCCGTCCTTCTCGTTCAGTTCGGCCACGGGCAGCGGCAGCGGCACCATGGAACTGGTATCCGGCTCGGACAGCCCCATCGCCGTTGGAGTGGAGGGCCTGGCCCCGCTGAGCCAGACCGCCGTTACCAAGGCCCCGGGCGGGTACGCGCCCACGAATGACGCGCACAACGCCCTGCTCCAGGTGAAGGTGCCCGCCGGCGCCTCCTTTGCCCGCCTGGGCATCCAGGCGCAGTCCAACGACGTCGACTGGGACATGGTGGTCTACGCACCGAACGGCTCGGGCGGCCTGACCCCCATCCAGGTGGCGACGGCGTCGGCCAGTGAGTTCCTGGACCTGGAGTCGCCGAAGGCCGGCACCTACTACGTGGTGGCCAACCTGTACGCCACGCCTGACAACGGACCGGCCACTGCCTCCGTTCAGGCGGTGACCTTCGCCGGTGACGCGGGGAACCTTACGGTGAACCCGAACCCCATCACGGCACCGAACGGAACCGCCACCTCGGCGACGCTGAACTGGACGGGACTCGCTGAAGGCTCCTACCTCTCCCGGCTGAGCCTTGGCAGCAACGGCATCAGGACCTGGGTGAACGTCCAGGCGG
Organism: Pseudarthrobacter sp. NPDC080039; assembly: GCF_040702335.1. NCBI lineage: Bacteria > Bacillati > Actinomycetota > Actinomycetes > Micrococcales > Micrococcaceae > Pseudarthrobacter > Pseudarthrobacter sp. NPDC080039. Next base: position 69,835 of record NZ_JBFBKY010000009.1, on the reverse strand, counting down.
GACAGGGCACTGCCCCTGCGCCGGCGGGCGCGCCACAGCTTGATCTGGCCCAGGCTGTGCCGGGCACCTGACCAGCCCGGGTATCTGATCAGAAAGGTCTGGGGGGAGGTCCCGGGCGGTCGAGAGACCGCCCGGGACCTTTTTTCGTTCCTGCAGCTTCCGGTCCTGCCAAAGGTTAGGCAGCCGTCCCGCCCAGCAAGGGTGCCATGGCCTTCCAACGGGCGATTTCGCAGCCATCGGTACGCGTGAAGGTCGAGTGGACGGTGCGCCCATGGAATGTTCCCGTGACCACGGCCACCTGCGGGCCGCCGTATTGCTGGGTGCATAGCCTGGGCGGCCCGGGCTTGGGGAAGAAGAGGTCTGCGCCGAACCGCTCCACGGCCGCCAATGCCGCCACCGGCTGCGGCACCGTGGTCCCGGCAGCCGGCTTGCCGTCCAGGGACAGCAGTCGGAAGACGTGCTCCGGGGCGTTGCTGTCCTCCCGGATGCTGATGGTCAGGTCGATCACCGGGGTGGTCCCCCAGACATGGCTCCAAGTTCCGTGGCAAGCCTTTCCCGCAGGAGGGCCGCTTCGTCCGCGAAGGCGCGCTGGTACTCCACGTAGGCGGCCTTGCCTCGGGGCGTCTCGATGGGGATGGCAGGGTAGCCCCAGTCGGCCAGGTCATAGGGGGAAGCCTGCATGTCCATCGCCCTGATCCGCCAGGACAGTTCAAAGCAGTCCATAACCAGTTCGCTGGGCAGCGCGGGCAGCAACTTGTAGGCCCACTTGTAGAGGTCCATGTTGGCGTGCAGGCAACCGGGCTGCTCCATGTGCCGCTGGGTTTCGCGGCTGGGCGAATGCTCGTTGAGCGGGATGGCGTCCGGGGTGTAGAACCGGAAAGCGTCGAAGTGGGTGCAGCGGATCCTGTTGTCCTCCACGACCTTGTCGGTGCCAGCAGCCCCCAGCCGCAGCTGCAGGTACTCGTGGCGGAGGTCGAACTTGTCCTGACGGTAGACCATGGCCCACTCGTGCAGCCCAAAACAGCCAAACTGCGCCGGCCGTGCCGCCGTGCCGCGGAGGATAATGCCGGCGAAGGCCACTGCTTCCTTGCGGTCGGCCAGGAAGGCGTCCCGATCGAAAGTGACCGCGGTACTTGCCGCAGCCAGCCCCAGGGACGCAAGTTCACCGTCGTCGAGCGTCCGGTAATGCTTCCAGGCCGCCCGCATGGCTGCCTGACTGCCTGTCAGGACTGCTCCGGCACCAGGGTGCCACCGCTTCAACTGGCCGGGCTTTTGGGTGTAGTAGGTGAAAAGGAAGTCCTCCACCGGATGTTTCCGGCCGGCTGACCGGCGTGCGAGATAGGGATCGGCGTAGCGGCTGACGCGCCGGATGTGGGTTTCTTCCCTTGCGCGTGCGTCATCCGGCGCCAGGACCTTAAGAGGCTCCACCGGCAACGCCCAACACGTCCTTTGCGGCATTCCAGGCGCTGATCTCACAGCCGTTGGTCCGGGCAAACTTTGAGTCCACGGCAACACCATCCACCACGCCCGAGATGGTGGCTGTCTGGGGGCCGCCGTATTGCTGGGTGCAGGGCTGCGCGGTTCCCGGTGGGGCCGGGGCAGCAATGCCAGGATTTGCCTTCAGTGCTGCACAGGCTGCCGCGGCATTCGGGTGGCTGCTTTCCGCGGCCGGCGTGCCGGCGGAACACACCAGGGTGTAGTCGACTTCCGGCGCGCCCTGGGACGGAACTACGGTGATGGCAAGTTCAGCGTTTCCCTGCCCGGCGCCGGCACTTGGCCGGGAAGTGGCGGGAGCGGGTGCAGCAATCGAGGTTTCGGTGTCCGGGGAGGGAGTGGCCGGGCCGCCGCCTGGGGAGGACGCTGCGGATCCGGTGGAGGAGGCCCCCGACGCGGAGGTCCCGCTGTCCGGAGTGCCGCTGCAACCGGAGACCAGTCCGGCGGCCAATGCCAGGACTGCTGCGAGCATCCGAAAATTGCGCATCAGGCCACCTCTCCTTCGTCCAGTAATTCTAGTCGCTTGGCGCGGGCCGGCGGTCGGCGTCCCGCACACGGGGACAGCTACGCGGAGGTGGCGGCGATCAGGCCCATCATGGACGCGTGCAGTTCGGCGACCTGTTTGCGGGTCAGGCCCAGCCGCTCCATCATGGTGCCCGGAACCCGCAGCGCCTCCTGCCGCAGGGCAGCGCCTTTCGGGGTCAGTTCGACGGCGAGTGCGCGCTCGTTGCCGTCGGCGCGGCGGCGCGTGACCAGTCCGGACGCTTCCAGCCTGCGGAGGAGCGGGGAAATGGTGGCCGGTTCCTGGGCCAGCGCCTCGCTGATGTTCCGTACGGTCCGCGGGCTGTCCTCCCACAAGCAGAGCATCACCAGGTACTGCGGATGGGTGAGGTTGAGTTTCTCAAGCACGGGTTTATAGGCCCCCACGACGCTGCGCGCTGCCACTGTCAGCGCAAAGCAGAGTTGGTGTTCCAGCAGCAGATCCTCCTCCCGCGCCACGTCCGGGTCTGCCGTGGGCGTTGTCTCTGCATTCGCTGCCGCTGTGGCGGTCATGGATCCTCCAATTGTTAGTGCACTAATCATTAGTGTACATTTGTTACTGGTAAACGGTGAGTGGAAGGAACCTCTTCATGGGCAGGGACAAGTCCGCGGACAGGGGCAATGCCTCCCAGCGCTTCATGCGGGCCACAGGGAAGTTGCGGGCCATCTTCGGCCCCGCCAGCCGCACGGCACTCGGTCACGACATGACTGAAGAGAACCGCCGGCTTCTGGCCCAGCGCCAGGCGGAGACCCGGCAGTGGGAAACCATCACCAGGTCCGACGGCAGCACCTACGTAGTGCCAAAGAACCCCGAAGACCGATCCCTGCGCTAGTAATTCCCGTCCCCTGCGCCGGCGCCTTTTTCCGGCCCCGGGCATAAAATGAGGGCACTGGCTCCCCTTGGAGTCACATGCGCTTTCGCCCGAGCTTCGGGAAGGGGGTGGAAACAGTGGCACATGTCCTCGACAGTTTCATGGGCCTGACCGAGAGGCTCCGCTTCTTGTTTGGTCCTGCCACCCGACTCGACGCCGATACGCCCGTCGTGCACAAACACGATGAATTTGAACAGGCCTCCGAAGAGGATCTGTCGCATTTCGTGGTCGAGACCGATTCAACCGGCCACCACTACGCAGTTCGCCGCGAAGACCTGGAACGCGAAAGCTGACTTTTCCAGGCCGCCATGACACGCTCATGGGATGCCAAAAGCCGGGCTGCCCTTCCTTCCAGGGAAAGGCAGCCCGGCTTTTCGCGGCTAACCTAGCGGCCGGTGCCGCCGTAGACCGTCGCTTCGCTTTCGGTGTCGAGCCCGAACGCCTTGTGGATCACGCGGACGGCTTCGTCCAGCAGATCGGCGTGGGTCACAACGGAGATGCGGATTTCCGACGTGGAGATCATGTTGATGTTGATGCCGGCGTCTGACAGTGCCTTGAAGAAGGTGGCGGAAACGCCGGGGTGGGAGCGCATGCCGGCGCCGATCAGCGAGAGCTTGCCGATCTGCTCGTTGTATTCGATGGCCTCGAAGCCGATCTGGTCCTGTGCGGCGTGGAGGGCGGCCAGGGCGTCGGCGCCTTCCACGATGGGAAGCGTGAAGGAGATGTCGGTTTTGCCCGTGCCGTGCGTGGACACGTTCTGCACGATCATGTCGATGTTCGAGTGTGCGTCTGCGATCACCTGGAAGATCGCGGCGGCCTTGCCGGGGATGTCCGGGACACCAACAACGGTGACCTTCGCTTCGGAACGGTCATGCGCAACGCCGGAGATGATTGGCTGCTCCAAGGCAACTCCCTCTTGAGTGGTGATCTTGTCGTCGGCGCTGGGGATGACCCAGGTGCCTTCATGCTGGCTGAATGAGGAGCGGACGTGCAGCGGCACGCCGAACCGGCGGGCGTATTCGACGCACCGCAGGTGGAGGATCTTGGCGCCGGAAGCAGCGAGTTCCAGCATCTCCTCGCTGGAGATGGTGTCGATCTTCTGTGCAGACGGAACCACCCGCGGATCCGCGGTGAAGATGCCGTCCACGTCGGTATAGATCTCGCAGACGTCGGCGTCGAGGGCGGCCGCCAGTGCCACGGCGGTAGTGTCCGAGCCGCCGCGGCCCAGTGTGGTGATTTCGTTGGTGGCCCGGGTCATGCCCTGGAATCCTGCCACGATGGCGATGTTGCCCTTGTCCAGGGCGGTGCGGATCCGGTGCGGGTCGACGTCGATGATCCGTGCCTTGCCGTGGATTCCGTCGGTGATCATGCCCGCCTGCGAGCCGGTGAAGGACTGGGCGGAGGCGCCGAGCTTGTTGATGGCCATGGCCAGCAGTGCCATGGAGATGCGCTCGCCGGCCGAAAGGAGCATGTCCATTTCCCGGGCGGGCGCGGAATCGGTCACCTGCGCGGCGAGGTCCAGGAGCTCATCCGTGGTGTCACCCATTGCCGAGACGACCACAACCACCTCGTTGCCGGCTTTCTGGGCATCGACCACGCGCCTTGCCACACGCTTGATTCCGTCCGCGTCCGCCACGGAGGACCCGCCGAATTTCTGCACAATGAGCTGCTTGGTCACCGCTCCGGCGGCGGGCGCCACCTGCGGCTGTGTTGCGTTGTGCACTTCGGTGGTGGGCGTACTCATGCGCGTACCTTCATTGGATCAATTGGAGTTCTGGAGGCCAGGCGGCCTGACGCCGGGACGGCGCGGCATTCCTTGGGACAGTTTATCGCCGTGCCCGGAGGGACGTTTAATTGTGACCACATACCGGCCCACGCCCGGTACGCTGCGGCAGCGGACATCAGGTTCAACCACAAAGGAGTACGACGGCGGCCGGCAGCGGGGTGCGTCAGCCCAGGGCGTTGCGGCGCCCCTCGAACGCACGGCCCAGAGTGACCTCGTCGGCGTATTCCAGGTCCCCGCCGACCGGCAGGCCGGAGGCAAGGCGGGTGACGGCAATGCCGATGGTCTTGAGCATGCGGGCCAGGTAGGTGGCCGTTGCCTCACCCTCCAGGTTGGGGTCCGTGGCGATAATGACCTCCTGGATTTCGCCGTCGTTGAGGCGGGTGAGCAGTTCGCGGATCCGCAGCTGCTCAGGTCCTACGCCCGCGATGGGATTTATCGCTCCGCCCAGCACGTGATAGCGCCCACGGAACGAACGGGTACGCTCCACCGCCAGAACGTCCTTGGACTCCTCCACAACGCAGATAATGGCGGGATCGCGGCGCGGGTCGCGGCAGATGTTGCACAGGTCCTGCTCCGTGACGTTGCCGCAGACGGTGCAGAACTTGACGCGTTCCTTGACGGTGGTGATGGCTTCCACCAGCCGTTTCATGTCCTGGGGGTCGGCCTCGAGGATGTGGAACGCCAGCCGCTGCGCGGACTTGGGCCCTACTCCGGGAAGGCGTCCGAGCTCATCGATCAGCTCCTGGACAGCACCTTCGTACACGTTTCCCTCTTCAGTTTGGTATGGATGGCGGGTGGATCAGGGCAGGATCAAGGCGTGGGGGCCTGAGTGTCCTCAATAGCGGGGCGGGACCGGGCTTCCGTCCAGTGACCGCTCCTCGATCAGCTTGCCGCCCAGGATGCGCTCCACGGCGGCGCGGCCAAATACCCCCGACTCCTCGATGGTCTCATCATCAGCGCTTGGAATGTCCTGGACGTAGGTGCTTTGGGCAGCGGCCCTGGCAGGCGCCTTGGCCCGGCCGGCTTCAGCTTCAGGGCTGTTGGACAACCGCTGGTAAAGGCTCTGCCGTGTTTCCGTTCGTCCCGCTGCCGGTGCGACCGCGGGGGCCTGGGTGGGCGGCGCCGCAACGGGAGCAGATGCAGCAGGGGAGTGTGCGGCAGGGGACGGTGCAACAGGGGACGGTGCCATGGAGGACGGTGGGACGCGGACCGGTGCCACCGTGGCGGCGCCGGCCGAGGCCATGGCGAATTCGGGTGCCGGGGCGTGCTCGGGGGACGGCTCGTGGTAGCCCCCGGCACCCGGCTCCCCATGACCGTTGCCAGAGGCAGTTACAACGCCCTGGCCTTGCCAAACCGTATCCGCAGCCGGTGCGACCGGAACCGCGGGGATCGAGGGCGGAACCTGGGCCGTGGCGGGTGCGTAGTGCGGGACGGAGGCCTGTTCCCCGATGTTTTCAGCCGTGGAAGATGGCGCGTGCTTGGCGCCTACGTTGCTCTTGTCTCCCACCACCCAGATGCCCGGCGCCTGTTCCACGGCACGCGTCCAGGGGTCATGCACGGTGCCCGCCGGCTGGCGCGTGGTGTGGGGGGCAGGTTGTACGGCACTATCCATCGGCGCACTGACGGCCGTACTTCCGGGGGGCCCTGACGCAGGCTCCCCGCGTCCGCCCGCAGGCTGCCGGCTGGCTGCAGTTGCAGAAGATGAGGCAGGGCGGCTTGCAGAGCCTCCCGAGGGTTCCCAATCCATGGGCGGTTCCTCGTCCAGGGGAGGAGCGTCCTCATCCCGGGGCGGCCCCCAGTCGTCATCCGAGTAGGAGTAGTCGCCGCCGGCTGACGGGGACGGCGACATGCCGGAGTCGGTGCCTGGTCCGGTTGCAGGGCTGCCGGAAGCGGCCCGGGCGGGATCCGTACCCTGGTCGCCGTCCCCGTGGGGCCCGGACCCAAACGGCAATCCTTGCGAGGGGGAGGCGGGGGAATCCGCCGCCGGGGTGTCGGCCTGCTGGGTAGCCGCCGGGGTGGCTGCAACAGCAGTGCTTCCGGAGCGTGCCGCGGCAGTCGTGCTGGCGGCTGTACTGAAGGCCCCGGTACTCCTGCCTTGCGTGGCAGCCTGGGCTGCAGCCGCCGCAGCTCCTGGTGCCGGCGCCGCGGCGGCAGGAGCAGCCGGGGGAGCTGCTTGGGCGGGAGCCGGAGCCAGCCCCCATGCAACGTCAGCTGAAGTGGCCGGAACCACCGGGCTGGCGGGCACTTTTGGGTTTGGCTCAGAGCTCGCCTGGCTGGGGCCGCCGCCGGCTACCGCGTTGATCTGGCAGTCGATGCCAACAGTCTTATGGATAGCCTTGCGCAGGTTGTCGGAGTGGTCCGCCCTGCCGAAGGCCCCGGCAAGCCCGGACGTGGTGAACGACAGGGTGAGGACACTGCCGTCAAAGGCGCTGACCTGCGCGTTGGGCTCAACAAGGGCCCAGGTGCTGCGCTTGATCTTGGACAGCGCCTGCAGGACGTCAGGCCACGCCCTGCGGAGGACCTCCACGTCACCCATGGCCGGGGACGCGGGAGGCGCCGAGTGTGCCGGGGCTCCCTGGTCAGGTGCCGCCTGGCGCAGTGCCGGCTCGTTGTTGCCGGATGCCTGCATGCTGCCCGCCGGCTGAGGGGCGGCCGTCTGTGGCGCGGGGGTGCTCTGTGGCGCGGGGCTGCTTTGCGGGGTGCTGTTTTTTTGCGGTGCTGCATTGTTCTGCGGCGCTGCAGGCGTCTGCCGTGCTGCCGCGGGCGTGGTTCCTGGCGCAGCAGGGCCCTGTGGTGTGCGGGGGTGTCCCTGTTCCTCCACAGGCCAGTCGCTGGTGCTTACCCGCGGTGGGGTGAGAGGGCTGCGGGAAGCTTCAGCCGCGGGAACGGCGTGGCCGTCCGTTGCCGGCGTGGCGGCCGGAGCTTCGGGTGACGCAGCTCCGGTGGGGTCGGAAACCCGCACGGAAGCCGGTGCCTCGGGAGTGCCGGGTGTGGACTGCGCGGAGGCGGCAGGCGCCGCGGCAGGGTCTTCAGTCGTTGCCGTTGCTGCAGGCGCTGCAGCCACCGGCGCCGCGTTGACACCAGGCACTGGGGTGGCGGGAGCCGCGACGTCGTTCCCGGCATAGTTCAGGCGCCGCTCCACCCGGTCGATCCGGGCAGCCATCCCGCGCTCATTCTGCTCGGAGCTGGGCAGCAGTATCCGGGCGCAGAGCAGTTCAAGGTGCAGCCGCGGAGACGTGGCACCTGTCATTTCGGTCAGGGCCGTATTGGTGACGTCTGCGGCGCGGGAGAGTTCCGCTGCTCCAAGGTTGTGTGCCTGGTTCTGGAGGCGGGCGATTTGGTCCGCCGGCATTCCCCGCAGGATGGCATGGGCGCTCTCCGGCATGGCCTGGACGATGATCAGGTCGCGGAAGCGCTCCAGCAGGTCCTCGACGAAGCGGCGGGGGTCATGGCCGGTTTGGATGACCCGGTCCACGGCACGGAAGACGGTGGCGGCGTCGGACGCGGCGATGGCTTCCACGACGTCGTCCAGCAGTGACGCGTGGGTGTAGCCAAGCAGCGCCACGGCCAGCTCGTAGTCAAGCCCGGTGGGTCCGGCGCCGGCCATGAGCTGGTCCAGGACGGAGAGGGAGTCGCGGACGGAACCGCCGCCGGCCCGGATGACCAACGACAGGACAACGGGGGCCACCGGGACGTTCTCCTGGCGGCACAGGAGTTCCAGGTAGGCCATCAGGGGCTCTGGCGGCACCAGCCGGAAGGGGTAGTGATGGGTCCGGGACCGGATGGTTCCGATGACCTTGTCAGGCTCGGTGGTGGCGAAGATGAACTTGATGTGTTCCGGCGGCTCCTCCACGATCTTCAGCAGGGCATTGAACCCGGCCGACGTGACCATGTGGGCCTCGTCAATGATGAAGATCTTGTAGCGGTCCCGGACTGGCGCAAAGGTGGCGCGCTCGCGGAGGTCCCGCGCGTCGTCAACGCCGCCGTGGCTCGCGGCGTCGATCTCGATGACATCCAGGGAACCGGAGCCGCCCCTGGCCAGCTCGATGCAGCTGGGGCAGGTCCCGCAGGGGGTATCCGTGGGGCCCTGGGCACAGTTCAGGCAGCGTGCCAAAATTCGGGCGGAAGTTGTTTTTCCGCACCCCCTGGGGCCGGAAAAAAGGTAGGCGTGATTGACGCGGTTCTTCCGCAAAGCCGTCATCAGGGGCTCGGTGACGTGCTCCTGCCCGATAACGTCAGCGAACGAGTCGGGACGGTATCTGCGGTACAGGGCGGTAGTAACTGTCACAGAGAAAACCCTACCAATCCGGGCTGACATCATGCCGCCCTGTGGGGGAATAGTAAAGACCCCCCATGCACCCGCCAGAGCCCGTCTACCCTTGCTACCTTCCGGTCCTGGGGGAGTTCAACAGGATGACGCCACATGAGGGGCCGTCAGATACTTTACCCGAACATCCGGCGCGACTCGAATCGGCTTTTCGCCAAGTCGACGGCCGGCCGACGGCTGCCCACCTGCGCTTCACAGGCCAGGGACATTGCGGAAATCCATTGCGTATCACTGCGCCAGCCGCGATCATTGGTATGTACACCGATTGTGGCAATCTCAAGGTTGTGAGCTGTGTGGCCTGGCTGAACGGGACGGACCCGGCAGCTCAACGGTGCAACAGGGAATGGGCGCATTGGGGGCGTCCATTTTCACGTTAAGCGGCAGTGGGCATGGGGCTGGCAGGGGCCTGGGACAGGCCCCCGGAAACCGCATCAACGGAGCCAATTGGGCGATGCGGGAAACTTCAGGTAATCTAGTACCTGCTTTTGATTCAGAAGCAGTTGGAGAATTCGCCTAGCGGCCTATGGCGCACGCCTGGAACGCGTGTTGGGTTAACGCCCTCGGGGGTTCAAATCCCCCATTCTCCGCCGGTCAAGAACCCGGTTCCGGTAACCCTGGAGCCGGGTTCTTGCTTTTAATGCCCGGGACTTGCCTCCGGGGCACCGGTCATGCCACCCGGGGAGAAGGCCCTCCCAGCCGCTGCAGACGCTCCCGGGCTGCCATTTCGCTGGGACCCATCCGCCTGCGGAAACCACCCAGGGCGAGGTGGACCACGCCGAGCACCACCTTCGTGGCCAGCCGCACCGGAAGGGGGGACGGGCCAAGCCGTGGAACCGAGAGTCCCAGCATCTGGCGGTAACGGGGTTCCAGGCTGTAGACGGCGCCGGCGAACAGGACCCGGTAACCGGGCCTCAGCAGGGGATGCAGCGGGGCGTTGCGGATGAATTCCACCGTTTCCTTGACCCTGTCGTCAGCCCTCAGCTGCCCGTACCAACGGTCCAACTGGCGGCGCATCTCCGCTTCGGTCAGCGGCGGCTCTTCCACGCCCATCAGGCGCCCGGCCTGGGCCCACTCCCGGACGTAGGAGTCCGCCCCGCCGGGAATGGGGCCGCCCCAGATCTTATGGGCAGCGAGGAAGCCGTCCGTGAAAGCAAGGTGGATCCAGCCGGCCAGGGCTGGATCGTTGGCGCTGTAAGTGTGCACTTCGCCGTCGTTGCCACTGTAGTTGCCCTGGACGGGCTCATGGAGGCGGCGGACCCGGCTGGTTGCCTCCTCTGCCGCCGCCGTTGACCCATAAGTCACCGTGAAGATCCAGCGGATGGTATTGGCCAGACGCCGGAGCGGGTCTTCGCGGAAGTTGGAGTGCTGATGCACGCCTGCCAGCGCGCCCGGGTGGAGCGACTGCATGAGCAGCGTGCGGATCCCTCCAACGATTGGCGTCATGGATCCGTGCACCGCCCACACCGCCGAACCGGGAAGGTGGTAACCCGCGTCGTCGCCCTCGGCAAGTCGCAGCGTCCAGTCAGGCGGGGCGTCGGCCCTGCCTGAAAAGGTCTTCTTGACTTCGTCCCGCCATGTACGGAGCACATTGCGCATGAGACATTGTTGCCCATTTGTTCAAGCACGGCATGCTGCCCGGCGGACAATTCGGCTGCCTCCCCCTAACGGCCCACAAAAAACCCGCAGTGTCCGGTCCCGGGGTTTCCACCCCCGCCGTCCTGTGTTCCCATGGGACATACCGTCGAGACACCGTGCGGCAGGCCACGTCGTGGAGTCAGTTAATTGGGCAAAAATTCTGTGCCGGGCAAGGGGAAGCCGGACCAACGAACGTTTTCCCACGTTGCCCGCGCCATCGCGGCGGCGGGAATTCTCGCTGCCGCAGTTTGCGCCGTCAATCTTTCTGCAGGCTCCCTTGATACGGGCCTGCTGGCTGGAGCGGTTGTCAAAGCGGGCGCCGGTCCTGGCGCTGCTGCCCCGGCCCGGGCTTCCGGGACCGGAAGCGTTCCCCAGCCGCACGCGGCAGGCTCTCCGCCGTCGTCGGACCAGCTTGTCGCCAGTGCCCTGCCGCCCGCCATCCTCTCCGACCCCCAGGCCGCCCTGGCCTTCCCGCATACTTCCATTGGAGGGTTCGGTCAGGACGGTTCCTTGCTGGCAGTCGGAACCGCAGCAGCGGGAAGGCCATTGGCGGGCTTCCTGATGTCTCCGCTTCAGTTCCTCGATCCCAGTTCACCCTTTGGGTTCAGGGTCAGCCCGATCAGCGGGGCAGCGGGGGACTTCCATCTGGGCCAGGACTTCGCCGCTGCTTGCGGAACGCCGGTCTATGCGGCGGATTCCGGCGTTGTCCGCGCGGCAGGATGGCATCCCTGGGGTGGAGGGAACCGCATAGAAATCGACCACGGTGACGGCCTCATCACCACGTACAACCACCTTGAATCCATTGGTGTCCACACCGGCGACAGGGTGCAGGCAGGGCAGGCCATCGCCCGCGTGGGCACCACCGGGTGGTCCACGGGGTGCCACCTGCATTTCGAGTCCATCCTCAACGGGCGCTACACCAACCCAATGCGGTGGAGCTTCCTCCAGCTCCGGGCACTGAACCAGCCGCTTGCGGACTTGGTGTCCTATGCGCCCGGCCAGGGGCTGTCCGCAGGCATGATCAGCTGGACCATCCCCCTCCAGGTGGACACCAGCTCCGGGTTCCCTGCGGCCGGCCTCCAGATGTCGCCCTTCCCGGCGGTGCTGCCGCCTGCCCCCGCGCCATTGCCATGGGAGGCGACGGGCGCAATGCTTCCGCCTCCCGGCGTGCAGTTGACGACGACGGACCAACCACCTGCGCAACCTTCCGCAAGCGCCGTGCCACCTTCCTCAGGGCCTGCTCCCAGCGATCCGGCACCTTCCCTGACGGACACGGCAAGCCCTTCACCGTCCACGGCTCCGCCTGCGTCCACTGACCCGGTAAGCCCGTCGCCCTCGCCGACGTCGTCGCCGACGCCGACGCCGACTCCCTCGCCAACGCCTACTGCGCCTGCCCCTACCGATCCGGTAGCCACTGACCCGGTGAGCCCGTCGCCGACTGACTCTGCAACTCCGCTGCCTACTGCGCCTGCTCCCGCCCCGGTGCCAACGGCGGTTGAACCCGTCCCCACGCCCACAATGGCGGCACCGGCACCGGCACCGGCACCCGAGCCCACAACGGCGCCCGCGCCCACAACGTCGGCGCCGGCACCCGCGCCGGCGCCTTCGCCGACGGCTCTAACTCCAGTGCCTCCGGCGGTTGAGCCCACGCCCGCGCCTACTGCAAGCGAACCCGCGGCAACCACGCCGCCGGCCTAGGAAATCCCGCGGGGGGACCCGTACGCCGGGGGATCGGCGACGAATTGCCTTTATGGAGATTTTTTCGCAGACGCGCCGCCCCCGTCCCCTCTATCCGATCCCGCTGATACTCAATGACGGCACCCGGACCAACTTCGGCCAGTTCGAAGGGAAAGTGGTCCTGGTAGTCAACGTGGCATCCAACTGCGGCTTCACCCGACAGTACGCCGGACTCGAAGCCCTCTACGGCAAATTCCGGGATCGTGGTTTCGAGGTGCTGGGCGTTCCCTGCAACCAGTTCGCTGGCCAGGAGCCCGGTACCGACAGTGAAATAGCGGATTTCTGCGAGCGGAACTTCGGGGTCACCTTCACGCTGACGGCCAAGTCCGACGTACGTGGCAGGAACCAACACATGCTCTACACCGAGCTCACCAAGTTCAGGACCGGCCTGCTGCCGGGGATCGTGAAGTGGAACTTCGAGAAATTCCTGGTGAGCCGTGAGGGCGACGTGGTGGCCCGGTTTGCCCCTACGGTGGAGCCGGATTCCCTTGAGGTCATCGATGCGATTGAAGAAGCGCTTGGGTAAACGCGTTCTCGGCGAATGAGATCTGCAAAAGCGCAGTTCTTCCAACTTTTTCCACATCAGCTACGGCGATTTACCCCATGTTTGCCAAATGTCTGATTGGATAAATATTACTGAAGGGTACAAGGGAAGAGAGCCTTCCCACCGACCATAGAGGTAGCAATGGAGCACATCGAGGCCGAACATCCCCGGCCACGCCACTTCCTACTCCACCTGAGCGATCCCCACTTGTTGGGAGGTCCGGATCCCCTCTACGGATCAGTCGACAGCGAAGCCAGGCTCATCCAGCTCTTCGACGAAGTCAAAGCGTCCGGGGCCAAGCCTGAAGCCGTGATTTTCACCGGCGACCTTGCTGACAAGGGGGATCCGGAAGCCTACGTAAAGCTCCGGGCCATCGTCGATCCTGCCTGCAAGGAACTCGGTGCCAAGGTCATCTGGGCCATGGGCAACCACGACGACCGCGCCAACTTCCGCAGGGGGCTGCTCGACCAGCCCGGCACCGATGAACCGGTGGACCACAGCTACTTCATCAACGGGCTGCGGGTCATCACCCTGGACACCACGGTCCCGGGTTACCACCACGGCGAACTGAGCCCGTCGCAGCTGGAGTGGCTGGCCGAACAGCTGGAAACACCGGCCCCGGATGGCACCATCCTGGCCCTCCACCATCCTCCGGTCCCTTCCGTGCTGGATCTTTCGGTCCTGGTGGAACTGCGCGACCAGGCGTCGCTGGCAGCAGTGGTGCGAAACTCTGATATCCGCACCATCCTCGCCGGCCACCTCCACTACTCCACTACCGCCAGCTTCGCCGGAGTTCCCGTCTCGGTTGCGTCCGCATCCTGCTACACCCAGGACCTGAACGTTCCGGTGGGAGGCACGCGCGGGCAGGACGGCGGCCAGGCATTCAACCTTGTACACGTGTACGAGCACACGATCGTGCATTCCGTGGTTCCCCTCGGCAGTGCGCCCACTGTTGGCGAGTACGTGTCACCCGAAGAGACTGCGCGGCGGCTGGCCGAGGCAGGTATCCGGATTCCTGAGACCACCAAGCAGCGCGGCAACGCCAAACTCGGGATCTCCTCCGGTCGCTAGGACCTGTCCTTAGGGGGGTCGGTCCTGGTTTTGACGGCCCCCCGGCCAGGGCCGGCTTACTTTTCCCAGGGCGCCTTGATGGGGAAGTACCGCTCCAGGAAGTCCGTCACCACTTCGGCGCGCTCGTCCGCGCTGACCTCAGGGAAGCTGCCGTCGTTCAGGCAGAAGAAGTCCATGTTCCGCTTGGCGAGCAGCTTGGGCAGGTACTTGAGTCCGGACCGCAGGGTGGTGTCCACGTAGCGCACCTTGGCGGCCGTCTGGGTAACGGCCCGTCCGGTGAGCAGTGCGTAGTAATGGTAGAACGAGTTGGTCACCGAGATGTTGTCCGCCGCACGGAACCGGCTGGCCGCTGTCTTCCGGAACTCCTCGGGGAATTCTTCCTCCATCTGTGCAACCAGGCTGCGGCGCAGCGGCGCGGCAGTGTGTTCCAGGTGGCGGGTGGTGATCCGGCCGAACCTGTTCCACAGCAGCTTGCGGTTCACGCGGGCAGCGTTTTCGAACCCGCTGCGTTCCGCATCGTTCTCACCCAGGCCAATCCTGGTTTCAGCCTCGATGAACTTGGTGATGCCGCCCGGGGTGAAGAACATGTCCGGTCCCACGGGGCGGCCAAAGAACATGTCGTCATTCGAGTAGAGGAAGTGCTCGGACAACCCCTCAATATGGTGCAGTTGGCACTCCACGGCCTGGGAGTTGTGGGTGGGCAGCACGGAGGGATCGGAGAAGAACTCTTCGCTTCGCACGATGGTCACAGACGGGTGGTCTGCCAGCCAGGCGGGAGCCGGGGAGTCCGTTGCGATGAAGATACGGCGGATCCACGGCGCAAACATATAAACGGACCGCAGGGCGTACTTGAGTTCGTTGATCTGCCGGAACCGGGCCTCGTGGTCGTCGCCTTCGCCCAGGATATGTCCCTTTTGCTGGGCCCGGCGCGCCGCGATGTATTCGGGCGAGCTGCCGTCCACCCAGGAGAAGACGATGTCGATGTCGAAGCTGATGTCGCTCGCGTGATCGGCGAACATGTTCTCGATGGTGGGCCACGTGTGCCCGTAGCGCTCCACGGTCCCGCGGACCGCGTCCTGGCGCAGCAGCGTCCTGCGGGTCAGGGAGTTTTCGATGGGAAGGATCAGCTGTTCGCCTTCGAAGGCCCACAGTTCAATCTGCACGCCGGCGGAGGCTCCGAACTCGAACCCGCCGACAGGTTCCACCCGCGGCCGGTACAGGCGGAAGATCCGGCCCTGCCGGTTGGGGGACAGCTCGCCGTCGGCCACCAGGACGGACGTCTTCTTCTTGGCGTCCACCGTCATGGAGTAGAAGGGCTCGTCGCGGCACGCCTCCACCAGCGCGGCCCGGAGCTTCTTCCGGTCCTTCCAGTCCAGGGCCAGCACCGGCCGGTCGTTGTTGCCGCGGACCAGCAGGTACGAAAGGTCAGCGTTGGCCAGGACATTGCGCAGGAACAGCAGGTCTTCCACCATGGCCTGGTAGGGGGTCCGGGTGTCATTGATCAGGGCATAGCGGCCCTTGTGCCGGACGACGTCCGGCCGGTGGCTGAGCCGCTGCTCCGCCGCCGCAGACGTTATCTCGGCGTGAAATTGTTCCTCCACGGACGCCTGGCCGCCGTAGTAGACCTCGTCCTGGACCGGTGCTTCTGTAATGGTTGTCTCCGCGCTGCTGGAAGTGGGCATTCTTAACTGCATGATAGTCCTGCCGGAGGAACAGCAGGTTTCGGGAGCCGGTGGCGCCTCCCGGTGGGCGTGCGACGGCGGTCCGGCAGGGACTCAGATGCCCAGCGCCTCCCGCCAGGCGCGCAGGAAGGCGCCGCCGGCGTCGTCGTGGATCACCGTGGCCTCCAGCCCGAGGTCCACGGCGGTCAGCACCGGGTAGGGTTTGCTGGGCACCCCGTCCGCAGGTCGCACGTCAACGTGCTTAACGGGGTGGTCGTTGTGGTGCAGCCAGTCCGCCATGGCGTAATCCGTGCGGGAATCGCCCACGGTGCGCCATGCCTGCGGCGTGATGCCCTGGGCTGCAAGGAGTTCCACTGCGCGGCTGGCGCCCAGGTCCTTCCCCAGCCGCACCGATTCGATGTCTGTGGAGATGATGGTGGGGTCGACGCGGTAGTCCACTTCGTCGTCGGAGTTCGGCACGTGGTGGTCCAGCCGAACAACGCCCAGACCGTGGCGCACCATCAGCTCCATGGCCTCGGCGTCGAAGAGCTTCTGCTCTGCCAGGTAGTCGGCACTGGGAACGTCGATGTGCTGCTCCACGGACACCATGGCGCGCTTGGTTTCGTCAAAGAACATGTGGGCGGCATAGTCCTCGGCCACCAGCCGGCGGATGTCATCGCCGTACGCCGCCGGAACGGCAAGCTCCCGGTCCACGTGGACGGGACCGGGCCCGGCCGAGGTGTAGCTGAACCACACGGCACCCTTTTCGCAGATGGCGTGGATGACCGTGCCTGCCGGAATCCCGGCGGCGATCATCGGCTCCATGACCTGCTCCCGGATGAAGGCATCGGAACGGCCGGTGTTGAAGATGACCGGTATTCCGGCCGCTGCAAGGGCCACCAGGTCAAGGATGATGTCCGGCTTGACGTCGCGGGTCAGCGGGCTTGCCACCGGCCCGTCCACGTCCAGCAGGAGCGCCAGCGGCGGTGCGGACGGCAGGCGGATTCCGGGCACGGGCACGGCGGGAGACTCGGATGCTGTCATGGGTCCATTGTCTCAGCAGGAATGTCCGCCCGCGTGCTGCCTGGGGCGGCGGGCGGCGTATGGTCACTGTTTGGCTACAACCTGGCGGCGGCCAGCCCTGCCACTTTCGCTGCGGCACCTCGGTGCCTACTGTGGCATGGTGATATTCAAAGCTGTGGGCGAGGGCCGCCCTTACCCCGACCATGGTTACAACACACCCAAGCAGTGGGCGTCCCTGCCGCCGCGTCCGGTGCGCCTGGACGAACTGGTGACCACCAAGCGCACCCTGGACCTTGAAGCGCTGCTGGCCGAGGATTCCACGTTTTTCGGTGACCTGTTCCCGCACGTGGTGCAGTACAAGGGGACCCTCTACCTGGAGGATGGCCTGCACCGTGCGGTCCGGACCGCACTGCACCAGCGCACCGCGATCCACGCCAGGGTCCTGGTGCTCGATGGCTAGGAACCGGGCCAAGGATCCCAGCATCCTTCATGGCCACCATGTTGTTTCCGGCGCCGAGCTGCGCGCCGCCATGGAGGCGGCCAGGGACGCCGACGAGACCGCCCGCGTCCGTCGCCGCGTACTGCACGCAGTAGTGCTGGTCCTGCTGATCGGCCTGATCGGCGCGGGCATTATTACTGCGCTGGCCATCATCAATGGCCGGCTGAGAATTCCCACGGCGGAGCCTGCCCCCACGCCGGTTGCCTCGTGCCCGGCCACAATGTTCGACTACACGCCCAACGACAAGGTCAACCTCAACGTCTTCAACTCCACCAGCCGGCCGGGGCTGGCCAAGTCCGTGGCGGATGAGTTCGCGGCACGCAAGTTCGCGGTGGGGAACGTTTCGAACATCAATGCCGGCTACCGGGGTGTCGCCGAGGTAGTGTCGGGGCCGGCCGGGCAGCCGGCGGCATTCACCGTGCAGCGGAACCTGCAGGGTTCGGACTACTTCGAGGACGGCCGGACGGACGCCAGCGTCGACGTGATCCTGGCACAGGACTACAAGGCGCTCGTCCCGCCGGAACTGGTGGACCAGACACCCGGCAAGCTCAGCTGCCCCCGAGAGAACCGGCGAGTAGCGGACTTGGACAAACTGCCCGTCAGTCCCACCGCAGCATCCTGACGTCCCGGGCGACTCTCAGCCGGCCACTGCCGGGATCTGGGCTACGCGGATGGGCCGGCCGTCGTCGGCGAACCTTGCGCCGGCGCCGAGCTGGATGAACCGCACGGTCCTGGCCACGCGTGCTTCCAGCTCCGCCGGCTCGTCGCTGCCCCTCGCCGCACTGGAGGACAGGGTGCCCAGGATCAACTGGGACTGCTGGCCCACATCCGCCACCGGCAGGTAGCCCTGCTCCATGCCGTCGGCAAGGATGCCCTGCAGCAGGACACTGAGCTCACCCACGTGGTCCGAAAGCTTGGCAAAGGACGACGGCGACAGGACCGCCCCCATGGCTGGTCCCGGCGGGAGGTGGCGGCGGGAGAGGTCCACCACCTGTGCGCGGACGTACAGCGCCAGGCGGTCCACCGGGTTCTCGAGGCGTTGGAGCGACTCGCGCAGATCGGAAAGGAATTTCTCTGTCTCATCCAGGGCGTAGGAGATCAGGAGTTCTTCAATGTCCGCGTAGTAGTTGTAGACGGCGGTCCGGCCAATGCCTGCGTGCCGGGCCACATCCGTCATGGTCAGCCCCGGAAGCCCGTGGGTAAACAGGAGCTCGCCGAAAGCGGTGAGGATGCGGCGCTGGGTCTCCGCGCGTTGTTCGGCGTTACTGGCCGCTGAAATCCTGGGCATACAGACACTTTACCGCGATGTGTCAGTAAAATCCGCTAGACCGTGCAGCCGTCCGGGCCGCAGGCTTCGGCCTCGGAAGAGTTGACAAGCACCAGGGGATTGGCGTCCTGCCATGCCTGGTTGAGCGCCGCAGTGAACGTTTCCGTGGGCTGGGCGCCGGACAGCCCGAACTTCCGGTCGATCACGAAGAACGGAACGCCGCTGATGCCCAGGGCCCGGGCCTCCTGGAAGTCGTGCCGGACCTCATCCGAGTACTTGTCCGTGGTGAAAAGCTGCTCCACCTCGTCGGCCGGCAAGCCCAGGTCGCCGGCCAGGGCGGAAAGGTACCCGCGGCTGCCGATGTCCTTGCCGTGTTCGAAGTGGTCGCTGAGCAGCCGTTCCTTGGCGGCATCCTGCTGTCCATGGGCCGCGGCAAGGTGGATCAGGCGGTGCGCGGTGAAGCTGTTGGCCACCACTACTTGGTCGAAGTGGTAGTCCAGGCCTTCACCCTTTGCCTGCGCTGCCACATGGTCGAACATCTCGGAAACCTGCCGGGCCGGCATGCCCTTGCGGCTGCTCAGGTACTCCAGCTCAGTGCCGTCGTAGTGTTCGGGCAGCGTGGGGTCCAGCTGGTAGCTGCGCCACACCACGTCCACGGCGTCACGGTGGGGAAACGCCGCCAGGGCTGCCTCGAACCGGCGCTTGCCAATGAAGCACCACGGGCAGGCAACGTCGGACCAGATCTCAATCTTCATGCCTTGGACAACCCGGCTGTGGCTGCTGCCATTCCGGCCGCCCGCTATGAGATACCCCACAAACAGGTCTTGTGGCCGGGGCCGTCGTGGGCAATAGTTCTGAAGTAGGTGAAGCAGACGCCACAAACATAGAACACCACGGGACCTGCATGTCCCGCGGCGGGAAGTGCCTGGCGGCTGGGGAGTCCGGGCCTCGTTTTCCCAGGAGGCCAGATATGCGAATTGGACTTATTGCCGGACCATGGATTCCCATTCCTCCGGGCACCTACGGAGGCATCGAAAGGGTTGTGGATACTTTGGCGCGGGGCTTCGTGTCCGCCGGCCACGAGGTGCTGCTTGCGGCGCCCACCGAAAGCACCTGCCCCGTTCCGCTGGTGCCTGGCATGCGCCCCGCGTCCCGGGATGAGCTTGGCTTGACCATGTCCGAGCTCAGCCACGTGATCCGGGCCTACAAGGGGCTGCAGGACGTGGACATCATTCACGACCATACGCTGGCGGGTCCTCTCTACGCCGGCCGTCCCGCCAATGTCCCGGTGGTCACCACCATCCACGGCCCCCTCCACAAGGAAGCGGAGGACCTCTACCGGGCCATGGCGCAGGGTGTGGCCATCGTGGCGATCTCCCGTGACCAGGCGTCGCACGCTCCGGAGGTCCCTGTCACCCAGGTGATCCACCATGGCATGGACGTTTCCGCGGTCCCTGTCGGCAGTGGCCGTGGCGGGTATCTATGTTTCGTGGGGCGCGCCTGCCCGGACAAGGGACTGTTGGAGGCCATCACCATCGCCCGGGACGTGGGTATGCACCTCAAGATCGCCGTCAAGATGCGGGAGCCCGACGAGGTCCGCTACTTCCGGGAAGTCATCGAACCGATACTCGGTCCCAACGAGGACTTCGTGGGTGAAGTCGACGATGCCACCAAGTACCGACTCATGGGTGAGGCTGCGGCTTTCCTCAACCCCATCCAGTGGTCAGAACCCTTCGGGTTGGTGATGATCGAGGCGCTGGCCACCGGAACTCCCGTCGTCGGGACGCGGATCGGCTCGGCCCCTGAGATTGTGGAGCACGGCCGGACGGGTTTCCTGGGGCGGACGGAGGAACTGCCTGGCTTTGTCGAGGCGGCCGCAGCCCTCAACAGGGAACGTTGCCGGGCATCGGTGGAGGAGCGGTTCAGTGCCCGGCGGATGGTGGCGCAGCATCTCAGGCTCTTTGATGACCTGCTGGCCGGGAGATTGCCGGGAGGGGTTCCGGTTACCACGCCTGTGCACCAAAATCGTTAAGGGGGCGGGCGGCCATTCGGCTCCCCGGCAGCAATCCGCCTGAGAAGGGAGTCCTTCCATGACCGCCTGGAACGAAGATAATGAGGCCTCGGGCTCTGACGTCGGCGCCGTCACCGTCCTGGAAGGTTCTTCGTTTTGTATTTCGGCGGGGACCGGCGACATCAGTCCCGACGGCGGCACGAACGGCGCGTTCTACCAGGACACCCGGATCGTTTCGCGCTGGGTGCTGCGCATCAACGGCTCGCGGCGCGAACCATTGTCAGCCCAAAAGCCGCAGCCTTTCGAGGCGACATTTGTCGGCCGCGCCACCTGGCCGGGAGGCCGGTTCGACAGTCC
This sequence comes from Pseudarthrobacter sp. NPDC080039, assembly GCF_040702335.1. Classification (NCBI taxonomy): domain Bacteria; kingdom Bacillati; phylum Actinomycetota; class Actinomycetes; order Micrococcales; family Micrococcaceae; genus Pseudarthrobacter; species Pseudarthrobacter sp. NPDC080039. The sequence continues at coordinate 49,011 of NZ_JBFBKY010000009.1, read as the reverse complement.
CCTGGTAGTGCGCCAGGTCCGCCACATCGGGCCGGGCCTGCAGGACGACATCACCCTGCAGAACTATGCCGCGGAGCCCGTTGAGTGTGCCATCGAACTTCTCGTGGACGCAGACCAGGCCGACCTCTTCGACGTGAAAGGCGGCCGGACAACAGGCCCCGATGACACAACCCGCACCGTGACGGATGGAAAGCTCATCATTGAAGCGTCGCGGCACGGCCAGCAGCGGGGTTCCGCCATCGGGGCCCGGGGTGCTGAGGTGGGGACCGACGGGCTCCGGTTCAACGTCACCGTTCCGGCCCGCGGCAAATGGAGCACCAGCGTCATCGTGGTGCCGCTGGTCAACGGGGAAGCCCCGGAAAAGCCCTTCACCGAAGGCCAGCTCCCGCACCACCGTGAAGGCGTGCGGCGCCACCTGGCCTGGGAGGAGAACGTGCCGCGGATCAGCATCGAGGACACCAGCTTCCAGAACGTGCTCAACCGCAGCCAAAGTGACCTTGGTTCACTCCGGATCTTCGATGCCCACCATCCCAACCGCGCCGCAGTCGCGGCGGGGGCGCCCTGGTTCATGGCGCTGTTCGGGCGGGACTCGCTGCTCACGTCCTACATGAGCATGATGGTCAACCCCAATCTCGCCTTGGGCACGCTGCAGACCCTGGCCAGTATCCAGGGGAAGAAGGTGGACGTGGACTCCGAGGAGGAACCGGGCCGCATTCCCCATGAGGTGCGGCTGGGCGTCACTGCCGGCCTGTCGCTGGGCGGCACCGCGTACTACGGCACGGCCGACGCCACCCCGCTCTTCGTATCCACCCTGGGCGAGTTGAGCCGGTGGGGGTTGTCACGGGACGCGATCCAGCCGCTGCTGGCGCACGCGGACCGCGCCCTGGAATGGATCGAAAAGTACGGCGACCGCGACGGTGACGGCTTCGTGGAATACTTGCGGCCCAACGATCATGGCCTGGTCAACCAAGGCTGGAAGGACTCCTGGGACGGCATCAATTTCGCGGACGGGACCATCGCGGAAGCCCCGATCGCGCTCTGCGAAGTCCAGGCCTATGTCTACTCCGCCTACCTTGGCAGGTCGCTGCTGGCCCACTGGACCGGAGATTCGGACCTGGAAAAACACTGGGCCGACAAGGCGGCAGCCTTCAAGGAGGAGTTCAACAAGAAGTTCTGGCTTCCTGACAAGGGCTATTTTGCGGTGGCGCTGGACAAGGACAAACGGCACGTCGATGCGCTGACGTCAAACATCGGACACTGCCTGTGGACGGGCATCGTGGACGAGGACAAAGCAACGTCCGTCATGGAAAACCTGATGTCCCCGCAGATGTTCACGGGCTGGGGCATCCGCACCCTCGCCTCCGACATGGGCGCCTACAACCCCGTCAGCTACCACAACGGCTCGGTGTGGCCACACGACACTGCGCTGGTAGCCACGGGGCTGATGCGCTACGGGTTCGTGGACGAGGCCAAGAGGGTGGCCCTGGGCATCCTCGATGCTGCCGAGCATTTTGACGGCCGGCTGCCGGAGCTGTTCTGCGGATTCGACCGCGGCGAGTTTCCCGGCCCTGTCCCGTATCCCACCGCATGCTCACCGCAGGCCTGGGCGGCGGCCGCACCGGTTCAGCTTGCGCGGATCCTGCTGCGGTTCGACCCCGTGTTCACCCGCGGGGTGGTGCACTTGGCGCCCATCCTGCCGGAGTCCGTGGGTTCGTTCAGGGCCGAAAACGTCCTGCTGGATACGAGCCGGGTGACCATCAGCGCCGCAGGATCGAGCGGCACCATCGAGGGCCTCCCGCCTGGGCTGAAGCTCCTGTCCGAACCCCGGCCGCCGCTGGCCTACCCGCTGGAGGAAGCAGTGGCAGGCCCCGGCATCCGAAAGCTGCATCAACCGGAGATGTGAGCGGTTACGGCAGGGGACGCTCCAGCACGAAGTCGTGCTCGATCGTGCTGCCCAACCGGAACGACTTGGTGCCCGCCTTCCGGAAGCCGGACTTTTCGTAGAACCGGATGGCGCGGGCATTCTGGCTGTTCACACCGAGCCACGCCCCGGCGCCGCCGGATGCGGCGGCCGCCGCCAGGGTGGCGTGCATGAGCTCAGCGGCGGCGCCCAGCCCGTGGTAGTCGGGGTGGACGTAGCATTTGCTGATTTCCACGGACGGCAGCAGGGACAGGACGGAGGCAACGTCCGGGTCGGTGGCCGGCCGGTCCACCAGCAGGCTGTAGCCGTTGAGCTGCCCGTCCGCGTCGATGACCAGGATGGTGATGTCCGGGTCGGCGAGGTAGTCCGCGAAGTGTTCTTCACTGAGCGTGTTGGCCAGGTGCGCGGCAATGTCGGAAGGTGACGACGACGGCGGGCAGGCCAGCGGAAAGGTGACGGCCGCCAGCGCGGCGAGCGGGCCGGCGTCGTCCGCTGTTGCCGTGCGGATGGTGTGGGTCATGGGGTTTGCTCCGGGCTGTGGGTCAGGCGGTGATGGTGCGGATGGGGGAGCCGGCCAGCCAGGCGGTGACGTCCTCAAGGGCGCCACCGTAGAACTGCCGGTAGCTTTCCTGGGTGACGTAGCCCAGATGGGGCGAAAGCACGGTGTTCGGCGCTGCCAGGAGCGGATGCCCTGCCTGCAGCGGTTCCTGGTCGAAGACGTCCAGGGCCGCGCCGCGGATCCAGCCTTCGTTCAGCGCCCTGATCAGTGCCTCCTGGTCCACCAGGGGGCCGCGTGCGGTGTTGACCAGGATGCCTTCGGGGCCCAGCAGCCGCAGCTCGGCCTCGCCCACTGTGTTCTCGGTCCTGGGGGAGAGCCGCAGGTGGAGGGTGGCGACGTCGGCCACCCTGAAAAGTTCCTCCTTGGACACCAGCCGCGCGCCTGCGTCGGCAGCCGCTTGGGCGGTGAGGTTCTGGCTCCACGCCACCACGTTCATCCCGAACGCCTGTCCGTAGGCCGCTATCCGCCTGCCGATCTTCCCCAGCCCCACAATGCCAATTGTCTTCCCGGCCAGCTCCAGGCCCACGGTCGACTGCCATGTGCCTGCCCGGAGCGAGTTCTCCTCTGCAGGAAGGTGACGGGCGATGGCCAGCAAAAGCGCCCACGTGAGTTCCGGCGCCGCGGTGGGCGATCCGGGGGTACCGCACACCGTCACACCATGGTCGGTGGCGGCTGCCAGGTCTATGGAGGCGTTGGCCATGCCGGTGGTGACCAGCAGCTCAAGGGCCGGTAACTTCTCGAACACCTCCCGCGGGAACGCCGTCCGCTCACGCATGGCGATCACCATGGTGGTGTCCGCCAGGGCCGAGACAAGGGCGTCCCGGGACGTGAAGGCCTCGCGGTATGACGTCACCTTGACGCCCTCCGCTTCCAGGGCTGCGAAGTCGGCGAAGCCGTGGGCCACGTCCTGGTAATCGTCGAGGATGGCTAGGCGGTGCGTCATGGTTGTCCTTCGCAGTGTCCTACGTCCCGGGGTCAGTTTCATCGTATGGCAGGGCTGCGCGGGCGGGTGCCTGAAACCCCGGCAACGCGGAGCGTGATAGCAATGGGAGTGATGAATCCACGCCCATTCCCGATTTTGCCCCAGTGAGCGGCCGCGTCCTTTCCCGTATGCCGAAAAGCTGGGTCCTGCTGGCCTGCATCGGCCTGCTGGCTCTGAACCTCCGCGGCCCCTTCGTTGCCGTCGCGCCCCTGGTGGGCCTGATGCAGGCGGAACTGCACTTTTCGCCGGTCATGCTGGGCCTGTTGACCAGCATCCCGGTGCTCTGCTTTTCGCTGGCGGCGCCGCTTGCCTCCCTGGCCGCCCGTAAGTTCGGTGCCGAGTTCGCCGTGACGCTCACCATCGTGGGCGTTCTTGCAGGGGTGGTGGTGCGCTCCGCGGGAGGACCGGCGCTGGTGGTGGCCGGCACGGTGGTGATCGGGGTGGCCATCACCATTGGCAATATCGCGGTGCCGTTGATCATCCGCCGCGACTTTGCTCCCCGCAGGCAGGGGACGGCAATGGGAATCTACACCGCTGCGCTGAACATCGGGTCCTTCCTGACCTCGGTGATCATGGCCCCGCTGGCGGCCGTGACGGGGTGGCGGCTGGCCCTGGCCGCCGTCGCCGTCCTTGCGGTTCCCGCCGTGGTGGTCTGGGTCCTGGCGGTAGGGCCCAGGACGGCATTCCTTGCCGAGGGGGAGGACGGCGGCGACCCGCCCCTGGGCAGGACGGCTGGTTCCGGCTGGACCACGTTCGGGCTCACGGCTGGTTTCGGCGGCCAGGCCTTCTCCTACTACGGCGTCACTGCGTGGCTGCCCAGCTACCTGCACGATGAGCTGGGAATGAACGCCGCCCAAGCCGGCGCCGCGTCCTCGATCTTCCAGATCCTGGCCATCGTGGGCGGGCTCGGTGTGCCCTTTGCCGCCAAGTACATGAGTACGACGGCGGTGGCGGTCACCTTGGGGACGTTGTGGCTTGCCGTTCCGGTGGGGCTGCTTTTCCTGCCGCAGCTGTGGTGGCTGTGGTCCACTTCCGGTGGCATCGCCCAGGGTGGCGGCATCACCCTGATCTTCATCGCCATCATCAAGCTGGCCCGGGACCAGGCCTCGGCCGGCCGGATGTCCGCCACCGTCCAGGGCCTTGGCTACTGCCTCGCCGCGGTGGCCCCGCCGCTGGTGGGCTTCGTCCACGACAGCTCGGAGTCGTGGACACCCGCCCTGCTGGTCATCCTGGTGTCGGTGCTGGCCTTCTTCGCCAGCACCACCCTCTCCGTGCGCAAGGTGCCGAAGGGCCGCTAAGGCGGCGTCCGCCGTCGAACGTTCCCCTGAACCCCGCTCACGTTCTGCAACCAATACGACGACGCCCGCTCACTTTCAAGGGAAAGTGAGCGGGCGTCCGGGGTAGCGCTCCGTCGCCGGGCCGGCGCCCCGGATTTCGGGGGGCCTGTTGCGAAGGGCGTGCCGGCCCGGCAAACGGAAGTTGTGACTCCTGCTAGGCCGCGGCCAGCTCCTCAACGGTGGCCTTTTCACGGGCCTCCGTCAGGTAACGGGCGTAGGCGGGCAGGGTGAGGAAGGACGGGAACTCGGTGGCCAGGGTGACCTCCTCGAAGATGTCCCGGGCGTCCTCGAACCGGTCGCCGTCGAAGCGTTCCAGCCGGGCGAATTCCTCGTCCAGGAGTTCCTCCACCCACTCGTGGCTGACGATCTCGCCGTGGTCGGTGATGGCGCGGGCGTAGATCCACTGCCATAGCTGTGACCGCGAGATTTCCGCGGTGGCGGCGTCCTCCATGAGGTTGTGGATGGCCACCGCCCCGTTGCCGCGCAGCCAGGACTCGATGTAGCGGATGCCTACCTCGATGTTGTTCCGGATGCCCTGCTCGGTGATGGTGCCGGTGGTGGCGGCAACGTCGATCAGGGCGCGGTCGTCCGGGGTGACGTCCTCGCGGAGCCGGTCCAGCTGGTTGGGCTTGCTGCCCAGGACGCCGTCGAATACCTCGCGGCACACGGGCACCAGGTCCGGGTGGGCCACCCAGGAACCGTCGAAGCCGTCGTTGGCCTCGCGGGTCTTGTCAGCGCGCACCTTCTCCAGGGCGTTGGCGTTGGCTTCGGGGTCCTTGCGGTTGGGTACGGCCGCGGCCATGCCGCCGATGGCCATGGCACCGCGCTTGTGGCAGGCACGGACCAGCTGTTCGGTATAGGCCCGCATGAAGGGCTGGGTCATGGTTACCTGGCCGCGGTCCGGCAGGACGAAGCGGGGGCCGCGGGTGCGGAAGTTCTTGATCAGGGAGAAGATGTAGTCCCAGCGGCCGGCGTTCAGGCCTGCGGCGTGGTCGCGGAGTTCGTAGAGGATCTCCTCCATTTCGAACGCTGCGGTGATGGTTTCGATCAGCACGGTGGCGCGGATGGTGCCCTGGGGGATGCCGAGCAGGTCCTGGGCCAGGATGAAGATGTCGTTCCACAGCCGGGCTTCGAGGTGGTTCTCGATCTTGGGCAGGTAAAAGTACGGTCCCTTGCCCTGGGCGAGCAGGCGGCGGGCGTTGTGGAAGAAGAACAGCCCGAAGTCCACAATGCCGCCGGCGATGGGCTGGCCGTCGATGAGCATGTGCTTCTCCGGCAGGTGCCAGCCGCGGGGGCGGACCACGATGGTGGGCAGGTCGCCGTCCGCCTTTAGCTTGTATTCCTTGCCCTCTTCGGTGGTGAAGTCGATCCGGCGCTCCAGCGCGTCGGTGAGGTTCAGCTGGCCCTTGATGACGTTCCGCCACGTGGGGGTGGAGGAGTCCTCCATGTCGGCGAGCCATACTTTCGCTCCCGAGTTCAGGGCGTTGATGGTCATCTTCTTGTCCACCGGCCCCGTGATTTCCACGCGTCGGTCCTCCAGACCGGGGGCCGGGGGAGCGACACGCCAGGACGGATCGTTGCGGATGTGCTCGGTCTCCCGCAGGAACCGGGGGTCGGCGCCGGCAGCAATATCGGCCCGCCGGGCACGCCGCGCCTGCAGCAGCTCCTGCCGCCGCTCCGCGGTGGCCCGGTGCAGCTTCGCAATAAAAGACAGGGCATCGGGCGTGAGCACCTCGTCCTGCCGGCAAATCGGTTGAGCGGTCAGGGTAATGCCATTGATCGTGAAGGTGTCGGTGAAGCTGTTCATCTCAGTCTCCTTAAAGACGAAAGGGAAGTTCGACGGCGGTAGGCGGCACCGCGGTGACTCAGGCACAAGGCCGAAGGAGCGGTGATGCGACAGCCTGCGTAAAGGGGCCCTGTGCCCGCCCCCGACCGAGTTCTACGAGGTCATGGGGCGGGCATGGGGATAGCAGGCAGAGCATTGCCGCTCCGAAGGCCGGACGGAAGCACCGCCGTCGTAAGTAGGGGCCACGGCCGCCGGGTTCCCTCGCGAGCTTGCGAGTGGAGGGGGCGGCTGGGGACTAATGGAACTGGCCCTCTTCGGTCGATCCGACCAATGCGAGGGTGGAGGCGTTCGGGTTGAGCGCCGTGGAGATGGTGTCGAAGTAGCCGGTGCCGACTTCGCGCTGGTGTTTGGTTGCGGTGTAGCCGCGGGACTCGGAGGCGAATTCCTTTTCCTGGAGTTCGACGTAGGCGCTCATGCCTTCACGGGCGTAACCGTGGGCGAGGTCGAACATCGAGTAGTTCAGGGCGTGGAAACCGGCCAGGGTGATGAACTGGAACGTGAAGCCCATGGCGCCGAGTTCACGCTGGAACTTGGCGATGGTGCCGTCGTCCAGGTGCTTGCGCCAGTTGAAGGACGGCGAGCAGTTGTAGGAAAGCATCTGGTCCGGGAACTCGGCCTTGACCGACTCAGCGAACTTGCGGGCCAGCTCCAGGTCAGGGGTGCCCGTCTCCATCCAGATGAGGTCGGAGTACGGGGCATAGGCCTTTGCGCGGGCGATGCAGGGCTCGATCCCGTTGCGGACCTTGTAGAAGCCCTCCGGGGTGCGCTCCCCGGTGATGAATTCCTGGTCGCGCTCGTCCACGTCCGAGGTGATGAGGGTGGCCGCCTCGGCGTCGGTGCGGGCGATGACGACGGTGGGGGTGCCGGCGACGTCGGCCGCGAGGCGGGCGGCGTTCAGGGTGCGGACGTGCTGCTGGGTGGGAATCAGCACCTTGCCGCCCAGGTGGCCGCACTTCTTCTCCGAAGCGAGCTGGTCTTCCCAGTGAACACCGGAGGCGCCGGCCTGGATCATGGACTTCATGAGTTCGTAGGCGTTCAGCGGGCCGCCGAAGCCGGCTTCGGCGTCGGCAACGATCGGCACCAGCCAGTCCTCGACGGACTGGATGCCTTCGGAGAATTCGATCTGGTCGGCGCGAAGCAGGGCGTTGTTGATCCGGCGCACCACCGTGGGGACCGAATTGGCGGGGTAGAGCGACTGGTCCGGGTAGGTGTGGCCGGAGTTGTTGGCGTCCGCGGCAACCTGCCAGCCGGAGAGGTAGATGGCACGGAGTCCGGCCTTGACCTGCTGGACGGCCTGGTTGCCGGTCAGGGCGCCCAGGGCGTTGGTGTAGCCGCCGGTCTTGTGCTCCCCGGTAAGCTGCTTCCACAGCTTTTCCGATCCGCGCCGGGCCAGGGTGTGCTCTTCGGAGACGCGGCCGCGGAGGCGGACGACGTCGGAGGCTGAGTAGTCCCGGGTCACACCTTCCCAGCGGGGGTTGGCGGCCCACTCGAGCTCCAGGGCAGCGGCCTGCTCTTCGGGCGTCTGCTGGGTGGGCTCAAATGCTGCAGTCATCGTTGATCTCCTTGATTGAGCTCCGGATGGAGTAGGTGGGAACCGCGCCGTTGAGGCTCCCACCGGCTTATCCGGTGCGGTGTTTCTTTCCGTGACCACTACTTTTCAGCACTTTCAACCCCCTTTCTAGATGAAAAGTATGGAAAGAAATGCGATTCTTCACGTATTCTTCAGAAATGTCGCCTTCAAGCTGGAACAGGGACGTTTCCCAGCAACCGTCCACCGCCGCCGCCCCCGAACTCGACGTCTTCGCGCTGGGCCGCCGCGTGCGCCATCTGCGCAAGCAAGCCGGTCTCACGCTCGATGACCTGAGCGCCGCCGTCGGGACCGCTCCCAGCCAGCTCAGCCTGATCGAGAACGGCAAGCGCGAGCCCAAACTGACACTGCTGCAGCATCTGGCGGGTGCACTGAATGTCAGCATCGACCAGTTGCTCGGGGCCGAGCCGCCCAGCCGCCGCGCTGCACTGGAAATTGAGCTGGAACGGTACCAGCGCGGGCCGCTGTATGAGTCGCTGAACCTGCCTAAAGTCCGCATCAGTTCGCGGCTTCCGCTGGATGTCCTGGAGGCCCAGGTGGGGCTGCTGCATGAGCTCGAACGGAAGATGAACGAGCAGGTGGCCACCCCGGAGGAAGCCCGCCGCGCCAATGGTGAGCTGCGGGCCATGATGCGGGAGCGCGGGAACTATTTCCCGGAGTACGAGGCAGAAGCGCAGAAAGTCCTCAAGGAGGTGGGCTACACCACCGGTCCGCTGAGCCAGCACGTCATCGCGGACATCGCTGCGCACCTCGGTTTCACCCTGCACCACGTGGGGGATTTGCCGCACTCCACCCGGTCCGTGACGGATTTGAAGAACCGCAAAATTTACCTGACCCAGAGCCAGCGGCAGGACCACGACCCCCGCTCAGTCCTGCTGCAGGCCCTGGGACACTATGTCCTGGGCCACGAGACGCCCAAGAACTACGGCGACTTCCTGGCCCAGCGGGTGGCCACCAACTATTTCGCAGCCGCCCTGCTCCTGCCCGAGCAGGCCACGGTGGAATTTCTGCAAAAAGCCAAAGCGGCCAAGGAAATCGCCGTGGAGGACATCCGCGACGCATTCGCCGTCTCCTATGAGACCGCGGCGCACCGTTTCACCAACCTGGCCACCAAGCACCTGGGCATCACCACGCATTTCCAGAAGACGCACCAGAGCGGCATCATCTACAAGGCCTATGAGAACGACGGCGTGAACTTCCCCCAGGACCACACCGGCGCCATCGAGGGCCAGCCGTCGTGCAAGGCGTGGACGTCCCGGGCCGTGTTCGACGTGCCGGACAAGTTCAGCGCCTACAGCCAGTACACGGATACGCCGTCGGGCACGTACTGGTGCACTGCACGGACCGAGCGGTCAGCCAGCGGGGAGTTCTCCCTGAGCATTGGCGTGCCATACCAGCATGTGAAGTGGTTCCGCGGGCGGGAGACCAGCGCGCGGGCCACCTCCAACTGCCCCGATCCCACCTGCTGCAAGCGGCCGCCTGCCGAGTTGACCAACCAGTGGGCCGGCAACGCCTGGCCCTCGGCGCGCGCGCACTCGCACCTGCTCGCCGCGATGCCGCCGGGAGCTTTCCCGGGCGTGGACGAGACCGAGGTGTACAGCTTCCTGCAGGCCCACTCCGGGAGCTGACTGCAACGCCCCATCAGATCCTGCCGTTTCTTCCCAAACGCCCCATCACTTTCGTGTGGAAAGTGATGGGGCGTTGGGTGGTTTCCTGCGGGAGGGGATGGGGCGTTGGAGGAGCTGAGCGGGCGTTGGGTCAGCCGTGGAGGGTCCGGTATGCGTCGGCGGCCGCGGGGTGCAGGGGGACTCCGGCAGTGTTGATGAGGCTCTCCGCGCTAAGGAACTGGACGCCCAGGCTGGACTGCGGAATGAGTTCGCCGGCGTTGTGCACCAGCAGCTGGACCGTCCGCTCCACAGTGGCGTTGTCCAAATCCCGGCGGCACAGGAGCAGGTTGGGAGCCCCCACCGTCCACACCGCGGGCACGCCGGGATAGCTGCCCTCCGGAATCAGGACCCGGTCATACATTCCGCCGTAACGCCGCCGCAGTTCCGGCAGCAGGCCCGCCAGGTCCAGGAGTCCCAGCTCCACGTCCTGCTGGGCGGCCGCGATGGCGGCGGTGGGCACACCGCCGGACCAGAACAGGGCATCCACGGTTCCGGCCCTGAGGGCTGCGATGCCGTCGTTCAGGCCCAGGTTTTCGACGCCGGCAGTTCCGGCGGATGGTGCAGCGGCATCCGCTGAGGTGCCAAGCCCGGCGGCTTCCAGGAGCCGGGGCGTGGTCAGGGACGTGCCCGAGCCGGGCTGTCCCACGGCCACGCGGCGGCCCGCCAGCCCGGTGATGTCCCGGATGCCGCTGTCCTTCCGCACCACGCAGTGGACGTAGTTTTCGTAGACCTTCCCGATGGCGGCAATTTCCGCTGTGCCCGCATCCGGCTGGACTGCAGCGTCGGCCAGGGCTACGGCAAAGGCGGCCTGCCCGGACCGCAGTTCCGCGAGGTTGTCCAGGCTTCCGCCGGTGGCCACGGCGCCGGCATGGTGCGCCACGCCGTGCCGTTCCAGGGCCGCCGCCAGGAGCGTGGAGAATTCAAGGTAGAAGCCGCCCGGCTCCCCACCCGCCACGACAAGGTTTTCCGGCCGGTCACTACCTGTGCAGGCGGCGAGGGCGGGCGGCAGGCAGGCGGCGAGTCCGACGGCGAGCACTGACTTGAGCACGGAGCGCCGCGGCGGCTGCGCGGCAGGACCGCCCGGGGCAGGTGATTCAGGCACGGGCACCCCCTTGGGCTGCACCCGGAGTCACCCGGTTATCAGGCGCGGGGAACTCGATCCGGGCGGACAGCCCGTGCGGAGATGCTTCGGCCAGCACCAGACGGCCACCGTTGGCGGCGGCAAGCTCACCCACGATCGTCATGCCCAGCCCGGTCCCCGGAACGGAAGAATGCCGTGGGGACCGCCAGAACCTGGTGGCAGCTGAGGCGCGCTCTGACGCGGAAAGTCCTGGGCCGTCGTCGTAAATGTCCACAACCACCGCCCCTGCCTCCGGCCGCACCGCTGCGGTAACCGTGGCCCCGGGTGCGTACTTGATGGCATTGTTGAGGAGCTCACCGGCCATCTGGGCCAGCTCCGCCGGGTGGCAGGGCACCAGTACGGGGGGCCGCGGCGGCGGAGCCAGGACCAGCCGACAGCCGGCCTGTTCCGCCAATGGTGCTGCCCGTTCAATCTCCCCCTCAAGGATGGGCAAGGGGTCCACCGGTTCCGCAGGCGAAAGGTCACCGGGACTTCCGGCCGCCCGCAGGTACCCCTCGGACGCCCGGTGCTCGGCCGCCGCGAGCTTCAGCACTCCGTCCAGGATCTCCTCCACCCGGTCCAGCTCCGCCATGGCCCGTTCGGCGGCATCGTGCTCGCGGGCGGTCTTCAGCTCCAGCTGGAGCAGGTCCAGCCGGAGCCGGAGTGCCGCCACAGGGTTCCGCAGCTGGTGCGAGGTGTCCGCAATCAGCTGCCGCTGCGCCGCCATGCTGGCGCTCACGGTGGCCGCCATCGCGGTGAAGGAGCGGCTCAGTTGCCGCAGTTCCGGGGGCCCCTGTTCGGGGAGGCGTTCCGTTCGCCCGCTCTTCTCCAGTTCGTGCACGGCCGAATCCAGCCGCAGGACGGGGCGCAGGACCCATCCGGTGACCCGTGCGGCTCCCACCAGCAGGAACGCGGCCAAGGCAAGGGCGGCGAGACCCACGGCGAGCCAGCGTTCACGGAGCTTCTGCTGTGCTGCGTCGGCGTGGACGTCCAGCACCACGGCGCCCAGGACCTGGCTGGCGCTGCCGAACGGCCGGAAGATGACGCGGGAACCAGACCCAACGGGCTCCACGGGCTCCAGGGATGTGCCGCTGACGTTCAGCCTGGCGAGGGACAATGCATTCTGCACGTCCCCCCGGTTCACGTCCAGGCCGCCGGACGCCAGGGTCTGCTGCTGCACCCGGACCACGATGCCCTCTCCGTAGAGACCCGAATAGGTATCCATCTCCCGTTGCAGCCGGGCCGTGTCCCCGTCCCCGTTGGCGTCAAAGGCCACCTGGGCCAGCCGGTTCAGGGAGGCCGCCCGGTTGATCTGGAGTTCCTGGGTCAGCTCGCGGGACGCGGAACCCAGGATGGTTCCGGAGATCAGGAAGACCACCACCAGGCAGAGCACGCTGAGGACGCCCAGCACCCGCAGCCTCATGCGGATGCCGCCTCCACCCGGTAGCCCACCCCACGGACGTTGATGATGAAACCCGGCTTCTGCAGCTTTGCCCGCAAGCCCGTCAGATGGACGTCCAGGGACCGCGATGATGCCAGGAAGGCGTCGCCCCACAGGGCATCCAGTATCTGCTCGCGGGTAACCACCGAGCCTGCGTGGCGCGCCAGGAGCGCAAGGAGTTCAAATTCCGTGGCGGTCAGGGGGAGTGGCGCGCCTGCCCTGGAAGCAGTGCGCCGGTTCAGGTCAATGGCAAGGTCGCCCAGCTCGATGGTGTCCCCGTGCAGAACGCCGCCCATGCGCCGGGCCCGCCGCGTCACCGCTTCGATCCGGGCCAGCAGTTCCACCAGCTTCACCGGCTTGACGAGGTAGTCGTCCGCGCCGGAGCGGAGCCCGAGCACCACGCTGCGCTCGTCGTCGCGCGCGGTGAGGATCAGGATGGGGACGTCCGTGACCTGGCGGAGCTTGCGCAGCACCTCCAGTCCGTCCATGTCCGGCAGCCCCAGGTCCAGGAGGACCACCTGGAAGTTGCGGTGGGAGAGCAGCGCGTCAGCGCCCCGCGAGAGGCGCTTCGGTCGGTGCCCGGCGCTTTCGACGGCGGCCGTCAGGGCGCCGGCCATGGCATCGTCGTCCTCGACGATCAGCACGTCCATTGCCATCTTCCCTGCCGCGTTTCCTGTGGTTCCCGGTTCATCCCCCGCCTTTGGAGACTACCGCCTGCAGGGAGCTTTTGCCCGATGGCGGTGGGCCAGGAAGTGGCGCCCGGATGCCCCGGGCATTTCCTAAGGAAGTGTTAGGAATGTGCCCCGCGCGTTGGCTGTGCGGTGGATCACCCATACCGTGGATGAGGCCCTCCGGCGTTGGAGGACGCACGTCACCACAAGGAGGAACTCACCGATGAGCACCCAACAAACCGCGCCCTTATCGGAGGCCGCCCAGACCCGGCGGGCCGTGGGCAACATCCTGAAGGGTTCGGCCGGCAACCTTGTGGAGTGGTACGACCTCTACGTCTACACAGTGTTTGCCGCCTATTTCCAGGCGCACTTCTTCAACTCCAAGGACGACCTTCAGGCGGGCCTTGAGGCAATGGCTGTCTTCTCCACCTCGTTCCTCATGCGGCCCATCGGTGCCTGGTTCTTCGGCCGCTACGCGGACCGCAAGGGCCGCAAGGCTGCCCTGACGCTGAGCGTGACCATGATGTCCGCCGGTTCCTTCGCCATTGCCGTGCTGCCGACGCAGGATGTCATCGGTCTCTGGGCCATGATCCTGCTGGTGATCATCCGTGTGATCCAGGGCTTCTCGGTGGGTGGCGAGTACGGAACCAGCGCCACCTACATGTCCGAGGCCGCCACCAGCAAGCGCCGCGGCTTCTTCTCCAGCTTCCAATACGTCACCCTGATCGGCGGCCAGATGCTGGCCCTGCTGGTTTTGGTGGTCCTGCAGAACGCCATGCCCAAGGGCGACCTGGGCGAGTGGGGCTGGCGCATCCCGTTCGCGATCGGTGGCGTGGCCGCCCTGGTGGTGCTGTGGCTGCGCCGCTCCATGGAGGAAACCGTCTCCGCCGAGCAGATTGAGGCTGCCAGGACTCCCGCCGTCGCCGGCCAGGCCCAGCCGGGCACCATGAAGCTGCTGTTCACCAGCTACTGGAAGCCGCTGCTGGTCTGCATCGGCATCACCCTGGGCGGCACCGTGGCGTTCTACACCTACACCAACTTCATCTTGAAGTTCATGAACGATACCTCCGGCATCGCCAAGACGGACACCTCCGTGATCAACTTCTGGGCGCTGTTCATCTTCATGCTGCTGCAGCCCGTCTACGGCATCATCTCGGACAAGGTGGGCCGCAAGCCGCTGCTGATCTGGTTCGGCGTTACCGGCGTGCTCTTCACCTGGCCCCTGCTTTCCACGCTTGCCGGCACTAAGGACCCGTTCACCGCGTTCCTGCTGATGATGGGCGGACTCCTGATCGTGGGCGGCTACACCTCCATCAACGCCCTGGTGAAGGCTGAACTCTTCCCCGCCTCCATCCGCGCGCTCGGCGTCGGCCTGGGCTACGCGATCGCCAATTCGCTCTTCGGCGGCACGGTTCCGCTGATCGGCGCCGCGTTCCAGAAGGCGGAGCGGGAGGACCTCTTCTTCACCTACGTGACCATCTCCATTGCCATCTCGCTGGTGGTCTACATCTTCGCCCTGAAGAACAAGAAGGCTACGCACCTGGACGCCGAGCAGGGCCACGCCTGGTCCCAGGCGCCGCAGGCCGACGGCAAGGATAAGGACGCGCTGGGCGTCTAATCCGGACCGCGCCCCCGGCGCCTGTTTCCCAAAGGAGGGCGTACGACGGCGGCTGCCAGGCCGCCGTCGTACGTCCCTTTTTGTGCTGCGGGAGTGTCTCTAGCGGCGGGTGCTCCGCCTGACAGCCAGGAAACCGTAGATGGCGAACAACCGCGGGAGCACCAGGTACACCGCCGTGGGAACCACCACCATGGTCAGCCCCATGGCGCGGAAAACGGGGTGCCAGTTTTCCGTCAAAGGAGCGGAGGCGATCATGCCGATGGCGACAAGCGGAAAAATCGCCAGCCACGTGATGGCGGCCCGGACGTGGATTGACGGCGGAGCGGGCAGCGCTGCCCGCTCCGATGGGGCTGGTGCGGCCGGCTGGGTGATTGCGGGGGCTGCAGGCTGTGGAACCGTGTCCATGAAAACTCCAACTAGTTAGTTGCTTTTGCTTGAATCGAGAATAGGCGGAGGTCTTTGCAATTGCAACTACCTGGTTGGAATTGCGTAGACTTACGTCATGGCATGGAACACGGAGCGCACCAGGGAGCTGCTGCTGGCCGCTGCCACCGACGAGTTCAGCGCCAAGGGCCTGGCCGGCGCCCGCGTGGACCGGATCGCAGCCGCGGCAGGGGTGAACAAGGAACGCATCTACCAGTACTTCGGCAAGAAGGATGAGCTCTTCGACGCCGTCCTGGCCGCCGAAATGGTCCGCGTGATGACCGAGGTGCCCATTACCGGCAGTGGACCGGCGGCGTTCGGGGAGTACGCCGGCCGGCTCTTCGACCGGCACACCACCGACGGCGTCCTGCCCAGGCTCCTGTTCTGGGAGGGCCTGGAGCGGGGCAGGGACACCGTCAGCCGGGCCACTCGCTCCGACCATTGCGCCATCAAGGTGGGGCAGGTCCTGGAGGTCCTGCCCGGGATCGACCGGGCAGACGCCGCGGACCTGCTGATCACCGTTATCACCCTCTGTGACGGCTGGCCCGTCCTGCCCCAGATCGACACCCTCCTGGCCGGCAGCAGCGCGGACCGCACCACCCGCCGTCGTGCGTTCATTGTGCGGACCGCAACGCTGCTCGCTGAAGCCCTCGCGGCTGACGCGAAGCCCGCACCTGAGGCTGCCCTGAACTAGCGGACTATATTGGGCCATGTCAGCACACCACCACAATCGCGGGAGTCTGCACCCATGGCCAAGGAACTTGCCACCCAGCTCATCGAACAACTCCAGGCTGCCGGCGTGCAGCGGATCTACGGGATTGTGGGCGACAGCCTCAACCCGATCGTGGACGCCGTCCGCCAGACTGGAGGCTCCGCGAAGGGCGGCATCGACTGGGTGCACGTCCGCCACGAGGAAGCCGCCGCCTTTGCCGCGGCTGCCGAAGCCCAGCTCACCGGCAAACTAGCGGTCTGCGCCGGATCCTGCGGGCCCGGCAACCTGCACCTGATCAACGGGCTGTATGACGCCAACCGTTCCGGAGCACCAGTGCTGGCCATCGCCTCACACATTCCCAGCAAGCAAATCGGCAGCACCTTCTTCCAGGAAACCCACCCGGACCGGCTCTTCAATGAATGCTCGGTTTATTCGGAGCTCGTCAGCACCGCCGAGCAGGCTCCGCGCGTGATGCACAGCGCCATCCAGCACGCGCTGGGGCTCGGGGGAGTCGCCGTCGTGACCCTTCCCGGCGACATCGCCGGTCTGGAGGCCACGGCGCCCACGCCCCTGCCCGCCACCTTCCGGCGCGCGAGCCTGGTCCCGGACCCGGCCAGCGTCCAGGCGCTCGCAGATGCCATTAACGACGCCGGCAAGGTCGCCATTTTCGCCGGCGCGGGCGTTGAGGGGGCCCACAGTGAACTGATGGCGCTGGCCGAGCTGGCCAAGGCCCCGGTGGGGCACTCGCTGCGGGGCAAGGACTTTGTCCAGTACGACAACCCGTTTGATATCGGCATGACCGGCCTGCTGGGCTACGGTGCCGCGGCGGAGGGCATCGAGGACGCCGACCTGCTGATCCTCCTGGGTACCGACTTCCCCTACGACCAATTCCTCCCGGACACCCGCACAGCACAGGTGGACCGGGCGCCGGAGCGCCTGGGCCGGCGGACCGACGTCGATGTTTCCGTCCACGGCGACGTGCTGCCCACGCTGCGGGCCCTGCTGCCGCTGGTGAAGGCCAAGAAGAGCCGGCGGTTCCTGGACCAGATGCTGAAGAAGCACGACCGGCTCATGAACAAGGCCGTGGGCGCCTACACGCGAAAGGTGGAAAAGAAGCAGCCCATCCACCCCGAGTATGCGGCGTCGCTGCTGGACCAGGTGGCTGCCGAGGACGCAATCTTCACCGCGGATACCGGCATGTGCAACGTCTGGACCGCGCGCTACATCAACCCGCTGGGCACCCGGCGGCTGATCGGGTCCTTCCTGCACGGTTCCATGGCCAACGCCCTCCCGCATGCCATCGGCGCGCAGCTGGCCTACCCCGGCCGCCAGGTCATCTCGGTGTCCGGCGACGGCGGCCTGTCCATGCTGCTGGGCGAGCTCATCACCGCGGCCGCCTATAAGCTGCCGCTCAATGTGGTGGTGTTCAACAACTCCACCCTGGGCATGGTCAAGCTCGAGATGCTGGTGGACGGGCTGCCCGACTTCGGCGTGGACGTGCCCGACGCCAACTACGCTCAGGTTGCCAAGGCCCTGGGTTTCCACGCCGTCCGGGTCACGGATCCAACGCAGATCGAGTCGGCGTACCGGGAGGCGTTCGCGCACCCCGGCCCGTCCCTGGTGGAGCTGATTACCGATCCCAAGGCCCTGTCCATTCCGCCGAAGATCTCCGGATCGCAGGTCATTGGGTTCGCCACCGCCATGTCCAAGGTGGTCCTCAACCGCGGCGCGGGCGAGGCCGTGAGCATGGCGCGGAGCAACCTGCGCAACATCCCCCGCCGCTAGGCCCTCCGCACGCGCCATCAGATCCCGCCCATAAAACTGGAACGCGTCTGCAGTCAGTGCAGGCGCGTTCCGGTTTTTGGTGCTGAAAGTGATGGGGCGTTGGGCTGGCGAGTTCGACGGCGGGCGCCGGCTTAGCCCTTCAGCGCGCCGTCCAGCAACGCCCGCAGCTCCTGGAAATGCCGCTCGGTGGCCTCAGGGTGGAAGGCCGACGTGTCCGCCATGGTGTAGCCGTGGGGGGCGCCTGTGTAGATTTCGTTGGATGCCTCGAGCCCCGCGTCCTTGAGCGTTTCGCCAAGGCGGGCGACGGCGGCGGGGGCCATGCTGGGGTCGTGGTCGGCGTGGCCGAAGACGAACCGCGCCTTCGCATTGGCAAGGCCCAGGTGCGGGCTGTCCGGGTCGTCCGTGACAAGGCCGCCGGCGTGGAAGCCGCCGCAGGCTGCCACCACGTCGGGGTGGGAGGTGGCAGTGCGGACGGCGAGCCGGGCGCCCATGCAGTAACCGGTGGTGCCGATGGGACCCGGCGCCACGTCGTCGAGCCCCCGCAGCGCGGAAACCCAGGCGTCAATGTCCGGCAGCGCCTTGTCAGAGGTCAGGCGGCCAACGCGTGGGAAGGCGGCCTTGCCCGCGGCTTCCCGGCCTTCCTGGGTGGACATGTCGACGGGAGGGGCCAGCTCGGCCGCCTTGCCTTCACGGTAGAAAACGTTCGGTGCCAGCACCACGTAACCCCAGTCGGCGATGCGCTGCGCCATCTCCTGGATGCGGGGGCGCAGGCCGAACGCGTCCATGTAGAGGATGACGCCGGGAAAAGGGCCGGTTCCGGTGGACGGGCGGGCTACAAGGGCTTCTGCGGTGCCGTCTGCGGCAGGGATCTCGAGGGACATGGGGACACCCTACCGGACCCCGCTGGACGTCCCGTCAGGAGTAGTAACGGCCCAAGGTATCGGCCTTGAAGTCGAAGAACGTCCCCGACTCGATGGCCAACCGTGCGTCGTCCACCATCTTCACCACGAACCGCTCGTTGTGGATGGAGATCAGGGTGGCGGAGACCATCTCCTTGGCCTTATAGAGGTGGTGGATGTACGCCCTGGAATAGTTGGCGCAGGCGTAGCAGTCGCAGCCTTCCTGCAGCGGACCGAAATCGCGCTTGTACTTGGCACCCGAGAGGTTGAACCGGCCGTACGGGGTGTAGAAGGCCGAGTTGCGGGCAACCCGGGTGGGGGAGACACAATCGAACGTATCAGCGCCGTTTTCGATGGCAGTGAAGATGTCGTCCGGCTCGGAAATGCCCAGCAGGTGGCGCGGCTTGTCCTCCGGCAACTCTTCGTTGCACCAGCGGACGATAGTGCCCAGGTTCTCCTTCTCCAGCGCCCCGCCAATGCCGAACCCGTCGAACGGCATGGCGGCCAAATCGCGGCAGGCCTTCCGGCGCAGGTCCTCGTATTGGGCGCCCTGGATCACGCCGAACAACGCCTGGTAGGGCTTCCCGGCCCGCGATTCAGTCAGGCGGAAGTGCTCCTCGATGCACCGCTCCGCCCACAACCGGGTGCGTTCCAGCGATTCCTCCTGGTACCGGCGGGAATTCTGCAGCGTGGTCAGCTCGTCGAACGCGAACATTATGTCGGCGCCGATCCGGTGCTGGACCTGCATGGATATCTCGGGGGAGAACCGGTGCCGGTCCCCGTTCAGGTGGGACTTGAACCAAACGCCGTCGTCATCGATGTGCGCCAGCCGCTCCTTGCCGGGGGCCACGGCGTCATCCGGTCCGGACGCGTCCACGGACTTCATGTCGATGACCTTCTTGAACCCGGAGCCCAGGCTCATCACCTGGAATCCGCCGGAGTCCGTGAACGTGGGACCGGGCCAGTTCATGAAGGCTCCCAGGCCGCCGGCTTCGTCCAGGATGTCCGGGCCGGGCTGCAGGTACAGGTGGTACGCGTTGGCCAGCAGCGCCTGGGCGCCCAGGTCCGCCATGGACTCCGGGAGCACGGCCTTGACTGTGGCTTTGGTTCCGACGGCGATGAATGCCGGAGTCTGGATCTCACCGTGCGGGGTGGCGATGGTGCCGGTGCGGCCCAGGAACTCCCCGCCGTTGTCGGCCATCCGGGCGTCCGTGGGCGGGCATGAGTCTGCCAGGCGCGTGCCTACCGTGAAGGAAAACTGGGACCGGGTTTCAGGCAGGGCGAAGGCAGGGTTGGCTGGCACCGTATAAGTCTGCCAGCAATCCAGGCGGCCCTAACAAACCAGCAGGCGGCGTTCAGCTTGCCGGTTCCGAGGACGGATAGTTCCCGGACCGCCATGAATCCCAGGCGGACCGGATGGCCTCGAAGGCGCCGGCGCCCAGGTCGTAGGTGGACGCAATGACCAGCGACCCTTCACCCTCGGCGCGCACATCCTTGATGGCCGGGTGGTCGGCCACCACCAGCAGTCCTTCGCCGTGCTCCGCATAGTTGTGCACCGTAAGTCCCACCTGGTGGCTCGTCCGGTACCAGACCTTGCCGCTGATCTCCTCGCCGGTATCCAGGGTCACCTGGTACGGCTCGCCGGGGGCAGGAAGATCGGCGAGGCCCAGCTTCTCGATCGCGGAGCCTTCGCCCTCGGTCAGGTGCAGGAACAGGGTGTGCCGCTTGCCGTGCGGGTGCCGTTCCAGGGCGAAGCGGAGCTGCTGCAGGAAGGTCAGCCAGCCCTGGGTGATGTCCTCGTCCCACGCGGCCCACTCGGAGTCGTGGTCCACGGCTCCGCGGGTCACGCTGACCTGTGTCCCGCCGGCCACCGGATGCAGGTCAAAGGTGTCCCCGCCGTGGACGGTCAGGCTGGTGTGGTCCGCGGATTCCTCCACGTCGCTGGAAAAGTAGATCTCCTTGATCTCGGATTCCAGGTCCTCGGCCTGCCATCCGTGCCACTGCGCCACCTTGGACGGCTCACGCAGCATGGTCCAGACCTGCGGAGCGTCGGCGTTGATCACTACGCTGAGATTGTTCGTCATAGCCCCGAATGTACGCCCCGGACGGGGGCCCGGGTAGGGGTCATTTCCCCGCCCCAAAGATCATCCCGGGGTCAGGAACGGACGGCCTCCAGTTCGTTGCTGATGCGCCGCTCCAGCTCCGACATCCCAATGGTTTCCGAGCCGCCATGGGCCCGCAGGAAGAGCAGGGATTCCAGCCGCAGCAGCCGCCATTCACGCTCGGCGTCATGGTTGGAGTTGTCGATGGAGCGGAAGATTTCCTTGTCATACAGGTTGGGTTCGTTCAGCGAGCGCTGCCGCACCTTGGCCGCCATCCTCGCCTTGAACGGATCCGTTTCCTGGTTTTCCGGGGTGCGGATCAGTTTCTCGTAGACCCCGGCGCGTTCGTCCTGGCCGTCCTGCCGGCAAATGTAGCTGGCCAACGCCAGTGCTGCTTCAATGGAGCTCCACCGGCCCGGGTTTCCGTCGTAGGGCAGCACAGTGATCAGGTCTGCCACGGACAGCGCGCCCTCGGCGTCCTTGAGCGTGACGAACAGTTCGTGGGCGAGGTCGCTGAGGTCCTTCAGGCAGCTTCCGGACTTGAAATTGACGCCCTTGGACAGCCGGTCGGCCAGGAGCAGGACGCCCTCGGCATCCGCGTGCGCCTCAGCGGCCGCTTCCACGACGGATTCGGGGGTGCCGTCCGACACCGGGATGAGCGCGAGTTCCTCTTCGCTGGGCCCGCTCACCGCGGGCGGTACCGGGGGCAGGGGAGGTACGACGACGGCGGGTGTCACCGCGACGGGACCGGTTCCGACGCCGGGCTGCTCCTGCAGGCCACCGCCGGGTGCACCGGCTTCCACAGGTGGTGTGGCCTCCGGAAGGGCGGCCGGCAACGGAAGCTGCGTGACGTCGTCGTGCGTTCCGTCCACGACGGTGACCATGGTGCCGATGGCGACCCTCAGGGTTCCGCCGCCGGAGAGGCTGGCCAGCACCAGTGCAGGGGAGCCGAAGTCGTCGTGCTCAAGCTCCACCTGGTCGATTTCGGCGGTGCGCCGACCGTCGGGGAGGAGGATGTGGCTGCCGGTGGTCAGAGATCCAGCCTGCTGTTCACGGTGGTGCCTGGCGGCTGGTGATTCGGTCATGGGAGTCCTTAAGTTCTCTTGCGGTCCGCCCTACAGTCTACAAAGGCGGGCACCCAAAACCGGGGACCCCCACGTCCCGGCGGGGTGGTTAGAAGCCCACCCCCGCGAATGCCAGGGCCTGCCGGATGAGCCCGCCGCGGCCGCCGGAAAACTCCATCTGGACGCCCGGGCTGAGGACTTCCTCCGGGGTCATCCACGTCAGTTCCAGGGCGTCCTGGCGGGGCTCGCACTCGCCCGTCACTGGGATGACGTAGGCCAGGGACACGGCGTGTTGCCGCTCGTCGGTGAAGCCGGTCTGGGACGGGGCGGGGAAGTATTCGGCAACCGTGAACGGGACGGGGCTGAGGGGGAGTTGCGGGAACGCCAGGGGGCCCAAGTCCTTTTCCATGTGCCGGAGGAGGGCGGCGCGGATGGTTTCGCGGTAGATGACGCGGCCGGACACCAGGGAGCGAACCATGGTTCCATCCGCGTCCGCCTGCAGCAGCGTGCCCACTTCATTGACGTACCCCAGCGGGTCCAGCCGGACCGGAACGGCCTCCACGTACACCATTGGCAGCCGCCCCCGCGCCTCAAAGAGGTCTTCTTCGGAGAGCCAGCCGGGATTCGGGTCAGGTGTGCGCACGTTCATGCTTAAGTTCTACCCCATGGGGCGCCGCTGGGAGATCCACACCGTGGCGGGCGCGTTGGGGCTGCCGGCGTCCGGATTGGCCACGTGGAGGGTGCTGCCAAAAGCCTCCTCGGTCACGCTGGCTGGGAACCCGGCAGCGGTGAGGCGCTCCTGCAACGGTTCCAGGCCGCCGTCGTACTCAAACCCCAAGCCGGACCGCGATGGTCCGGACGCCGACCGGACCAGGAGGACGCCGCCGTTCTTGGCCGTGAAGTCGGCCGTTTCGTCATTGTCCGGGACGGGGCGGGGCCGGGCGCCGACATGCAGCAGGGTGCGGACGGCCCCCTCGGGGTCCGGGGTGTACCAGACCGCGACGACGGCCAGGGCGGGATCGGCGTCGGCGCACTGCGCAGTGTGGGAGGCCTTGTCAGCCAGGAAGCTGAAGCCGTCCGGCGCGCTGATCCGGCAGGCGTCGCCGTGGTCCGCGCTGACCAGCTCGGCCGGCCGAGGCCCATCCTCCGGGCCCCCCTCGTGCCGTGCCCCGTCCTCCCGGGAGCCCTCTTCAAGCGCCGACAGGTTGGTGCGGCGGGCGAACTCGGCCACGTCGCCCACCTCCACGCCAAACACCGTCCGGCCGTCCTGCGCCGAACCCGCCTCCGCGCCATGCAGCGCAAGGCGGCCTGACGCCGAGTCGAAAACCTGCCACCCGCCGTCGTCCTCTGTCTGGACCATCCCCAGCGCGGTGAGGAGCTGCTTCCAGGCCCCGGTGCGGGACGTGAAATGGACGGGACGGACTCGGAGCATGGCGTTGTCCTTGGTGTGGAGGGACGGCGGTCTGTAGGGCCATGATGCCACCTGGAGCCTCAACGCACATGGGGCTTGTGGCCCGTGATCGTCCGGGCAGAATTGGGCCATGGCCGTTGAACTCGAGGAACTGCTGGTGCCTGATGCCGCTGCGTGGCGTGCGTGGCTGGAAAAGAACGCTGCTACTCGTCCCGGCGTCTGGCTTGTCCTCTCCAAAAAGGGCGGAACGGTGACCGGCCTTGACTACCAGGCAGCCCTGGACGAGGCACTGTGCTTTGGCTGGATTGACGGCCAGGGCCGGCGCCGGGACGGGGAAACGATGTTCGTGCGCATGACGCCACGGCGCCCCAGGAGCATTTGGTCCGCCCGGAACGTGGGACACATTGCCCGGCTGGAAGCGGAAGGGAAAATGACCGGCGCCGGCAGGGCGGCAGTGGAGGCAGCAAAGGCCGATGGGCGCTGGGACGCAGCCTACGGGGGCCAGGCGGACGTGGAGGTCCCGGCAGACCTGTCGGCGGCGGTCGCTGCGGACCCCGCGGCGCAGGCCATGTTCGATGTCCTCACCAAGACCAACCTGTTCTCCCTTGTCTACCGCACCAATTCGGCGAAGCAGCCGGCAACCCGGGAGCGGCGGATACGGGAGTTCGTGGCGATGCTGGCGCGAGGGGAAACGCCGTATCCGCAAAAGAGGCGCCCCGCAGGCCTGGACCAGGAAACTGCTCCATGACGTGCCGGGTTGGGAGCCGCGGGCCGGGCGGGTAAAATTGACGGTTCACTTGCGCTGGTGCCGTTCCCCGACCCCGGGGGACGGCACTTGTGCGTTCAGCAACGGATTGACGCCGCCATGCCTCCACGCTTTCCCGATACCCTGACTGCCGCACTGCCGCGCCGCCCCTTCCTCTGGGTGGCGGCTGCCCTGGCCGTGCTGGCGGTGGCGGTCTCGCTGGTGCTGGCGGGCAACCTCCGGCAGGGCGACGGCCCGGCCGGCCCGGCACAGGGCACCGCGGAGGCCGGTGCCCGGGCCACCACGCCGTCGACCGCTGACGCGCCGTCGCCTGATGGCCCGGGCTATCGGCCCGCCTACCATCTCACACCGGACGGGCGCTGGATGAACGATCCCCAGCGGCCGTTCTTCCTGGACGGAGTCTGGCACTACTACTACCTCTACAACGCCGATTACCCGGAGGGGAACGGCACCGAGTGGTTCCACGCCACCAGCACGGACCTGGTGCACTGGAAGAACGAGGGTGTGGCCATTCCCAAGTTCCGCAACGGCCTGGGCGACGTCGAGACCGGGTCCGCCGTGGTGGACGCGGAGGGCACCGCCGGGTTCGGCAAGGGAGCCGTCATCGCGGTCCTCACCCAGCAGCACGACGGCGTCCAGCGCCAGTCCCTGTTCTACTCCACCGACAAGGGCTACAGCTTCCAAAGCTACGGACAGAACCCCGTGATGGAGAATCCCGGTGCCAGGGACTGGCGGGACCCCCGCATCGTGCGGGATGAGGCAAACAACCAGTGGCTGATGCTGCTGGCCGAGGAGCACAAGATCGGCTTCTACACGTCCAGGGACCTAAAACAGTGGTCCTACGTTTCCGGGTTTCAGCAGGACGGGCTGGGCACCCTGGAGTGCCCCGACTTCTTCCAGATGGACGTCGACGGCGACCCCGCCAAGCGCACCTGGGTCCTGGCCGCCAGCGCCAACGGCTCGGCCGAGGGCCGCACCACCGGCCTGGCGTACTGGACCGGCAGCTTTGACGGCAAGGCCTTCACGCCGGACGGCGGCCACCAGTGGCTCGACGGCGGCGCGGATTTCTACGCGGCGGTCACCTGGGATGACCCGCGGCTGTCCGACGGGCAGCGCAAGGCGTCCCGGCATGCGATTGGCTGGATGAACAACTGGGCCTACGCCCGTCAGCTGCCCACTGAGGGCTGGTTCGGCGCGGCGTCCCTGGTGCGGGACATCCGGCTGGCGTCCGACGGCGGGCGGCCCGCTCTGAAGTCCACGCCCACCCCCACGCTGCAGTCGCTGGAAGGGGAATCGTCCAAGGTACCGGGCGGCGGGCTGTCTGGCGGGAGGGCATTGCCGGTGCCGGACAACGGTGCGTTCAAGGCCGACGTCGAACTCGAAAAGCCTGCCGATGGCACCGGCGAGGCGCGGCTGCTCCTGCAGAGCGGGGGTACCACCTACGCAACAGTCGGCTACGACTTCAGGTCCGGCCGGGCGTTCGTGCTCCGGGACGGCGACGCCGCAGCAGCCGGCGCGGCCCTTGGCGGTGAGCCGAAGGTGGACGGGGCTTACCGGCAGGCACGTTCCGTGGACGTGCAGCCCGGCGGGGACACCGTCCGCCTCACCGTGTACGTGGACCGGTCCTCCGTGGAGGTCTTCGTGGACGGACACACGCTGACCTCCCTGGTGTTCCCGCCTGCCGGGCATCGGGAGGCTCGGCTGGCCGCGGACGGTCCGGTCATGCTCAAGGGCGGGACCATCACGCCGCTCGCCGGCATCCGCTAAAGCGTTGGGGGCGTACCGGCGCGAGGGTATGAGGCGCTGACCGACGCCGCCGCTTCCAGCGTCATCCACGCCTGGAGTTGGGTTGCGAGTTCCACCGATGCGCCCGGTGGGTACGTTATGGCCGCAGGCTGGGCCGCGTGCATGGAGAAGATGCTTTTACCCGCCTTCCGGGCGCCCGCTTCGCCGCTGAGCACCAGGCGGCGCCCGGACCAGAACGCCTCCGCCGTGTCCGTCACCAGGCGTGCAGCAGAAGCCCGGGTGCGTTCCGGGAGCCTGGTATCCGCTGCCGCGAGTGCCAGGTAGCGGCACAGGATCCCGGTGAAGAGGCCGCCGTCGCCCGTGCCCTCGCAGCGGAGTATGGTCCCCGGCGCTCCGCTTCCAGCGTGCACCGTCAACAGCCGTTGCACGGCGTCCACCAGCACTACTACCCGGGCCAGGTTCGCCTCCCCGCCTACTTCGAGGAGCGCACCCAGCACGGGTCCCTGGTTGTAGGTGTACACGGCCCGCTCGATCACCACGTCGCCGGCCTGGTTCAGGCGCGCACCGTCCAGGTACAGCCCCTGCTCCCGGTCGAAGAGGGTGGCGTCCAGCCAGGCCAGGAGTGCCTGCGCCCGGTCGCGCCGGCCGGTGCGGGCATAAAACAGGGCCACCGGAGCCGTGGCGGGGGTGTTCTTGAAGTCCCGCTTCTTGTTCCAGAACGTGCCGCCGCCCAGATCGTCGGTGCAGGCGGCGTCGAACTGCAGCGCCAGGGATGCGCGGACCGCAGCGTTGCGGCGGCGCCCCGGGCGCCGCGTCTCCTCTGCCAGCCTGTCCAGCCGGAGGGTTGCCAGCGCCAGCCACGCCATGTCGTCGTAGTAGCTGTTCACGAACGTGAGGGCGTTGCGCAGCCTGATTCCGGTGACCAGCCGGGAGGCAAGGTGCCCGGCACTGGGGCGGTCCGGACCGTTGAACCGGGCTGCGGGGGTGGCTCCGCTGCCAAGCTCCCGCCAGCCGGTGTCCACCAGGCAGTCCACGTAGTGCGCCTGCCACCAGTAGTGCCAGGGCAGGACCAAACCGGCGGCGGGCCGGGCGCGCCGGAGCGCCGCGAGCCACTTTCCCGGCAGCTGGGCCACTGCTTCTGCATCCTGCCCTGCGGGAGGCGCACCCTGTCCAGGGGGACGTTTCCCTTGCCACAGCACGGCGCCCAGGTGTGTTCCCGGCAGGAACACAAGTTTCCGGCCGAACAGTGCGGTTACGGACTGTGCGGCGTGGTCCGCCCTGTCCTGCCAGGTGGTCAGTGGAGTGCCGGTGGACGTCATGCCGTCCACCCTAACCGGGTGCCGCTGACAGGCGTGGGGCCGAAGGCGCGGCACCGTGCAGGTTCCCCTTATTTCAGTTAACATTCATTAACTGTTGCTCGAGGCCGCGCCGCGGCATGGGGACACGCATCAAGGAGGATGTATGGAGATCAAAGGCAGCGTCGCACTGGTGACAGGCGGCGCCTCAGGACTGGGCGCGGCCACCGCACGGAAGTTGTTCGACGGCGGCGCCTCGGTGGTGCTGGTTGACCTGCCTTCCTCCGACGGGCAGGCAGTGGCGGGCGAACTCAACGGCCGTGCCGAAGCCGGCCAGTCCGCCGTCTTCGCCCCCGCCGACGTAACCAGCGAGACCGATGTAAGGGCCGCCGTCGGAACCGCCACGGGCCTGGGGCCGCTGCGCATCGTGGTGAACTGCGCCGGAATCGCCACCCCCGGCAAGGTGCTGGGACGCGACGGCGTGCTGCCCCTGGATACGTTCAGCCGCGTCATCCAGGTCAACCTGATCGGGACTTTCAATGTCCTGCGGCTGGCAGCCGAAGCCATGGTGGCCACCGAGCCCGCTGCCACACCGCTGGGCGGCCCTGAACGCGGCGTCATCATCAATACGGCCTCCGTGGCGGCCTTCGACGGCCAGATCGGCCAGCCCGCATACTCCGCCTCGAAGGGGGCCGTGGCCGCCATGACGCTGCCCATCGCCCGTGAGCTGGCGCGCTCGCTGGTCCGCGTGGTCACCATCGCGCCGGGCATTTTCGAGACGCCCATGATGGCCGGACTGCCGCAGGAGGCACAGGACTCGCTTGGTGCGCAGGTCCCGCATCCGTCCCGGCTGGGCAAGCCCGAAGAGTATGCCAACCTGGTGGCACACATCGTGGACAACGCCATGCTGAACGGCGAAACCATCCGCCTCGACGGCGCCATCCGGATGGGGCCGAAATGAGCGCTCCTGACCTGTCGCAGCTGCCGGCGGCGGACTTTTTCGCCGTCGAATCGATGCTGGGCCAGAACGAACGGAACAAGCTCGCCGAACTCCGGGACTTCCTTGCCGCGGAGGTGGCCCCGTATGCCGCGGACTGGTGGAACAAGGCTGAATTCCCTGCCCACATCCTGCCCAAGCTGGCCGCACTGGAGCTGAGCACGCCGGTCCACCGCGGCTACAGCCACCTCTTCGCCGGGCTGGTCATCGCGGAGATAACCCGGGTGGACACATCCCTCGCCACATTCTTCCTGGTCCACCACGATCTCTTCGTCGAGTCCCTGCACACCTTCGGCACGGACGACCAGAAACAGCGGCTGCTCGCCGACGCCTCGGAGCTGCGCACCACCGGCGCCTTCGCCCTCACCGAGCCGCTGCATGGATCAGATGTGGCCGGCGGCATGGAGACACGGGCCCGGCGGATCTCGTCCAGCACCGGGGAAACGGACGACGGCGGCGACACCTGGGTGCTCAACGGTGCCAAACGGTGGATCGGCAACGGGACGTTCTGCGACTACATGCTGGTGTGGGCCCGGGACGAGGCGGACGGCTCCGTGCGCGGCTTCATCGTGGACGCCACGCTGCCGGGCGTCAGCCGGAGCAAAATCGAGAACAAGATCGCGCTGCGCACCGTCCAGAACGCAGACATCACCTTCAAGGACGTTCGTGTCCGTGAAGCGGACCGGTTTGGCGGGATCAACAGCTTCGAGGACACCAAGGAACTGCTCCGCAGCTCACGGATCATGGTGGCCTGGCAGGCTGTGGGCCAGCAACTGGGGGCGTTCGATGTCGCCCGCCAATACGCCGTGGAGCGCCACCAGTTCGGCCGCCCGCTGGCACATTTCCAGCTGATCCAGCAGCAGCTGGTGACCATGCTGGGCAACGCGGTGGCCAGCATGGCCATGATGGCCGGGCTCGCCAGGCTGCAGGAGCACGGCGCCGCCGACATGCCGCAGGTGGCCCTGGCCAAGTCCTACCTCAGCGCCCGCATGCGGGAAACCGTGGCGCTGGGCCGCTCCATCCTGGGCGGGAACGGCATCGTGACGGATTACCGGATGGCCAAGATCTTCGCCGACGCCGAGGCCATCTACACCTATGAGGGCTCGTTCGAGGTGAACTCCCTGATCGTGGGCCGCGCCATCACCGGGATATCAGCCATTTCCTAAGCTTCCCAAGCGCTAGGCGGGGTAGGGCTCTTCCTCGCCGGCCTCTACCCGGACATCCAGGCTGTTGTTCTTCACCGGCATGGGGCAGGTGCCGTAGGGGGTGAAGGCGCTTGGGTAGTTGATGGCGCGGTTGAAGTCCAGGACCACAGAGCCGTCCGGGCGCGGTTTGGGGAGCGAGAGTTTGCGCCAGTCATCGGTGGTGTCGCCGTTGGTCTCGTCGTGGAAGGTAATGGTCAGGGCGCCCAGTTTCTCCTCCTCCGCCTGGAGCCGGAACTCGTGAGTGCTTCCGGGGAGGCGGAACACCACTTCGCCCACGCTGCGGTGCACGCCGTCCACCAGCGGGTTCGCGGTACCGATCGGCACGTCCACCGGCTCCGGATAGGCCTCAAACCGGCCCGTCACTTCCCAGTCCGGGTTGTAGGGGTAGGTGGGAACGCCGTCGAAGCCGGTGACAACCGGTGACGCAGCGTCCCGGGTGCGGATGGCGTAGCGGCCGCCGCGCATGGCCAGTTCCACCACCACCTGGTCCCCATCCGGGCCGCCGAACTGCACCCACATCAGCGATTCCTCATCCGCCAAGGCAGCGGACACGGTGCCGTCCACCTTCTCGCCCGTTGCCACCACCCTGAGCCCGTCGGACGGGGCTGCGGTGAGGAACGCCGTCGTGCCTGTTGCGTCCGTGGACCACAGGCCCGGGGCAAGCTCGACGGCGGCAGGTGAGTCCGCAAGCCACTGGAAGGAGGTGAGGGTCAGCCAGCCGTGCCGGGCTGCGAGGGCCTTGTCCCGATTGGCGCGGAAGCGCTGCCAGCGCTCAACTTTGGCGGCTGTGGTGGTCATGGTTCCTTCCGGTTGCGTTGTGCCCACGCTACAACCGCCCGCGGGGTGTGTTCATTCCGCCCGGGCCCGACATCTTTTGAGACGGATTCGGTACTGCACGGCACCGGGGGTAGCATCTTTAGCTAGTAACGTGGCTCACAGTATCCAGCGCAGTGTACGAGCCAAGTCCGAACCCCTCGAAAGATTGTTTCAATGGCTCACACTGCAACACCTCCCGAAACCGATCTTGCCTCCGAACTGCGCGCGGATGTCCGGCGTGTCTCCACCCTGCTGGGAGAGTCCCTGGTCCGCCAGCACGGTCCGGAACTCCTTGACCTTGTAGAGCAGGTCCGGCTCCTGACGAAGGAATCCAAGGAAGCTGCCCGCGGCGGCGCGCATGCCACGGGCCCCTGGAGCGCGCACGACGTCGTTGCCCAGGTCCGCGAACTCCTCGGCTCCCTGCCCATCGAGCAGGCAACCGACCTGGTGCGTGCCTTTGCGTTCTATTTCCACCTCGCCAACGCCGCCGAACAGGTCCACCGCGTCCGCGGCCTGCGCACCCGCGCCGAGAAGGACGGCTGGCTGGCCAAAACCGTGGCGGACATCGCCGCCCAGGCCGGCCCGGACGTGCTGCAGGAAGTGGTCAACGGCCTGGATGTCCGCCCCATTTTCACCGCGCACCCCACCGAAGCTTCCCGCCGGTCGGTCCTGGACAAGATCCGCAAGCTTTCCGATGTCCTGTCCCAGCCGTCGGCCGAGGGATCCACGGCGCGGCGTCGCCAGGACCGGCAGCTGGCCGAAATCATCGACCAGATGTGGCAGACCGATGAGCTGCGGCAGGTCCGGCCCACCCCCGTGGACGAGGCCCGGAACGCCATCTACTACCTGGGCGGCATCCTCACCGACGCCATGCCGCAAATGCTGTCCGAGCTCTCCGAGCTGCTGGGCGAGCACGGCGTCACCCTGGCCTCCAAGGACGCCCCCATCCGGTTCGGCTCCTGGATCGGCGGCGACCGCGACGGCAACCCGAACGTCACCGCCGCCGTGACGCGGGAAATCCTGCAGATCCAGAACCAGAACGCCATCCGGATCAGCATCGGAATGATCGACGAGCTGATCTCCATCCTGTCCAACTCCACCGCCCTCGCCGGTGCGGACGAGTCGCTTCTGAAGTCCATTGACGAAGACCTCAAGAAGCTGCCCGGCCTGGACAAGCGGGTCCTGGAGCTGAACGCGCAGGAGCCCTACCGGCTGAAGCTCACCTGCATCAAGGCAAAGCTCATCAACACCGGCAAGCGGGTTGCGGTGAACTCCAACCACGAGCATGGCCGCGACTACAGCGGGACCGACGAACTCCTGGCGGACCTGCACCTGCTGGAACTCTCGCTCCGCAACCACTCCGCAGCACTGGCCGCGGACGGCTCCCTGGCCCGGGTGCGGCGCGCCATCGCATCGTTCGGCCTGCACCTCGCCACCCTGGACATCCGCGAACACGCAGACCACCACCACGATGCCGTGGGCCAGCTGATGGACAGGATCGGCGGTCCAGGACTGCGCTACGCCGAGCTGAGCCGCCGGGAACGTTTCGAGGTGCTCGGCTCCGAGCTCGCCTCCCGCCGTCCGCTGTCCGGCCACCCGATCAAGCTCGACGGCGCCGCGGACGGCACGTACGACGTCTTCCGTGAAATCCGCCGGGCGCTGCGCATGTACGGCCCCGATGTCATCGAGACCTACATCATCTCCATGACCCGCGGCGCCGACGACGTGCTCGCGGCGGCCGTGCTGGCCCGCGAAGCCGGCCTCATCAACCTGTTCGGCGACAAGCCCTACGCCAAGCTCGGGTTCGCGCCGCTGCTGGAGACGGTGGAGGAGCTCCGTGCCTCCGCCGAGATCATTGACCAGCTGCTGTCCGATCCCTCCTACCGCGAACTGGTGCGGCTGCGCGGGGACGTACAGGAAGTCATGCTGGGCTACTCGGACTCCAACAAGGAATCCGGCGTGATGACCAGCCAGTGGGAGATCCACAA
This sequence comes from Pseudarthrobacter sp. NPDC080039, assembly GCF_040702335.1. Classification (NCBI taxonomy): domain Bacteria; kingdom Bacillati; phylum Actinomycetota; class Actinomycetes; order Micrococcales; family Micrococcaceae; genus Pseudarthrobacter; species Pseudarthrobacter sp. NPDC080039. The sequence continues at coordinate 17,052 of NZ_JBFBKY010000009.1, read as the reverse complement.
GACCCAGCGCAAGCTGCGCGACGTTGCCGCCAAGCACGGCGTGCGCGTCCGCCTGTTCCACGGCCGCGGCGGGTCCGTGGGCCGCGGCGGCGGGCCCACCTACGACGCCATCCTGGCCCAGCCCAACGGCGTCCTGGAAGGCGAGATCAAATTCACCGAGCAGGGTGAGGTCATCTCGGACAAGTACTCCCTGCCCGAACTCGCCCGGGAAAACCTGGAGCTGTCGCTGGCCGCGGTGCTCCAGGGGTCGGCCCTGCACCGGGACCCGCGGACCTCCGAGGACCAGCGCGAGCGCTACGGCCACGTCATGGAGGCCATCTCCGATGCCGCCTTCGACCGGTACCGGAAGCTGATCGACCACCCGGACCTGCCCGCCTACTTCATGGCCTCCACACCGGTGGAGCAGCTCGGTTCACTGAACATCGGCTCGCGCCCGTCCAAGCGACCCGACTCGGGGGCGGGACTGGGTGGCCTGCGCGCCATCCCCTGGGTGTTCGGCTGGACCCAGTCCCGCCAAATCGTGCCAGGCTGGTTCGGCGTCGGCTCAGGCCTGAAGGCAGCCCGCGAGGCCGGACACTCCGCCCAGCTGGTGGAAATGATGGACCACTGGCACTTCTTCCGCTCCGTGCTGTCCAACGTGGAAATGACCCTGGCCAAGACGGACATGGACATCGCCGGCTACTACGTGTCCACCCTGGTCCCCGAGGAGCTGCACCACCTGTTCCGCACCATCCGGGAAGAGTATGAACTCACGGTGGCCGAGGTCCGCAAGCTCACCGGCGAGAACATCCTCCTGGACGCGCAGCCAACTTTGAAGCGCTCCCTGGAGATCCGGGACCAGTACCTGGACCCCATCAGCTACCTGCAGGTCGAACTCCTTCGCCGCATCCGCACTGAAGCCGGCATCAGCGGCGCGGAAATCGACGAACGCCTCCAGCGCGCCATGCTCATCACTGTCAACGGCGTGGCGGCCGGCCTCCGCAACACCGGCTAATTCATCCTGTTGCCCTATCACTTATGGTCCCTAACAGGCGCTGTTAGGGACCATAAGTGATGGCGCATCGCGGTTTGGATAGGGTTGGGGGCATGCCTTCCTTCCAGACCCGCCTCAAGATCACCGGGCTGCGGCCGGGCAATCCGCCGGAAGCCGTCATGGACACTGCGGTGGAGGTGTTGGGCACCCGGCACCACGTGGAGGCGCACCAGCTCCAGATCGCCGGCGGCGTGCCGCAGCTGAACCTGCGCTTCCTCGTCGAAGCCAGCGAGTACAGCGGTGAGAACCGGCAGGCGGTGGAATCGGCAGCAATGATGCGCGACGCCGTCGAGCGCGTTGCGCTGACGGGGACCCTCAGCGTGCTGCGGCGCAGCCGCGGCAAGTGGCTGCCAATCTAACCTGCGTCCGGGATGGGCTCATCCTCCACCGGGGAGCGGTCGCCGCGGCGCCGGGTGACAAGGACGCCCACCACCGCGCCGATCACGAGCCCCACGGCCACGCCGATCAGGGAGCTGGCCCAGAACGGCAACTTGGTGGTCGAGCCTGTGAAGTAGCCCAGCCCCACCAGCCAGCACGCCCACAGCACAGCCCCCAGCCCGGCGCACAAGCTGAAGCCGGGCACGGAGACGTTGGCGATGCCGGACGCCGCCGAGGTGGCAAGCCGGCCACCGGGAATGAAACGGGCGCCGATGATGGTCCCGTAGGTGGACGAGCGTCCCGCCTTGGCCAGGGCCGCATGGATCCCGGCATGGACCCGGCGTCCCCACTTCCAACGGTCCAGGACATGGCTCAGCCGCCGACGGAACAGGTGGAAAACCACCATGTCGCCCAGCCAGGACGCCAGGGCCGCGAGCACCAGCACAAGGAAGACGTTGGCCTTGCCGTCCGCGGAGAGCGCGCCGCCGGTAATCACCACCATTTCGGACGGGATGGGCGGGAAGATGGCGTCGCCGATGACCAGCGGGATGACCCAGAAATAGAGGGCCACCCCCCAGCTGTCAACGCTGCCGAAGTCCATTGCCACAAGGTACCGCACTTGGGAAACTGGCGGCATGCGGATCACGGTTCTGCACGGTGACATTACGCAGCGGCGGGTGGATGCGGTAGTAAACGCCGCAAACGCGTCGCTGCTTGGTGGCGGGGGAGTGGACGGGGCGCTGCACAGGGCCGCCGGGCCGGAGCTGCTGGCTGCGTGCCGGGAGCTGCGCGCCACCGGGCTGCCGCACGGACTCCAGACGGGGGCGGCGGTGGCAACACCCGCTTTCGGGCTGCCGGCCCGCTGGGTGATCCATACGGTGGGCCCCAATCGCCATGCGGGACAGACCAACCGCGCGCTCCTGGTGTCCTGTTTCAGCGAAAGCCTGCGGCTGGCCGACAGTCTGGGCGCGCAGGATGTGGCCTTTCCCGCGGTGGGCGGCGGGGCCTACGGGTGGAGTGCCATGCATGTGGCGCAGGCAGCGCTCGACGCCGTGACGGGCTTCCGGGTCTCGCATCCGGCCAGCGGGCTGGAGCTGGTGGAGTTCGTGCTGCATACCGCAGAGATGGAGGCAGTGTTCAGGGACGTGCTCGGTCCGCTTCGCTGAGTTCCAGGCTGCTGCGGTACTCCACGGGCTTTCCCGAAATCGGGTCGATGAACCGGATGCCCCGGGCCAGCAGCTGGAGCGGTTTGCCATAGTCGTCCGGGGCTTTGTCCAGCAGGTCAGGGTAAAAGGCGTCGTTCACGATTCCCAGGCCCAGCGAGGCCATGTGGACCCGCAGCTGGTGGGTCTTGCCGGTATGGGGTTCCAGCCGGTACCTGGCGAGGCGCTGCCCCGCACCCCCGGCGCCGGTGTCGATTGCACCGGTACCGTTGGCACCTGCCGGTGCGCCGCCGTCGAACGTTTCCAGCCGCTCAATCCTGGTTTCCGCGTTCGACTCACCGTCCACCACCTCGGCCAGCAGATAGCTGCGGGACTTGGTCATCCGGTTCCGGACCACAACGGGAAAGTCGACGGCGGGGTATCCCGGCGCAGGCTCGGCGGCTGAGACGCATTCGTATTCCTTCTGCACCTGCCGCTTCTCGAACAGGACCTGGTACTTGCCGCGCGTCTGCGGGTTGGTGGACAAGAGCAGTACCCCGGCGGTCATGCGGTCCAGCCGGTGCATGGGGATCAGGTCCGGCAGGTCCAGCTGCTTCCGCAGGCGCACCAGGGCCGATTCCTGGATGTATGTTCCGCCAGGCGTTGTGGGCAGGAAATGCGGTTTGTCCACCACCAGCAGGTGCTCATCCCGGTGCAGGATGCGGAGCTCGACCGGCAGCCGGGTCTCCGCCGGCAGTGTGCGGTAGTACCAGATGAAGGTGTGCTCCTGCAGCGGAGTGCTGCGGTCAAGGGGGATGCCGCCCTCGCCAACGATCTCGCCGGCGTCGAACCTGTCCTCGATGCCTTGCGGATCAATGTGGCCCCAGCGGTGCATCATGTAGTCCATCGCGGTGTCCCACGGCCCCTCATCCGGAAGCCGCAGCCGGGTGGCGTTGACGCCGTCGCGGACGGGGAGGGGGGATTGCATCACCGGTCCATTCTACCGGCGCTGCATCGGGCGCCTCCCGTCAGCGGGAACCGGCGCTAACCGACGATAAAAAAGTTCTTGACAATAAAAGTTGTCGGTATGCAGACTGGAAGCATGCAGGACATCGTAGTGATCGAGGACCCGGCCGCCGCTGAGGTAACGCTGGACCCCATCCGCACCCGGATCCTGCGCGAGCTGGTCCAGCCGGCTTCGGCCACACAGCTGGCCGTGCGCGTCGGCCTGCCGCGGCAGAAGGTCAACTACCACCTCAAGGCGCTGGAGCGGCACGGGCTGGTGGAACTCGTGGAAGAGCGGCGCAAGGGCAATGTGACCGAACGGGTCCTGCAGGCCACGGCGGCCTCCTACCTCATCTCACCTGCGGCGCTGGCGGCAGTGTCTCCCGACCCGCGGCGGTTCGCGGACCGGTTCTCGGCCTTTTGGCTGCTGGCGCTCGCGGGCCGGATGGTCCAGGAGGTGGGCAAGCTCATCGCCGGCGCCGCCGCTGCCCGGCAGAAGCTGGCCACCTTCGCCATCGACGGCGACATCACCTTCCGCACGGCCGCCGACCGGGCCGCGTTCGCCGAGGAGCTCGGCGTGGAAATCACCCGGCTGGTGGACAAATACCACGACGGCGTCCCGTCCGCAGGCGCGCGGCGGCACCGGCTCGTGGTGGCGCTGCATCCGGCCCTCAAGGAAACCAGCGCCCCCACGGCAACCAAGGAATCAGCACCAGGCAAGGAGCAGGACACATGAGCGACAAGCGAAACTTTGAGATCGTCTACGACACCGAGCTGCCCGGCACTCCGGAGCGGGTATGGGAGGCCGTGACCAACGGAACGCCCGCCTGGATGTTCCCCACTGACCAGTGGCCGGCCGTCAGGACGATGGAGGAGTACCCCACCCACCTGGTGTCGCGGATGGAGGGGCCGGACGGCTGGTTCAACCAGTTGGAGCACGTCCTGGAGCCGTTGAACGGCGGCCGCGCCCGGCTCCACTACGTCCACAGCGGGATCTTCGCGGACAACTGGGACCAGCAATACGACGGCGCCAGCCGCCACACCGCGTTCTACCTGCACACCCTGGGTCAATACCTGAAGTACTTTGACGGCCGGCCTGTGGTGTTCACCGACGTCCAGGCTCCTGCCGCTTCCCAGGCTCCGGACGGTTTCACGCGGCTGCGGGAGGCGCTGGGTGCCGGCTCTGCCGGTGAAGATGCCACGGTTGATGTGGAGCTCGACGGCGTGGGGCGGCTGACGGGCGTCGTGGACTTCTCGAACGGGCACTTCCTGGGGCTGCGCACCGCGGACGCGTTGTACCGGTTCTTCGGCCGCAACGCTTTCGGTGCTCCCGTGGGCATGACGGTGCACGATTTCAGCGGCTCCGGGGACTCCGAAACCACGGCCAAGGCCTGGGGCGGCTTCCTGGAGCGCGTGTACGCGTAGGTTTCCCTTCCCGTTTCGCGCCCCACTCGCCGGAACGCTGCGGGCCCGCCGTATTTTTCCGGCGGGTACGGACCGTTCCGGCGTTTTCGGCGTTTTCGATGGCGGCCGGTCAGGCGATGGCGACGGCGGGCGCCCGGGTCAGTGAGCGCCGGAGCTGGGGTGCGGCGTCCAGCTTGTCCTGGGCCGCCCGGAGTGCCAGGACCGCCGTCTCCAGCTTGTCCGGCGGGAGGGTGAAGGGCAGCCGCAGGTTGCGTTCGAACGCCCCGCCAATCCCGAACCGGGGTCCGGCCGCAAGCCTGATGCCGAAGTCCGGCGCCAGCACGGTCAGCGCCGTACTGATGGGACCGGGGAGCCGGCACCATACGGAAAGACCGCCGGCGGGCTGCGTGGTCGCCCATGTGGGCAGATGCTCGGCCAAAAGACTGAGCAGGACTGACCGGCTGCCGCGCAGCCTGCTGAGCAGAGCGGGAAGTGGTTCCTCCCAGGCCCGGACCAGATGGGCTGCGGCCAGCTGCTCCATGACGGGTCCGCCCAGGTCCAGGGTGGTGCGCGCAGCGGCAAACCTCTGGATCATGGACTCCGAAGCCCGGATCCAGCCGGTGCGCAGGCCGCCCCAATGCGACTTGCTCAGCGATCCGATGGACACCACGGAACTGCTGAAGCCAGCCAGTGGAGTGGTGGCAACGCCGTCGAGGTTTAGGTCGCGGAGAGTCTCGTCCGCCACCAGGACGGTTCCGGCCGCGGCGGCAGCCCGGGCCAGCCGCCGGCGCTGGGCGTCAGGCATGATCATGCCCGTGGGGTTGTGGAAATCCGGAACCATGTAGGCGAGCCTGGGCTGCTGCTGGGCCAGTGCGGACTCCACCGCGGTCAGGTCCCAGCCCGAATCGGTGAAGGGCACAGGAACGGGGCGGCACCTTGCAGCACGGACCGCGTCCAGTGCGTGGGGGTAGCTGGGGTGTTCCACCAGGACCCGGTCCTGCCGGTCCGTCAGCGTGCGGATGATGATGGTCAGCGCATGCTGGGCACCGGAGGTCACCATAATCTGTTCCGGCTGCGTTGGTACCCCGGCGGCTGAATACCGGTCCGCGATCGCCTGGCGCAACGGCGGCAGCCCCAGGGCGTCGTAGCCAAACCCCGGCAGGAGGGCCGGGAGTTCGGTCAGGGCGGAGGCAAAGGCCCGGTGCACCACCTCGCCGCTGGCGGGGAGCGCCGAGTAGGCGAGGTCGATGAGTCCGCCGGGTGCGGAGAGGCCTGGTGCTGCGGGGGACCCGGCGCCCGATGGCTGGGGGCCGAACAGCGCGGGGCCGAACGGGGTCAGTTGCGGGATGCGGGTCCTGCCGCGGCTGCCCTGGCCGCTGCTCAGGAAGCCCTGGTCCCGCAGGCTGGAGTACGCCCCGGTGACGGTGGTCCGGCTGACCCCCAGCGCGGTGCACAAGGAACGCTCGCTGGGCAGTGCCGTATCCAGCGGGATGCGGCCGTCGAGGATGAGGAGCCGCACCACGTCGGCCAGTTCCCGGTAAGCAGCCCCGGTTCCGCTGTTCCAGGGGCCAAGGAGGCGTGACAAAGCGAGGGCGGTAAGACTGGTGGCCATGTAGCCAGTATTTCAGACTGGATATGTAATTGGATGCCAGTTGGCTGGAAGCATGGTTGCATGATGACCCGCAGACTGATCCAGCTCTTCACCGGCCTCGCTATGTACGGCCTCTCCCTGGCCATGTTCATCCGCGCCGGCCTGGGCCTGGATCCGTGGGACGTCTTCCACCAGGGACTGGCCAACCGGTCCGGGCTGAGCATCGGCCTGGTGGTCATCATCGTGAGTTTCCTGGTGTTGCTGCTCTGGATCCCCCTGCGGCAGATGCCTGGCTTCGGAACCCTCTGCAACGCCATCCTGGTGGGGGTCTTCGCGGACGTCGGACTGGCACTGCTCCCGCCGGTGTCCCACCTGGCCCTGCAGATTGTGCTCCTCGCGGGCGCAGTGCTGGTAAACGCCATCGCCTCGGCCTGCTACATCGGCGCCGGCTTTGGACCCGGCGCCCGCGACGGGCTGATGACCGGCCTGGCCCGGCGCACGGGATGGTCGGTCAGGTTGTCGCGCACGCTCATCGAGGTGACGGTCCTGGCCGCCGGCTGGCTGCTGGGAGGGTCGGTGGGCGTGGGAACGGTGGTCTACGCTGTGGCGATCGGCCCCCTGGTACACATCCTGCTGCCGCGCTTCATCGTGCAGGCTGCAGCTCAGAAGACCACAAACGAGTCCGCTCCCGCCACGTGCTAAGGCACATGCATCCCGGATCTCAGGACGGCGCCGGCTGGCATTTCGGGCAGAAGTAGATGTCCCGTTCCTCCTCGCCGTTCGGCTTGCCCAGCAGCCCGCGCTGGATGGGAGTGCCGCATTTCAGGCATGGCTGGCGTTCCCTGCCGTAGACCCAGTAGCCCGGCCGGCCTGCCATCCTGCCTACCGGCATGCCCCGTGCGTTGAGGATGGTGACGCGGCGTCCCGGACCAAGGTTGACCTCCAGGAGTTGCTTGGCGTCTGTCATCATGGTCCTGACGTCAGCGACCCCGGACACCGGGGTTGCGGGATGGACGCCGGACAGGAAGCACGCTTCGCAGCGGTAGATGTTGCCGATGCCGGCGAGGTTCCGCTGGTCCAGCAGCGCCACGCCCACCGGGACCTCGGGGTTGGCCCTGACGCGCCGTTCCGCCTCGTCCAGATCCCAGTCCGGGCCCAAAAGGTCCGGGCCAAGGAAGCCGACGATTGAGTCTTCGTTGGCTGTTGCCACCACTTCCACAATGCCAAGGGAAAAGCCGACGGCGTCAGCAGCGGCCGTGCGCAGCACGCACCGGGCGGTGAAGCCCGGCTTGCGCCATCGGCCGCCGGGCGGATACACCTGCCAGGCGCCCTCCATCTTCAGGTGCGAGTGGATGGTCAGTCGTTTGTCCTCCGGGCTGACCACCCGCATGAGCAGGTGCTTGCCCCGGGGGACTACCTCGGCCACGGTCCACCCGGCCAGGTTCAGCGTGGCAAACCGGGGCACCCTGAAATCGGAGGCAGTCAGGGTCTGCCCTGCCAAAGCCTCGTGCAGTTGGTGCGCTGCCCGCCAGACGGAATCACCCTCAGGCACGGATCCTCAGTCCCTTCGGGGTGGAGTAGGCGCCGGCTGAGCTGAGCGCTGCGGCCACAGGTGTGTCCAGGATGCCGTGCCCGTTGACCTTCTCCATGATCAGCTTGTCCACAGCCCCGCGGGTGACAACACCCACCAGTGCCGCCCCTGCCGCTGCCAGGACGGCTTCGTCATCACTGAAGGCCAGCAGCGTCTTTCCTCCGCGCTCCACGTAAAGGACCAGCGCGCCGTCCACCAGCACAACCAGCGCACCAGCTTTCCGCCCGGGCCGCTGGCCCGTACCCGCGTCGTCCTGCTGGGCGGGCCAAGGGAGGGCCGCCCCATAGGGGTTGGCAGGATCGGTTGCTGCCAGCGCGAGTGCCACCGGTTCGGCCTTCGCCAGCTGCGTGTCCTCTGAGTAGGAACGGAGCCGGTCCACGGTGGCGGGAACGGCGAACTGGGCGGCTCCAAGGTGCTCGATGAAGTACCCGCGGCGGCACCTTCCGGCTTCCTCCAACCGGGCCAGGACCTTGTACATGAGCCCGAAACCGCCCAGGATCTGCTCTGCCATGACCGAGCCCCTGGTGACCACGCCGTAACGGTCCAGCAGTAGTTCGGCGGTGGCGCGGGCGTGGATGGTGGGATCGAGCTCAGGTTCCGGAAGGGCGGACCAGCGTCCGGCCGCTGTGGGAGGCGTGGCCGCACCCTGCGTCCCGTACCGGCCGCCCGCGAGCCCGGGGGAGCCCATCAGCCCGGTGCCGTGGGAGCGGCCCAACCGGCTCAGCCGCGGTGCCCTGGCGCGCGGCGCGCGGGCCACCTGCCGGTGCGCCGTGTGGCCGCCGGCAATCAGCGCCCGGACCGGCGCGAAGGTGTCCCCGGTGATCCTGCCGGCCCACGCGAGGTCCCACAGGGCAGTCACCACCTCCTGGTCGCTGAGTACCGAATTCATTCCGCCGGCCACTTCGGTCAGCTGACGGAAGAAATACCCGCCGCCGTTGTTCCGCAGGTGGTCAAGGAGCCGCTGGCCGGCGTCCCCCGGTTCGAACTCGGGCGACGGGTTAAGCGTCAGTTCCACCGAGTCGGCCAGGTGGAGGCTGATCCAGCCGTCGTTGCCGGGCAGTGCGCCGGCGCCGGACCAGAGAACCTCGCCGGCGGCCATGAGCTCATCCAGCATGGCGGGCTGGTAGTTGGATACCCGGGTGGCCAGCACCAGGGGCTCCCACGCCGAGGCGGGGACCGGGATACCGGAGAGCTGGTCGACCGCGGTGATGATGCCGTCCAGCCCCCGCAGCGACGGCTGGCCGCGGCCGCCGCCGGGAGTCCGGACGTGCTGCCATGCGGGCAGGAAGCGTCCGTAGGCGGCGGCGTCCACGGGTTCCACTTCCGCGCGAAGGGCGGCGAGGGAACGACGGCGGAGCTTGCGCAGCACCTCGGCGTCACACCATTCGCTGGCGATGGTGTGCGGAACATCAGATGCGGGGACCACGGCTGGGGACGCCAGCCCATCTGTTGGTTCTTCTTCGGCGGCCGGAGCTTCCGCGGCCAGGGCTTCGACGGGCTGGGCCTGGACGGGGTGCCCGGCTTCTTGCGGGCCCGGCTCCGCCAGCGCAGCATCGGCCGGTGTGGAATCCAGTGCTGGTGCCTCGGGCTGGGTCACGTGGGGCCGGAACTCGCCTTCCACCACGCGGCCGTCCGCTGCCAGGCGTTTCAGGGCGGTGCCCACCACCGCCACGCCAAGGCCCAGGCGGCCTGCCGCCTCCGCAGCAGTGAAGGGCCCGTGTGTACGTGCATACCGGGAGACGAGGTCGCCGAGGGGGTCCGCGACCGGTTCGATGAAGGCCAGAGGCACGCCCATGGGCAGTGGGACGCCGATGGCGTCGCGCAGCCTTGCTGCGTCCTCCACGGCGGCGAAGCGTTCCACTCCACCTATGTTGACCTTTATGGCGCGGTTGGCGCGCTGAAGGGAAGCCAGGTGGGCTGCCGCTTCCGCAACCGTGGCGCTGGCTGCGGTTTCGACGGGCTCAACCACCTTGGTGGCTTCGCTTTCCGCCCGCTCAATCACCGGGGTGCCCTCGAGCCGGGCTGCCGCTTCCTCCGGGGCGAGCGGTCCGAGCAGCCGCAGGAGGTCGGCAATGCCTTCCATTCCACGGGCCCGACGGTCCGGGGCAAGGCGCTGCAGCTCGCGTTCGGTGTCTTCGATGACCTTGGCGTCCAGGAGTTCGCGCAGCTCCACCCTGCCCAGCAGCTCGTTGAGGAGCGTGGAGTCCAGGGCCAGGGCGGCGGCGCGCCGTTCCGCGAGGGGGGAATCGCCCTCGTAGAGGAACTGGGCCACGTATCCGAACAAAAGGGATTTGGCGAACGGCGACGGCTGCTGGGTGGTGGTCTGCACGATCCGCAGTTCGCGACGCTCAACCGATGCGGCAATGTCCTTCAATGCGGGAAGATCGTAGACGTCCTGCAGGCATTCGCGAACCGTTTCCAGCACGATGGGGAATGTGGGGTACTTCCTGGCCACGTCCAGCAGCTGCGCCGACCGCTGCCGCTGCTGCCACAGTGGCTGGCGCTTGCCGGGTGTCTGCCGGGGCAGCAGGAGTGCGCGGGCGGCGCACTCCCGGAAACGCGAAGCGAACAGGGCGCTGCCGCCCACCTCGGCCGTGACAATCTGCTCCAGTTCCTCGGGATCGAAGAGGAACAGCTCGGCGCCCGGTGGTTCGTCCTCCATCATGGGCACCCGCAGCACGATGCCGTCGTCGGCCGCCATGGCCGAGCCGTCCAGCCCGTAGCGCTGGTGGAGCCGCTGCCCCACGGCGAGGGCCCAGGGCGCGTGCACAGGCATGCCGAACGGGCTGTGCAGGATGACCCGCCAGTCGCCCAGTTCGTCGTGGAACCGCTCCACCACCAGCGTGGTGTCGCTGGGCACCACTTCCGTGGCCTGCTTCTGCTCGGTGAGGTACTGGATGAGGTTGTTGGCGGCGAAGTCGTCCAGGCCGCTGGCCTTGCAGCGCTCGGTGGCCGGCCCGGCGTCGGACGCCGAGAGTTCACGGACGAACGCACCCAGTGCGCGGCCCAGGTCCACCGGGCGCCCCAGTGAATCGCCCTTCCAGAAGGGCAGCTTGCCGGGCTGGCCGAACGCGGGGGATACCAGGACGCGGTCGTGGGTGATGTCCTCGATCTTCCAGCTGGTGGCACCGAGGGCAAAGACGTCGCCCACCCGGGATTCGTAAACCATTTCCTCATCGAGCTCGCCAACCCGGCGGCCGCCCTTGGGCGCACGCGGCGGCTTTCCGTCCTCGGACGGTGAGGCAGAACCTTCCTGTTCGGTGCCGATGATGTACACGCCGAACAGGCCGCGGTCCGGGATGGTCCCGCCGGACGTGACTGCCAGGCGCTGGGCTCCGGGCCTGCCCTCGATGGTGCCCGCATTGCGGTCCCAGATGATCCGGGGCCTCAGCTCGGCGAATTCGTCGGACGGGTACCGTCCCGCCAGCAGGTCAAGGGTGGCTTCAAAGGCCGAGCGGGGGAGTGACGCAAACGGTGCCGAGCGCCGGACGGTACTGAACCATTCCTCCACGTCAATGCTGCCCAGCGCGGTTGCCGCGACGGTCTGCTGGGCCAGGATGTCCAGCGGATTGGCAGGAATACTGAGCCTCTCGATCTTGCCGTCCAGCATCCGCTCCACGGTGATGGCGGTGTGGACCAGGTCTGCCCGGTGTTTGGGGAAGAGGACGCCCTGGGAGACTTCACCCACCTGGTGACCGGCCCGGCCCACCCGCTGCAGCCCGCTGGCCACGGACGGCGGCGATTCCACCTGCACCACCAGGTCAACGGCGCCCATGTCGATGCCCAGTTCCAGTGAGGACGTGGCCACCACGCACCGCAGCCGGCCGGACTTGAGGTCGTCCTCGATGAGGGCGCGCTGGTCCTTGGACACTGAACCGTGGTGGGCGCGGGCCAGCACGGGGTCAGCCCCGGCTGAGCTTCCCGCCTGGGCCATCATGTGTGCGGGCGTGGCGGTTGAGGAGGGAACGCCCGACGCCGGTCCCCCCGGCGTGCCTGCCCCACCCGGCTGCCCTTCCGGGGCGTGGTCATCCCAGCCGCCGCCCACGGCAACCAGTTGGCGTTCGGCGTAGATCTCGTTGAGCCGGGCGGTTAGGCGTTCGGCCAGCCGGCGGGAATTCGCGAAAACAATGGTGGACTGGTTGGCCAGCACCAGGTCAACGATCTTCTCTTCCACATGGGGCCAGATGGACGCCTGCGGCTGGAGCCCGGATGCCGGGCCGGAGTCGAAGGCGCCGGCAGCGGCCTGCAGGTCCGACATGTCCTCCACCGGCACGGATACCGTGAGGTCCCAGTTCTTCCTTGCCGGGGGCGCCACGATCTCCACGGGGGCCGAACCGGCAAGGAACTGGGCCACGAGTTCCTTGGGCTCCACCGTGGCCGAAAGCCCGATGCGCTGTGCGGGTTTGGGCAGCAGGGCATCCAGCCGTTCGAGGGAGACGGCGAGGTGCGCCCCGCGCTTGGTCCCGGCCACGGCATGGACCTCGTCGATGATGATGGTATCCACGTCGGTGAGGGTCTCGCGCGCCTTCGAGGTCAGCATGAGGAACAGCGACTCGGGGGTGGTGATGAGGATGTCCGGCGGGCTGCTGAGGAGGGTGCGCCGATCTGCGGCGGGAGTATCGCCGGACCGGACACCAACGGTAATGAGCGGTGCGGGAAGTCCCAGCCGCTTGGCCGTTTGCGTGATGCCGATCAGGGGTGCCCGCAGGTTCCGTTCCACGTCCACGCCCAGGGCCTTCAGGGGTGAAATGTAGAGGACGCGCGTCTTCCTCTTGGGCGCCCGGATGCGCTTGCCTTTGGGCGGCGCAGTGTCAGCGGATTCCGGTGCTTTCGGCGCGGACGCCAGGAGCCGGTCCAGGGCCCAGAGGAAGGCTGCGAGCGTCTTTCCTGAACCGGTGGGGGCTACCACCAGCGCATGCGAACCCGAGGAGATGGCGTTCCAGGCCCCTGCCTGCGCAGGCGTTGGCTCGGAAAATGCCCCCAGGAACCATTCCCGGGTGGGCCGGCTGAACCGGCCCATGGGCGCGGCCGCGCCGGAAGCAGCACTGCCGGCAGGACCCTGTTCCTGGTTCATGCCTCCATCATGCACCAAGGCACCGACACCCTCTCCTACAGGGGCTCCACGTTCCGCCGGAAGCCGAATTCGGCCGAAACCGGGCGTACTCCATGCCGCAGGCTTCCGGCCTGGATGAGGCTTGCCCAGTCAGCTCGAACCTCCGGCAGGTCCCTGGTGGCCGGACTTCCGAGCAACTTGCCCTCATTGGTGGACCGGGAGCTGTGCAGCGCCAACAGAACTGAAGGCGGCCCGGCTTAACAGCTGGGACGCCTTGAGTCCTTGAGGAGTGGGTGCCTTATGTTACGAGGGCTGGAACGCTCCGATGGAGAGCAGGGCGATGTCCGCGTTGCTGCAGGCCGTGGTGGGCTGCGGAATGAACAGCGAGTCCGTGTCCTCCGGCGGGTAGATCCGGTATCCGGCGGCATCCACGGGTGAGCAACCCTGGTAGTTACGTGCCTGCGTGTAGCGCAGCACCGCTGTGCCGGTCTGGCCAGGGGCCAGCAGGACATCCACCACGCCCGCGGATTCATCCCGTGTGGCGGGTGCGCCGATTGGGGCGCCGGCGGCGTCCGCCACCAGCGAGACGCCGGGGAAGCCCCGAAGGATGCAGGGCTCGGTGCCGCTGTTGGTGAGGTTCAGCTTCATGTAGACGCTGCCCGCCGCGCCGCCGCCGGATGGGTCGGTGGCTGCGGTGAGCCCGGCTGCTTTGCACAGCCCTGGTGCGCCGGCCGCCGTGGTGCCCGGGGCAGGCGAGGCCGGGGTGGACGTGGCTGGCGCCGGAGACGTTGGCGCCGGCGTGGACGTCGATGCCGAGGCGGAGGCGGAGGGGCTGGCCTGGCCGCCGGGCGAGGACGTGGTCTGGGACTGCGGCTGGCTCGGACCGCACGCGGTGAGCATCAGCGCTGCTGCCGCAGCCGCCGTCGTCATAACGAAACCCTGGCAAATTTTGTGAGACCTCATGGCATTACCTTCGCTGTACCCGTTGCCCGCGTCAACGACGCCACATGCAATGGCAGCAATTTGATGCCCGGATCGTGATGATCCGGGCATCAAAAGTGGGGCACGGGATTCCGATGGCTCCTCAGTCCGTCTCCGGACCGGTGCAGTAGTGGCAATCCTCCGGGCAGTCGGTCATGCCGGCACCCCTGCCAGTTCGAAGCCGTCTGCGACATGGAACATGCGCCGGGCACCGGCGGCAGCGGTCACCCACACCACGTCGCCGTCCTCCGTCCTGGCGTCCACCAGGCCGCCGAAGACATTGCGTCCATTGATCCTGATCTCCACTGCGTCGCCGATGTCGACGGCGTCCCAGCGGAGGGGGCTGTTGGCGGGGGGTCTTGCGCGGTTCGTCGTTGAAGTCACGGTTAGTCCTTTGAAAGGGGCCTGTCCGGAGCGGCCCTTGCAGCTCCGGTGCTGCCATCAAACAGGTGGGCCAGGGGTCGGCTCAATGGCGGAATGGCCACGGGTGCGGATACTTCTTTGTGCAGCGCTCCAGTTGGGGCCGGTGACGCTGCTGACGGGCAGGGTTAGACTGCCTGCGTACGTGTTGGCGATCGAAGGAGAAGTTCATGGACTACACCGGAAGCCAGTCGGAAAAGGCGGTCCCCGCCGGCGAACTGGGACGCAGCCACATAGGGCAGACCATCAGCTTCCAGCCCAACGAATTCACCGTGGTCTTCGGCAAGCTTGCCGGCATTGCCCGGACTGAGGCCATGGTCTACCTGTCCCTGACGGGGGTGGGGAACGGCACGCACCTCAAGGATGAATACGACCTTCCGGTGACCCATGAGGTCTACGTTCCGGTGGACGTCATTTCCAACGCCGAGTCCACCATCAAGGACTTATTCGGCAAGGTCCAGGAAAACCTCCGCGGGGGAGTCCACAAGGGTCCAGACCGAACCGACCAGGTGTAGCGGACAAGCCAAACGGGAAGGCCGGCACATCCGTGCCGGTCTTCCCGTTTGTGCTAGTACGCCTTGACCCGCTGCTCCACCACGAGGTGGATGAGCGCAAACACGCCGTCGCCGTCGATGGCCGCCAGCGCGGCATCCAGGGCAGCGGGCACGTCACTGTCCGCTGTGACGGTGATTCCGAAACCGCCGAAAGCCCTGGCCATCAACGCAAAATCCGGGTTCTTCAACTGCGTTCCGGAGACGCGCTGCGGGTAGTGCCTCTCCTGGTGTGTCCGGATGGTGCCGTACTCCTGGTTGTCCATGACCACCACCAGGGGCGTTGCACCATACTGCGCGGCGGTGGCGAGTTCCTGCCCGTTCATGAGGAATTCGCCGTCCCCCGCGATGGTCACCACGCGGCGTCCGGGCTCGGCCAGCGATGCGGCGATCGCGGACGGCACCGAGTACCCCATGGAGCCGTTGCGGGCGCTGATCATGGAGGCGTAGCGGCGGGTGGGGAAATACCGGTGTGCCCAGTTGGTGTGTTCGCCCGCCCCGAACGTGACCATCGCATCCCCGGGGAGACGCGGCACGAGGTTGGCCATCAGGGTGTCCATCCTCGCCGGGCCGGGAGCGGGCTCGGCCGGAGGGAGCGCCGCGAAGCTTTCCTGCTCGGCCCGCATCCTTGCCGTCCAGGCCTTCCACTCCTCCTTGACCGGCAGGTCGATGTCCTCAAGGCCCCGGACGAAGGCGTCCGGTTTGGCCAGGATCTGCCGTGACACCGGCCCGGACCGCCCGCGCAGCGACGGGTCCACCGTGACCAGGAAGTTCTTCTTGCTCCAGTCCTGCCGGCACACGAACCCGTCGGTGATCACATCTCCGGGCACCGTCCCGACAAACACCAGGAGGTCCGTCTCCTCAAGGAGGTCATACGTGGGCCTGGGCCGGCCGTATCCGATGGGACCCACGTAGGACGGCGAGTCGAAGGACACCGTCCCCTGCGTGCGCCATTCGGCCGCGGCCGGGATGTGGTGCCGCTCCAGCCAGGGCGTGAGCTGTTCGGCCGCCTCCTGCGTCCAGTCGTTGCCGCCCGTGACGAAGAGCGGCTTGCTGGATTCGGCCAGGGCAGCCTTCAGTGCCGCGGAATCGGTGCCGCTCATGCCGCCTGCCGCCACCGGTATTGGGGGGTGCAGTGCGGGACTGATCCGCTGCCGGATGACGTCCTCGGGCAGGCCGACAACCACGGGGCCGGGCCGTCCGCTCATCGCGGCGAACATGGCTTCGGCCACGATTTCGGAGGCGCGTTCCGGATGGTCCAGGACCATGACGCGCTTGGCACCGGTATCGAACCAGGACTTGATGTCGAATTCCTGGAACGCCTCCCGGTCCCGGTGGGCAAACGGGATCAGGCCCACGAAGAGCAGCATGGGGGTGGAGTCCTGCCAGGCGGTATGGAGTCCCACATGCGCGTTCGCGGCGCCGGGCCCCCGGGTGACCATTGCGACGCCCGGGCGCTGCTGCATCTTGCCGTCCGCCTCCGCCATGTACGCGGCCCCGCCCTCATGCCGGCACACGATGGTTTCGATGTCGGACTGGTGCAGGCCGTCCAGCACGTCGAGGAAGCTCTCGCCGGGAACCACGTAGGTGCGCTCCACGCCGTGGGCCACCAGCGAATCGACAATGACGTGCCCGGCGGATTTCAGGGCGGGTACCACGGGGTCCCGGTGGCCGACGACGGCGGCGGGCTGGGTAGGGGATGCGGTCAGGGTGGGCTGCGGTTCTGGTGTCATGGTCTTTCTTAGCTCGGAGGGTGGCGGAAGAGGCTGGTCAGGAGATGGGCGTCCGGTTGGCGATCACGGGTGCTTTTCCGGTGAAGCCTTCGCGGGTTTCGGCGATTTCGCGGATGCGGTGGCGGCAGGCGTACCAGCCGATGACCATGAGGATGGAGGCGATGGCGGTG
>NZ_JBFBKY010000008.1:0-177355 GCF_040702335.1 Pseudarthrobacter sp. NPDC080039 | reverse complement strand
ACAGGGGCGGCACGATTCGGCAAATTCAACCAATTACATACATAATCGGTATCAACAAACTTGGCACACTATTGAGTTCTCAAACAACAGACACATTTCGAATACTCGCGGAAACAATTCAGAGAATTTCTATTCCGCATTTCTTCGCTGCGATGTTTTTATCTTATTTCATTCATATTCACTTTTGCAAATCCGGTGATTTTCCCGGAATTCACTCTGTGGAATGAATCCGCCCAGCAGAATAAGAAGCAATTTCTCCAAGTCCGCGTGATCCGCGGCAAGAATTGCTTCTCATTAGTTGGGGTTTGTCGCCACTCAGCGGCGGCGACTCAGAAAACATTACACGCCCCCCGGCAGCCGTGCAAATCGGCTGCCGAAGGGCGTGCATGCAGGGCCGGAAGGTGCTAGGGGACCAGCACTTCAACGGTGGCCAGGTTCTTCTTGCCCCGGCGCAGCAACAGGTACTGGCCGTGCAAAAGTTCGTCTTCGGAAATCACGGCTTCAGGATCGGACACCTTCTCGTTGTTCACGTAGGCGCCGCCCTCCCCTACAGTCCGGCGGGCAGCAGACTTGCTTTCGGAAAGTCCGGACGCCACCAGCAGGTCCACGATCCCCATTTCATCCACCTGCACGGTGGCAGTGGGAAGCTCGGAAGTGGCCGCCTGGAGGGTTGCCTTGTCCAGCGCGGCCAGGTCCCCGTTGCCGAACAGCGCGGCGGAGGCCGCAATGACCTTCTCGGTGGCTTCCACGCCGTGCACCAGTGAGGTCACTTCGAAAGCAAGCTTCCGCTGGCCTTCCCTGGCGAACGGTCGCTCGGCCACCGACACGGCGATCTCTTCGATCTGCGCACGCGTCAGGAACGTGAACACCTTGAGCCGGTCCACCACATCGGCATCCGCTGTGTTGAGCCAGAACTGGTAGAAGGCGTACGGGCTGCACATGCCGGCGTCGAGCCAGATGGCATTGCCTTCGCTCTTGCCGAACTTGGTTCCATCGGAGTTGGTGATGAGCGGCGTACCCAGGGCGTGCACGCTCTTGCCCTCCACCTTGCGGATCAGTTCGGTGCCGCTGGTGAGGTTGCCCCACTGGTCCGAGCCACCGGTCTGCAGCACACAGCCGTAGTCGCGGTACAGCTGCAGGTAGTCCATGCCCTGCAGGATCTGGTAGCTGAACTCCGTGTAGCTGATGCCCTCGTCCGAGTTCAGTCGGGACGCCACGGCGTCCTTGCGCAGCATGGTTCCCACCCGGAAGTGCTTGCCCACTTCCCGCAGGAAGTCGATGGCGCTCAAGGGCGCCGTCCAGTCCAGGTTGTTCACCATCCGGGCAGCGTTGTCCCCGTCAAAGCTGAGGAAGCGCTCCACCTGGGCCTGGAGGTAACCAACCCACTCCGCCACCGTGTCCTTGGTGTTCAAGGTGCGTTCCGCCGTCGGACGCGGATCGCCGATCATGCCGGTGGAGCCGCCCACCAGTCCCAGCGGCTTGTGGCCGGCCAGCTGGAGGCGGCGCATGACCAGCAGCTGGACCAAGTTGCCCAGGTGCAGGCTCGGCGCGGTGGGATCGAAGCCGCAATAGTACGTAACCGGCCCGTTGGCGAGGAGCTTTTCCAGCTCTGCTTCGTCGGTGGAGACATGGACCAGCCCACGCCACTTCAGTTCCTGCCAAATGTTGGCGAAAGTGGGGTCGTTGCGCTGCGGTTCGAGGTTGTTCAGTTCTGGCACGCTTCCTAAGTTAGCAGTAACGCCGGAGGCCCTGTCAGCCGGCAATCCCGGCGGGTACGGGTTGGGCCGCGATCAGGCGCAGGCGCTGGGTGGCGCGGGTCATGGCCACGTAGAGGTCCCCTACCTTGCCGTGCTCGTGGTTGAGCATGGTGGATGGTTCCAGGACCACGACGCCGTCGAACTCCAGGCCCTTGGCCTCGCGCGGGCTGATCACCACGATGTCCTGTTCGTAGCTCCCGGCCCCGCTCCCGATCCGTCGCCCGTACACGGCGCGCAAGGCTGCCGTGGCCTGGGGCAGGAGGTCACCGTCGGCGATCACGGCGAGCAGGCCGCCGTCGAGCGCCCCAAGTTCCTCCGGAAGGACCTCGACGAGCCGGTCCACCACCGCGCCGGCGGAAACTTCATCGATGATGGGCGCCCAGCGCCCTTCCCGCACAGCCTTGGGCGCGGAAACCACCAGGCCGGCTGCGTTGGCCATCCTGACGGCGGCCTCCGCGATCTGGGACGGAGTGCGGTAGTTGACAGTCAGCTCCTCCAGCTGCCAGCGGTCACCGAACATGGGGGCCAGGGCCCCCTGCCAGGAGTTGGCCCCAGCCACGGAACTCGTCTGCGCGATGTCACCCACGATGGTGAACGACTTCAGGGGGCACCGCCGCACCAGCAGCCGCCACTGCATGGGCGACAGTTCCTGGGCCTCATCCACCACGATGTGTCCGAACGCCCACGTGCGGTCGCTGGTGGCGCGCTCGGCGGCGGTCTGCCGGGATTCCTGTTCCCGGTTCTGCTCGGCAAGCTCCTCCGCGGACATCAGGGGGTCCACCCCGGCGGCCTGCATGTTGACCAAGGTCTGCTTCGCGTTGGCGAGGTCCCTGGCACGGTCGTGCTCCTGTTGGGCCAGCCCGCGGCCCGCAGCCGGGTCCAGCTCGCCCAGCAATTCGGCGGCTTCGTCCAGCAGCGGCACGTCGGATTCGGTCCACGGGGCGTCGGCCGGGCGCTGCAGCAGCGCCCGCTCGGCCGGGCTCAGGTTGGGGGTGCAGAACTCCAGGATTTCCGGCTTGCTGAAGAGGTCGGAGATCAGCTTCTCCGGCGTCATGGGCATCCAGCACAGGTTCAGGGCGATCCGCACGTCCCTGGCAGTCCGGACGTCCTCGGCAAGGTAGGAGCGGTCGGCGTTGTTGCCGATGTTCCCGGCTTCGACCAGTTCGGTCATTTGCTCCGTCAGCTCGCGCAGCAGGATCTTCACGAATGTCACACGGGCCTCGTTGTACGGCTTCCCGGTGGCGCGGGCACGTTCCCGGGCACGGCGGACCTGCCGCGGCGTCAGGGTGAGCTTGCGCCCGTCCACCTCGAGGATCCGGTTCTGGGCGGGGACACGCATGCGGTTGGACACGGCGTTGGCCACGATGGCCGCCATGTCCAGGCGGCCCTTGATGGCGGCCACATCCGCGTCCGTTTCGGGCACGGCGTTGATCCCGGGCATCAGGCGGCCCAGGCTGGCCATGACCACGCCGGTCTCACCAAGCGAGGGCAGCACGCGTTCGATGTACTTCATGAACGACGACGACGGGCCCACCAGCAGCACGCCCGCACTCTTGAGCCGGTCACGGTGGGTGTAGAGCAGGTAGGCGGCACGGTGCAGGGCAACGGCAGTCTTGCCCGTGCCCGGGCCGCCTTGGACCACGACCGCACCGGAGATGGAGGACCGGATGATGCGGTCCTGCTCGGACTGGATAGTGCTGACGATGTCCGACATGCGGCCGGTGCGCTTGGAGTTCAGGGCAGCCAACAGGGCACCTTCGCCCTGGAGCGATTCATCATCGGTGAGCATGGCGGCGTCCAGCACATCGTCCTCGATGGCCTTCACTTCGCGTCCCTGCAGGATCAGGTGACGGCGGCGGCGCACGCCCTGGCGGTCGAAGGCCGTGGCCTGGTAGAAGTGCCCGGCTTCCGGCGCACGCCAGTCAACCATCAGCCGCTGCAGGTCCTCGGTGGTGAGGCCGATTCGGCCAATGTACTGCGCTTCCCCGGAGTCCAGGTCCAGGCGGCCGAAGACAAGCCGGTCATCCACCGCATCCAGCTGCGCCAGGCGGTCCTCATACAGTGCGGCGAACGCGTCACGTTCCGAAACGTTCTGCATGGTGCCCACGGCTCCCGCACGGCGGACCTGCGCCAGCTGGCCGCGCTTCTCCTCCCGGAGTTCCTCCAGCCGGGCATACAGGCCGGCTACATACTCCCGTTCGTGGGCCAATTCGGCGTCGTGCATTAACGTTCCCCTATCGCGAAAGACAGACCGTCCATTCTACAACCATTTCCGTTAACGCTGGTGAAACCCCGGTGGCTCGGCAGCCGGTTTGCGGATTCGTTGCCTCGCCGCCTTGTACTTGGAAACCGTGGGGTCCCCGGCAAGCCAGAACCGCCAGGCGTAGTCCGCGGAACCCCCGGCGCCCGCCACGCCCACGCGCGGGCCGGAACTGACGGGCCCTCCGGGTCCGGCCGGAAGCTCCAGGGCGAACGGCGGCGCCAGCGCATCCCGGCCGCTGTCCGCCGTCGTCAGCCCCAGTGCTTTGGCAAGGCGGGCCGGACCGCTGGCCAGGTCGGCCGGGCTTTTCGACGTCGGGCGGCGGCGCTGTGCCAGCTCGATGCCTTCCACGACCTCACCTGCCCGCAGCAGCAGCGCGGACGCGACGCCAGCCGGACCGCAGACAATATTGGTGCAGTGGTGCATGCCGTAGGTGAAATACACATAGAGGTGCCCGGCGGGGCCGAACATGGGGGCGTTGCGTGGCGTGGGCCCGCGGTAAGTGTGCGAACCGGGGTCCGGATGCAGCGAGTCCTCAGGCCCCATGTAGGCCTCCACCTCGGTGAGCCGGACGGACACGGCACCATCCCGGGATTCGTGGGTCAGCAAGGCGCCGAGCAGCTGCGGGGCCAGCTCGCGGGCGTCTGCGGACAGGAATTCCCGCAGTGCTTCCATTGCCCCAGTGCTTTGGTTCATTGCTTGACCTTACCCGGATGCTGCCGGTTTCATCGGCGTGGCCAAGGCCCCGGCACGCGACTTTTCCGCACCGACGGCCATGTCCGATTTCCGCTAGTACCGGTACGCCTCCACTGGCAGGATAGAGGAATGGACTTCTGGCAGCGCTACCGGGCAATCGATGCCCGCGATCCCCGGTTCGACGGCCAGTTTTTCACCGCCGTCCGCAGCACCGGGATCTACTGCCGCCCCTCGTGCCCCGCCCGCACCCCTAAGGCATCGAATGTGACATTTTACGAGACCTCGGCCGCCGCGCACGAGGCCGGCTACCGCGCCTGCAAGCGGTGCCTGCCGGAGGCGGTCCCGGGCACTCCGGCCTGGAACGTCCGGCAGGATATTGCGGGCAGGGCCATGCGCCTCATCAATGACGGCGTGATCAACCGCGACGGGGTGGGCGGCCTCGCTGCACGCCTCGGCTATTCGCCGAGGCAGCTGAACCGCATTCTGGGCCAGGAGCTCGGCGCCGGACCGCTGTCCCTGGCCCGTGCAGCGCGGGCCCAGACCGCCCGCACGCTGCTGGTGTCCACCACGATGAAGCTCGCTGACGTCGCGTTCGCGGCCGGCTTCAGCAGCGTGCGGCAGTTCAACGAGACCATCGCCGAAGTGTTCGACATGACGCCCACAGCCTTGCGCAAAACCGTCCGCCACCCGGGGTCCGGCGGCACCACCGCACTGGTGTTGGGCCTGCCGTACCGCCCACCCTTTGATCCGGGCATCTTTTCCTTCCTGGCCGTCCGTGCCATCCCGGGGATCGAGGAGGGCACTTCCACCTCCTATGCGCGCACGCTGAGGCTCCCCCACGGCGATGCCCGTTTCCGGGTGGAGTACGACGACGGGGCCCGGGGGCGGCCGCTGACCCTCACCGTCGGCGCGGTTGACCTGCGCGACCTGCCAGTGCTGCTCAGCCGCGTTCGAAGGCTCTTCGACCTCGACGCGGACCCGGAGGCGATCGATGAAGCCCTGGGCACCGACCCCCGCCTGGCCGCCTCCGTCCGCGAAGCTCCGGGAGTGCGGCTGCCGGGCGCCCTGGATCCACAGGAACTGCTGGTCCGCGCCATGGTGGGCCAGCAAATCACCGTGGCCGCGGCCCGGACCGCATTGACCCACCTGTCGGCTGCGGGCAGTCCCACGGGTTCACCCGGAGACGGCCTGGACCGGTTGTTTCCAACTCCCCTGGAAATCGCGGCGGCAGGAGATCTGCTCCGTGGTCCGAGGCGCCGAACGGAATCACTGCTTCATGCCGCGAACGCGATGGCCGGCGGGCGCCTGGAGTTTGGGTACGGCGACGACCTCCCCGGCCTCACCGCGGCACTTTTGCCGCTTCCCGGCGTCGGGCCTTGGACAGTGGGGTACGTCGCCATGCGGGTCCTCGGCGCCCCGGACATCTTCCTCGCCAACGATGCCGCGGTCCGGAACGGAATACGCGCCCTCGATAATGGAGGGAGTGCTTTGAGCCAGGACTTCCGGGAGACCAGCCCGTGGCGCTCCTACGCCACCATGCACCTTTGGCGTGCCGCTGCCCGGCCTGCCGCCACAACCACCGCTCCTGTGAAAGGGAAGCCATGAAAGCCCAAATGCTGCAGCTGTCCACCCCGGACGGTCCCTTCACCATCCTTGCCCGTGACGGCATGGTCCTCGCGTCGGGCTGGACCGCGGGCCTTCCGGAGCTGGTGGGGCAGGTCCATCCGGCGCTGCGCCCGGACGCCGTGGACGAGGTGGCAACCCTTGGCGGCATCTCCTCCGCCGTCGAGGCTTTCTACAGCGGCGACCCCGCACCGGCCATGGCCGTCCCCGTCCTCCAGCAGTCGGGCCCGTTCCGCGCCCATGCCTGGGACGTCCTGCGCCAGGTCAAGCCCGGTTCACCCGTCACGTACAGCGAGTACGCGGCACTGGCAGGCAATCCGCGCGCCGTGCGGGCCGCGGCCAGTGCCTGCGCCTTCAACGCGGCAGCCTTGTTCGTTCCGTGCCACCGCGTCATCCGTACGGATGGCTCGTTGGGCGGTTTCCGCTGGGGCCTGCGCATCAAGGAGAGCCTGCTGGCCCGCGAAGCCGCCTGACGCCGGGCAACTCCCCGAACCCGGTGCTACTTGGGGTCCGGGATTGCCGAAGGCCAGGGCAGGAGGCCGGGAAGGTCCGTGCCGTCCCCGGCGGCGGTGGCCCGCAGGCTGTCCAGGGACGGCGTCCGGCCGGCCAGCCACGCGGCGATGTCGGTGACCATCCCGCTGACGACGACGGTGCTGCCGCCGGCTCCGAGGGCCAGGGGCGGCAGTGCCATTGGCTGCAGCACCAGCCGCTTGTCGGCCGGTATCCGTGCGGCGAGGAAGTCGAAGAGGTGGGAGCAGAATTCCCTGCTCCAGGTTTCGGGGCCTGCTCCGGTGTCCAGGTCCGAGGTGTGGATGACCAGTTCCCGCCAAAGCGCCAGCCCGGCGTCGAAAATCACGCCGTCGCGGAACGCTATGTGTGTCTGCCACTCCTCGCCGTCCAAGGCATCGAAGGCTGTGAGCGCCCGCTGCATGGCCTCGTCGACGTCGTCCCGGTGCTGCTGAAGGCTGTGCCCGGCGGCAAGATCGATGGCCCGGTTACGGCCGTCCACGCCGCCGTCGTATAGCTCCACGGTCTCGCCGCGCCGGCCGTATTCCACCTGGCGGGCCAACGCATTACAAATACCGGTGATGTGGGCCAGAAGGTGTCCGCGGCTCCAGCCGGGAAGGGCGGACGGAGCGCGTTCGCCACCGTCGGGGATGCGGTCCATGGCGGCGGTCAGCGCCGTGGCGGCCTTGTGCAGCCCAGCCAGCAGGCCGGCAGGAGAAGGAGAGGTCATGCGGCCAGCCTAGCGGAGCCGTCAGGAGAGCGGCCGTCCGTCCGGCCCGACACGGTGGCGCACGTGATGCCCGTCGTTGCTGGCCTGCCAGAACTCGATCTCAACAGGCTGCAGGGCGTAGAGCTGCCAGTGCGGGTTGTCGGTGCCGTCAGCCCTGGGGCGCTCATGCCAGTCAACGGCGGACGCCTCCGCGGACAGTTCGGTCACGGCGCCAACTACGCGGACCTGGCGGCCCAGCCCGGGCCAGTAGAAGTTCATCGCCGCCCGGGGTGACTCCGCCAGTTCCCGGCCCTTGCGGGAAGTGCGGGACGTGGCGAAGTGCCAGCCGTCGTCGTCGATGTTCTTCAGGATAAGCATGCGCGAGGATGGCTGCGGCTTGCCGTTGGCGTCTCCGCCGACCGTGGCCAGGCTGAAGGCATGCGGCTGCTGCTCACCGGCATCCATCGCCTCGTCCAGCCACTGCTTGAAGAGCAATGCCGGGTCCTGCGGCGCACTGTCCGGGTCGAAGCCGGGCAGGTCGGACGGAAAGTCGGGCAGGGTGCGAAGGAACTTGCGGAAGGTTTCGCTCATGGCCCCAGCCTAGCCACAGACGCCGAGGGACCCGGGCCAATGCCCCGGGACCCTCGGCAGCAATGCGTCCTACCCGGCGTACTCCCGCACGCCGGCCAGCTCGCCTTCCAGCGCGGCCAGCTGGCGTTCGACGGCGGCCGGCGCCGTTCCGCCCTGGGAGTTCCGGCTGTTGAGCGAACCCTCGGTGGAGAGGACAGTGCGGACCTCGGGCGTGAGGTGCTCCGAGATCGCCGCGTACTCTTCGTCGGTCAGGTCCCACAGCTCAACGCCGCGGGACTCTGCCTGCTTCACGGCGGCACCGGAGAGCTCATGTGCCTCGCGGAACGGAACGCCCTGGCGGACCAGCCACTCGGCAATGTCCGTGGCCAGCGCGAAGCCCTGCGGGGCCAGCGACTCCATCCGCTCAGTGTTGAAGGTCAGGGTGGCGATCATGCCGGACACGGCCGGGAGCAGCAGCTCCAGGGTGTCGGCGGCGTCGAACACCGGTTCCTTGTCCTCCTGCAGGTCGCGGTTGTAGGCCAGAGGCAGGCCCTTGAGCGTGGCCAGCAGCCCGGTGAGGTTGCCGATCAGGCGCCCTGCCTTGCCGCGGGCCAGCTCGGCAACGTCCGGGTTCTTCTTCTGCGGCATGATCGAGGACCCAGTGGAGTACGAATCATCCAGCGTGACGAAGGAGAACTCCTTGGTGGCCCAGAAGATGACTTCCTCGGAGATCCGGGACAGGTCCACGCCGATCATCGAGCAGACCCAGGCGAACTCGGCGAAGACGTCGCGGGCGGCGGTGCCGTCGATCGAGTTGTGCACGGCGGAAAAGAACCCGAGGTCCGCGGCCACGGCCTCCGGGTCCAGGCCCAGCGAGGACCCGGCCAGCGCGCCCGAGCCGTACGGTGAAACCCCGGCCCGCTTATCCCAGTCCTGGAGCCGCTGCACGTCGCGCAGCAGGGCCCAGGCGTGGGCCAGGAGGTGGTGGCTGAGCAGGACCGGCTGCGCGTGCTGCAGGTGGGTGCGGCCGGGCATGGCGACACCGTGGTGCGCCTTGGCCTGCTGCACCAGGGCGTCCACGGTAGCCAGGACACCTCGGGCGATGATCCGGGCGTGGTCGCGCAGGAACATCCGGCCCAGGGTGGCCACCTGGTCGTTGCGGGACCGCCCCGCACGCAGCTTGCCGCCCAGCTGGGCACCGGCGCGCTCGATCAGGCCGCGTTCCAGCGAACCGTGCACGTCCTCATCGGACTCCGCCGGCAGATAGGCACCGGAGGCCACGTCCTCGTCCAGCTTGGTGAGGGCTTCAAGCATCCCCTGCAGCTCGGCATCGTCCAGCAGCCCGGCCTTGTGCAGCACGCGTGCGTGCGCCTTGGAACCGGCAATGTCGTAACGCGCCAGCCGCCAGTCGAAGTGCGTGGACTTGCTCAGCGCCGCGAGGGCATCCGCGGGACCGCCGGCGAACCGGCCGCCCCACAGCGCGCCTGTATTAGTAGCCTCCGTTTTTTGCTCAGCCACAGGGGCTACTTCCCTGCGACGCGGATGTCGCGGCCGGAGGCAACCTTGGCGGACATGCCCCACAGCTCGATGAAGCCCTTGGCCTGGGACTGGTCGAAGGTGTCGCCGGTGTCGTAGGTGGCCAGCGAGAAGTCGTACAACGAGGTGTCCGAGCGGCGGCCGTTGACGATGGCCTGGCCACCGTGCAGGGTCATGCGGATGTCGCCGGAGACGTACTTCTGGGTGTCCTCGATGAAGGCGTCCAGGGAGCGCTTAAGCGGGGAGAACCACTGGCCGTCATACACCAGCTCGGCCCAGCGCTGGCCCACGGTGGCCTTGAAGCGGGCCTGCTCGCGCTCGATGGTGATGTCCTCAAGGTGCTTGTGCGCGGTGATCAGCGCCATGGCGCCGGGGGCCTCGTAGATTTCGCGGGACTTGATGCCCACCAGGCGGTCCTCGACGACGTCGATGCGGCCTACGCCCTGGGCGCCGGCGCGGCGGTTCAGTTCCTTGATGGCCTGCAGCGGGGTGACCTTGACGCCGTCAATCGCGACGGGCACGCCGGCTTCGAAGGAGATGGTGACCTCATCCGGTGCCGGCGGGAACTCCGGGGTGGCGGTGTAGTCGTAGATGTCCTTGGTGGGAGCGTTCCAGATGTCCTCGAGGTAGCCGGTTTCCACCGCGCGGCCCCAGACGTTCTGGTCGATGGAGTACGGGTTCTTCTTGGTGGTCTCGATGGGCAGTCCCTTTTCCTCGGCGAAGGCGATGGCCTTGTCGCGGGTGAGGGCGAGGTCGCGGACCGGTGCGATGCACTTCAGGTCCGGGCCGAGGGTCTGGATGCCGACTTCGAAGCGTACCTGGTCGTTGCCCTTGCCGGTGCAGCCGTGGGCCACGGTGGTGGCGCCGAATTCGCGGGCTGCCTTCACCAGGTGCTTGACGATGACCGGGCGGGAGATGGCGGACACCAGCGGGTAGTGGCCCTGGTAGAGGGCGTTGGCCTTCAGCGTGGGCACGCAGTATTCGTTGGCGAACTCATCCGATGCGTCGGCGACGTAGGCTTCGACGGCGCCGCAGCCCAGGGCGCGCTGGCGGATGGTTTCCAGCGATTCGCCGCCCTGTCCGACGTCGACCGCCACGGCGATGACCTCGGCGCCGGTGGCTTCACCGATCCAGCCGATGGCGACGGACGTGTCCAGGCCGCCGGAGTAGGCCAGCACAATGCGTTCAGTCACTTTAAATGCTCCTTGTTGGGGGTTGGTTGATTCTTTGTCTTCAAGCTTATTGCCCGGCTTCCTCAGCCAGTTGCAGGAAGCGGGCGGCGAGGTCCGGGCCACCCAGGGGGTCGCGGGAGACCAGCAGGACGGTGTCGTCACCGGCGATGGTGCCCAGGATGGACGGCATCACCGAGTGGTCGATGGCCAGGGCCAGGAAGTTCGCGGCCCCGGGCGGCGTCCGGAGAACAGCGATGTTGGCGGAGGCTTCGGCAGTGACCAGCAGTTCGCTGCACAGCCGGGCGAGCCGGGCATCCAGGATCTCCTGCGTGACGCCGCTCTTGGCGGCCCTTTCGCCGCCCTCGCCGGGGACGGCGTACACCAGGACGCCCTCCTTCCCGCGGACGCGGACGGCACCCAGCTCGACGAGGTCCCGGGACAGCGTGGCCTGGGTGACCTGCACGCCGTCGTCCGCCAGCAACGCCGCAAGCTCCGCCTGGGAACGCACGGACTGCCCGGTGAGGATGGCGGTGATGCGCGCCTGCCGGGCGGTCTTGGTGGCCGGGCTGCTGCCCGGGGAGGACGGCTGGGCGGACACTAGAACGTGCTCTCCCCAGTGCCCTCGACGGGGGAAAGGCCGTCAACGAAGGCCAGGCCGGACCGGTGCATCAGCCAGGCCATCAGCGCCTTCTGGGCGTGAAGCCGGTTTTCGGCTTCGTCCCAGACGATGGACTGCGGGCCGTCGATAACGTCGGCGGAGATTTCGTAGCCGCGGTAGGCAGGCAGGCAGTGAAGCACGACGGCGTCATCCGCAGCCAGTGCCATGGCGCCGGAGTCCACGGAGTAGTCCCGGAACAGCTGCATCCGGGCTTCCTTTTCGGCCTCCTGGCCCATGGACACCCAGGTGTCGGTGGCCACGACGTCCGCCCCCTGGAGGGCCGCATTGGCGTCACTGGTGATCAGCACCGAGCCGCCGGTTTCAGCCGCGCGTTCCTCGGCAGCAGCCACAATTTCAGCGGCGGGCAGGTAGCCCTCCGGGCCGGCGATGCGGACGTGCATGCCGGCGGTGACCCCGGCCAGGAGGTAGGAGTTGGCCATGTTGTTGGCGGCATCGCCCAGGTAGCTCATGGTGAGGCCCTTGAGCTGGCCCTTGTGTTCTTTGACGGTGAGCAGGTCCGCGAGGAGCTGGCAGGGGTGGTAGTCGTCGCACAGCGCGTTGATGACCGGCACCTTGGAGTTCTCCGCCATGGCCACCAGGCCGGCATGCGCTCCGGTGCGCCACACGATGGTGGAGACCATGCGCTCCAGGACCTTGGCGGTGTCCTCCACGGATTCCTTGTGCCCGATCTGCGCCTCGCCCGGATTGATGACCAGCGCGTTTCCGCCCATGTCCGCGACACCGGTGGCGAAGGAGACCCGGGTCCGGGTGGAGGTCTTGTCGAAGATCACGGCCACGGTCTTGCGGCCGCTGCCTTCCGCGGCGTAGGGCTGCACGCTGTAGGGGGCCGCCTTCATGCGGGCGGCGAGCTCCAGCACCTCTGCCTGCTCGGCGGGGCTGAGGTCGGTGTCCTTGAGGAAGTGCCGGGTTGCGGTGGTCACTGGGCGTCCTTAGCTGCTTGGAGGATTGCCGGGAAGGCGGCGAGGAAGGTGTCGGCCTGGCCCGCGGTGAGGATCAGCGGCGGGGCCAGGCGGATCGTGTGGGGGCCGGGGCTGTTGATGATGAAGCCCGCGTCGAGGGCTGCCTGCACAGCGGCGGGGGCAACGTCGGCGTCGAGGTCGAAGCCGATCAAGAGGCCTTCGCCGCGGACCTCGGTCACCCCCGGGATGGCAGCCAGCCCGGAGCGCAGGTGCTCCCCCACCGCGGTGGCGTTCGCCAGGACGTTCTGGCTTTCCAGTGCGTGGAGGGTGGCGAGGGCGGCCGCGGTCGCCACCGGGTTGCCGCCGAACGTGGTGCCGTGCTGGCCGGCGGACAGCAACGACGACGCCTGCTCACCGAAGGTGATGAGGGCACCGATGGGGAATCCGCCCCCCAGGCCCTTGGCCAGGGTGACGGCGTCGGGGACGATCCCGGCGTCCTCGCTGGCCAGCCATTTGCCGGTGCGGCCGATGCCGGTCTGGACTTCATCAAGGATCAGCAGGGCGCCAACTTTGCTGGTGGCTTCGCGGGCAGCTTTAAGGTAGCCCGGCGGCAGCGGGCGGACGCCTGCTTCACCCTGGATGGGCTCCAGGAAGACGGCAGCGACGGTTTCGTCCACCGCGGCCTCCAGGGCGGCGATGTCGCCGAACGGGATGTGCACCACACCGCCTGGCAGCGGCTCGAAGGGAGCCCGGTAGGCTTCCTTGGCCGTGAGCGCCAGTGCTCCCATGGTCCGGCCGTGGAAGGCGCCTTCAAGGGCAATGATCCTGGTCCGTTTGGTATCGCCGGTGCCGGTATTGCGGCGCGCCAGCTTGAACGCTGCCTCGTTCGCTTCCGTGCCGGAGTTGCTGAAGAACACCTTGGACCCGGCAGGCGCGTGGGCCAGTTCCAGGAGCTTTTCAGCCAGAGCCACCTGTGTGGGGCTGGTGAAGAAGTTGGAGACATGGCCCAGGGTGGCCAACTGGCTGGCGATGACCGACGTCACGAACGGATGGGCGTGGCCCAGGGCGTTGACGGCGATGCCACCCAGCAGGTCCAGGTATTCCTTGCCGTCGGCGTCCCACACCAGGCAGCCGGCGCCGCGGACCAGGACGCGCTGCGGCGTGCCGAA
The DNA here is from genome assembly GCF_040702335.1 of Pseudarthrobacter sp. NPDC080039. NCBI lineage: Bacteria > Bacillati > Actinomycetota > Actinomycetes > Micrococcales > Micrococcaceae > Pseudarthrobacter > Pseudarthrobacter sp. NPDC080039. The sequence continues at coordinate 163,778 of NZ_JBFBKY010000008.1, read as the reverse complement.
CACGTTCATGAGCGAGCTGGAGTACCGGGAGAGCCACTCGGAGCCGGCGTGGCCCGTGGTTTCGACGAGCTCCGTGACCGGGGTTTCCACATTCTCGACCACTTCGGTGTGCTTGTTCATGCGTTGATCTCCTCGTCCGGGACTACCTGGGTGCCGATGCCCGCCGTCGTAAATGTTTCAAGAAGCATGGAGTGGGGCAGGCGCCCGTCCACGATGTGTGCGCGTTCCACGCCTTCGTCGATGGCCTTCAGGCAGGCGGCCATCTTGGGGATCATGCCCGACTCCAGCCGGGGCAGCATCTCCCGCAGCTCTGAGGCCGTGAGCGAGGAGATCAGCGACGACTTGTCCGGCCAGTTGGCGTACAGGCCTTCGACGTCGGTCAGGATGACCAGCTTGGAAGCGCCCAGCGCCGAGGCGACGGCGGCCGCTGCGGTGTCGGCGTTGACGTTCAGGACCTGGCCTGTGGGCTGGAACCGCGCGGCGCCGGCCACGCCGTCACCGCCGTCGACGATCTCCGGCGCCACCGTGGAAATCACGGGGATGCGCCCGGCAGCCAGGATGTCCACAATGCCTGCGGGGTCGACGCCGACTACCTCGCCCACGAGTCCCAGGTCCACGTCTTCGCCGTCCACCACGGTCCCGGTGCGGACCGCGCGGAGGAGGCCGCCGTCTTCGCCGGACATGCCGACGGCGTAGGGTCCGTGGGAGTTGATCAGGCCCACCAGTTCGCGGCCCACCTGGCCGGTGAGAACCATGCGGACCACGTCCATGGCTTCGGGGGTGGTGACGCGCAGGCCGCCCTTGAACTCGGATTCGATGCCCAGCCGGCCCAGCATGGAGTTGATCTGGGGGCCGCCGCCGTGCACCACCACGGGGTGGATGCCCACGTGGTGGAGGAAGACGATGTCCTCGGCGAAGGCACGCCGGAGTTCGTCGTTGACCATGGCGTTGCCGCCGTACTTGATCACCATGGTGGTGCCGGCGAACCGCTGGATCCAGGGCAGCGCCTCGATCAGGGTTGCTGCCTTGTCCTGGGCAGCGGACATGCTGGTGGTTTCACGCGTCTGGGTGTTCATGGTGTCACTTTCCACAGCGGTCTGGACCTGGAGGGCAGCGCCCTTAGCTGGAGTAGGCGCTGTTTTCGTGGACGTAGTCGTGGGTGAGGTCGTTCGTCCAGATGGTGGCCTCGGCATCGCCTGCCTGCAGGTCGATCTCCACCAGGACCTCGCGCGGTTCCAGGTCCACCAGGCTGCGGTCATCGCCAATGCTGCCGTCGCGGCAGATCTGGACGCCGTTCATGGCGACGTTGAGCTTGTCGGGTTCAAAGGCGGCGTCGGTGGTGCCCACCGCTGAGAGCACGCGGCCCCAGTTGGGGTCCTTGCCGAAGATGGCGGCCTTGAACAGGTTGGAGCGGGCCACTGACCGGCTGACGGTTTCGGCGTCAGCTTCGCTGGCCGCGTTGAACGTGCGGATTGCGATGTCGTGGCTGGCTCCCTCGGCGTCGGCGATCAGCTTCCGGGCCAGTTCGGCGCAGACCTGCGTGAGTGCGGCGCCGAAGGCCTCTGCTGACGGCACGGCTCCCGAGGCACCGGATGCCATCAAAACCACGGTGTCGTTGGTGGACATGCAGCCGTCAGAGTCGGCGCGGTCAAAGGTGACGCGGGTGGCATCGCGGAGGACGACGTCGAGCATTTCCGGCTGGACGTCGGCATCGGTGGTCAGCACCACCAGCATGGTGGCCAGCCCGGGAGCCAGCATGCCGGCGCCCTTGGCGATGCCGCCGATGCTGAATTCCTGGCCGTCGGCGTCGGTGCCGATGAAGAGCGCTGACTTGGGCACGCTGTCGGTGGTCATGATGGCGGTGCCCGCAGCGGCTCCCCCATCAGTGCTGAGCGCGGCGGCGGCGGCTTCTACGCCCGGAAGGATCTTGTCCATGGGCAGCTGCTCGCCGATCAGGCCGGTGGAGCAGACGAACACGTCGGTCGCAGAGATGCCCAGGACCTCGGCAACTTTTTCCGCCGTGCTGTGGGTATTCTGGAAGCCGGTGGGCCCCGTGCAGGCGTTGGCGCCGCCCGAGTTGAGGATGACGGCGTCCACACGGCCGTCGGAGACTACCTGGCGCGACCAGTGTACGGGGGCTGCTGCCACCCGGTTGCTCGTGAAGACGGCGGCGGCGGCCTTGGACGGGCCGTCATTGACGACCAGGGCGAGGTCCGGGTTGCCGGAGGCCTTGAGTCCGGCGGTGACGCCGGCGGCCCGGAATCCCTGCGGTGCGGTGATGGTCACGGGGCTACTCCCTGCAGGTTGAGGCCAGCGGTTTCCGGCAGGCCGAGTGCGATGTTCATGGACTGCACGGCGCCGCCGGCAGTGCCCTTGGTCAGGTTGTCGATCACGCACGTGACGACGACCCGACCCGCGTGGGGATCGAATGCCACCTGCATGGCCGCATGGTTGGAACCCAGGACAGACTTGGTCGTCGGCCACTGGCCTTCCGGCAGCACGTGCACGAACGGCTCGTCCTCGTACGCTTCGATCCACGCCAGGCGCAGCTGCGCGGCGGTGGTGCCGGGCTTGACCTTCGCGGTGGCGGTGCTCAGGATGCCCCGGCTCATCGGGGCCAGCGTGGGCGTGAAGGAAACAGTGACTTTCTCCCCCGCCGCCTTCGACAGGCCCTGCTCGATTTCCGGTGTGTGCCGGTGCCCGCCACCCACGCCGTAGGGGCTCATGGAGCCCATCACTTCGGAGCCAATCAGGTTGACCTTGGCGGCTTTGCCCGCGCCCGATGTGCCGGAGGCGGAAACGATCACGACGTCGTCGGGTTCCAGAAGGTGGTCAGCGAACCCGGGAGTCAGCGCCAGGAGGGCCGACGTCGGGTAGCAGCCGGGAACGGCAATGCGCTTGGCACCCTTCAAGGCTTCGCGCTGGCCGGGCAGTTCCGGCAGACCATAGGGCCAGGTGCCGGCGTGCGGGGAACCGTAGAACTTTTCCCAGGCGGCGGGGTCTTCGAGGCGGTGGTCTGCGCCGGCGTCGATCACCACTGTCCCTTCGGGCAGCTGGGCGGCGATTTCAGCGGAGGCACCATGCGGCAGCGCGAGGAAGACCACGTCATGGCCGGCGAGGTTGGCCACCGTGGTGTCTTCGAGGATCCGATCGGCCAGCCCGTGCAGGTGCGGCTGCAGTTCGCCAAGCCGGGACCCTGCATTGCTGTGAGCCGTGATGGCGCCGATGGTCACGCCAGGGTGCCCGGCAAGGAGGCGCAGGACCTCTCCCCCGGCGTAGCCGCTGGCTCCCGAAACCGCAACAGAAATAGTCATGCTCCGACTATACAGCAATAGTTATGCATTACTACCGATATTTATGCATCATGAACGTCCTGGCTTCGGAACGCTCCCTCTTGTCGCGCTGCCCGCGGGTGTCCCTAGGATGGTCTCGGCAGCCGGGGCCGGAAACGCCGGGACCCGCGAAAGGAGAGCCATGACGCACGCAATCGTCGCACGGCAGGCAGGCGGACCGGAAGTCCTTGACTATGTGGAGGTTGAACCCCCCGCGCCGGGCCGCGGACAATTGCTGATCAAAGTCGGGGCGGCCGGCGTCAACTTCATCGACACCTACAAGCGCAGCGGCACCTACAAAGTTTCCTACCCCTTTACTCCCGGATCGGAAGCTGCAGGCACGGTGGAGGCGGTGGGCGACGGCGTGACGGGCTTCGCCGTGGGTGACCGGGTTGCCACCGCCGAAGGCATCGCCTGCTACGCGGATTACGCGCTGGTGGATGAGGACGCCGCACTGCCGGTCCCGAAGGGCCTGGACGTCTTCACCGCGGCAGCCCTTCCGCTGCAGGGGGTTACGGCACACTACCTGATGAATTCCACGTTCAAGGTGGAGCCAGGCCACAAGGTCCTGCTGCATGCCGGGGCCGGCGGTGTGGGGCTGCTGCTGATCCAGCTGCTCAAGGCACGCGGCGCTGAAGTCCTCACCACGGTTTCGACGGACGAAAAGGAGCAGCTGGCGCGCGGCGCCGGCGCGGACCACGTGCTGCGCTATGACGGCTTTGCGGAGCGGGTCAGGGATATCACCAGCGGAACCGGGGTGGACGTGGTGTACGACGGCGTGGGCAAGGACACCTTCGACGGTTCGCTTTCCGCACTGCGGGTCCGCGGCATGCTGGTGCTGTTCGGCGCCGCGTCCGGCCCTGTGCCGCCCTTCGATCCCCAGCGGCTCAACTCCGGGGGCTCCCTGTTCCTGACACGTCCCACCATGGGCCATTATTTGCGGGATGCCGCCGAGCGGCGCTGGCGCTCGGACGAAGTGTTTGCCGCCGCTGCCGACGGCAGCCTGAAGGTCCGGATCGGAGCGCGCTACCCGCTAAGCCGGGCCGGTCAGGCGCACCGCGACCTGGAGGGCCGCAAGACCACCGGCAAGGTCCTCCTGGTGCCCTGACGGTCGGCGTCTTAACGATGGAGGAACATGAAGCGTACGGACAGGAGTCATAAGCGGGCCCATGACACCTCCCGTTCACCTGCGGCAGGCAAAATGGGCCGGTGACTCAGCAGCAGGTCCCCCGCAGGGACTCATCGTCCCCCGAAGCCCCTCCCGCCGGCCACCCCACTGGCCCTCGGGTGGAGGCGGGGATCTTCGCGCCGCAGATGGCCGGCGCGGTCGCGGCTCCGCCGGCCCGGACACTGGTCGACATCATCCAGGAGACGGCCGCCAGGTACCCCGACGCCTCGGCGCTGGATGACGGGCTGCGGTCCCTCAGTTATGCGCAACTGATGGAGGAAGTCCGGGCGGCTGGCCGCCGGCTGCACAAGGCAGGGCTGGGCGCCGGCGACAGGATTGGCGTCCGGATCCCGTCCGGCACCAATGAGCTGTATGTTTCGATCCTTGCCGTCCTTCTGGTGGGGGCGGCCTACGTACCGGTGGATGCTGATGATCCGGACGAGCGGGCACAACTGGTCTTCAGGGAAGCGAAGGTGGCAGGTGTGCTGGGGGCGGGGGGCACCCTGTCTTTCCCCTCACGGGCGGCCGGGCCCAGCGGCGCTCCGCCGCGGCCTGCCCCTTTCCACGGTGCACGTCCGCCGGGCCCGGCGGACGATGCCTGGATCATTTTTACCTCGGGGTCAACTGGCACTCCCAAAGGCGTCGCCGTCAGCCACCGGTCAGCGGCGGCCTTCGTCGACGCCGAATCCCGGATCTTCCTCAAGGACGAACCCCTCGGGCCCCAGGACCGGGTCCTGGCCGGGCTGTCCGTTTCCTTCGACGCCTCCTGTGAGGAGATGTGGCTTGCCTGGCGGCATGGGGCCTGCCTGGTGCCTGCACCGCGGGCCTTGGTCCGCACAGGGATGGACCTGGGTCCCTGGCTTATCAACCACGGGATCAGTGCGGTCTCTACCGTCCCCACACTCGCTGCCCTGTGGCCTGCGGAATCGCTTGAAAATGTCCGGCTGCTTATCTTCGGTGGCGAGACCTGTCCGCCGGAGCTCGCGGAACGCCTGGCCGTGGATGGCCGCGAGGTCTGGAACACTTACGGCCCCACCGAGGCAACCGTCGTGGCCTGCGCCGCGCCACTTGGCGGACCGGGCCCCGTCCGGATCGGACTGCCGCTCGACGGGTGGGACCTCGCTGTCGTTGACCCCAACTCAGTGCCCGTAGCCGAAGGCGAAGTGGGCGAACTGATCATTGGCGGCGTGGGCCTGGCACGATACCTTGACCAGGCGAAGGACGCTGAGAAGTACGCCGCAATGCCAAGCCTTGGCTGGGAGCGGGCCTACCGGTCCGGGGATCTGGTCAGGTTTGAGGCCACGGGACTGATCTTCCAGGGCCGCGCGGACGAGCAGGTGAAGCTGGGTGGCCGCAGGATCGAACTTGGCGAGATCGATGCCGCCCTCCAGTCCCTTCCCGGCGTCGGCGGAGCGGCGGCCGCCGTCCAGACAACGGCCGCCGGCAACCAGATCCTGGTGGGGTACCTGGCACCGGCTGCGGGGACGGAACTGGATCTCTCCGTCGTCCGCGGGAAACTGGCTGAAAGCCTGCCTGCCGCCCTTGTTCCCATGCTCACCGTGGTGGACTCGTTGCCCACCAAGACCAGCGGCAAGGTCAACCGCCATGCGCTCCCCTGGCCCCTGGCCGGGGCGGCTGCCGCCGAGGCCGACGCTGCACCGCTTAGTCTGCCCGCTGACGCCGCGTGGATCGTCGAACAGTGGAGCGCCGTCCTGGGCAGCCCCGTTACCTCGCTGGACGCGGACTTCTTTGCCTACGGCGGCGGTTCCCTCACGGCAGCCCAGCTCGTGTCGGCCCTGCGGGTGCACTATCCCACCATCACCGTGGCAGACATTTATGCGACACCACGGGTGGGCGCCCTCGTGGAAGTGGCACGACAGTCCAGTCCCCACGGGACAGGCGGTCCTGCGCCCCAACGCACGGTGCGGCCCACCGCCCCCAAGTCGCAGATCTTCCAAACCTTGATGGGCGTCCCACTGCACGTCCTGGTGGGAATGCGCTGGCTGACCTACCTCATGGTGGGAAACAATCTCCTGTCCGGGCTTGCGGGCTTCACTGCCGCGCCCACCGTTCCGTGGTGGTGGGTGGCAGCATCGTGGCTCGTCTTCGTCAGCCCCGCCGGACGCATGCTGATCTCAGTCGCAGCGGCCAGGATGCTTCTCCGCAAGGTCACGCCCGGGACCTATCCCCGGTCCGGACGGGTACACCTCCGGCTCTGGCTTGCCGAACAGATCCAGGATCTGTCCGGCGCCATCAGCCTCGCCAGCGCACCATGGGTCCCCTACTACGCCCGTGCTCTGGGCGCCAAGATCGGCAGGGACGTCCAGCTCCACTCCCTGCCGCCGGTCACGGGCCTGCTGTCCCTGGGGTCCGGGGCCAATGTCGAGCCGGAAGTGGACCTCTCCGGCTGGTGGATTGATGGCGACCACGTCCATATAGGCGCAGTCCGGATCGGGTCCGGGGCCACAATCGGGGCCCGGAGCACCCTGATGCCCGGCGCTGTTATCGGGGCGGACGCCCATGTAGAAGCCGGCTCCGCAGTGTCAGGCAAGGTAAAAGCAGGACATTGGGTGGCAGGATCTCCGGCGCAGCGGCGGGGCAGGGCAAAGCACAGCGTGCCGGAGGCTGCCGCGCACACCACCCTCCAGGCCAGGTTTTGGTTCCTCGGATTTTCCGCAGCCTCGGCAGTCCTGGCCATTTTCCCCTACCTGTCCGCTGTTGCCGCCGGAGCCGTGGTCTTCGCTTTCATTCAAGGGAGCGCTTCCCTGTCCGCTGCAGCCCCCAGGCTCGTCCCGGCCCTGCCGCTGGCGGCCTTGGCCTGGTTCCTCTCCAACGCCCTGCTGGTCCTGGTCACCACCAGGCTGCTGAGCATCGGCCTCACCGAGGGCTACCATCGTGTCCGGAGCAGGGTGGGGTGGCAGGTGTGGGCCACAGAACGCGTCCTCGACCTGGCGCGCGACCTGCTCTTCCCCATCTACGCCAGCCTTTTCACCCCTGTGTGGCTGCGCCTGCTGGGCGCCAAGGTCGGCCGGAACGTCGAAGCGTCCACCGTCTTGCTTATCCCCAGCATGACCACTGTGGGCGAAGGCGCATTCCTGGCGGACGACACCATGGTGGCATCATACGAACTGGACGCCGGATGGTTGCGCATAGCACCCGCCAAGATCGGAAAGCGGTCGTTTCTGGGCAACTCCGGAATGACTGCCGCCGGACGCAGCGTCCCCAAGAATTCACTCGTGGCCGTGCTGTCGGCAACACCGGCAAAGGCCAAATCCGGCACTTCATGGCTGGGCAGTCCCCCCGTCCGGCTGCGGCGGACAGCCATCGCTTCGGACGATTCACGCACCTTCCGGCCACCGCTCAAACTAAAGGTGGCACGGTCCCTGTGGGAACTTTGCAGATTCGTTCCCGTCATGTTGACCGTCTCCATCGCGGCCGCAGTCCTGCTCACTTTCGACTGGCTCGCAGCCACTTTCAATTACGGCATGGCAGCCGTGATGAGCGGCATCGTTGTCCTTGCGGCCGGGGCAACAGCGGCCGCGGCTGCGGTGCTCGCCAAGTGGGCACTCGTGGGGCGGATCAAGGCCGGTGAACACCCCCTGTGGAGTTCCTTCATCTGGCGCAACGAGGTGGTGGATGCCTTTATCGAAATGGTCAGCGCGCCGTGGTTCGCCCGCGCAGCATCGGGCACCCCGGCGCTGGTCTGGTGGCTGCGGGCGCTCGGAGCCAAGATCGGGTCCGGCACCTGGTGCGAGAGCTATTGGCTTCCGGAGGCAGATCTGGTGACGCTGGGCCGGAATTCCACGGTTAACCGGGGCTGCGTGGTGCAAACGCACCTGTTCCACGACCGGGTGATGAGCATTGACGCTGTTACGCTCGAGGACGGGGCCACCATGGGCCCGCACGGGGTCATCCTTCCCCAGGCCAGCATCGGCGCCGGCGGAACGGTGGGGCCGGCATCATTGGTGATGCGCGGCGAAGCAGTGCCCGCCGCAACGTACTGGATGGGCAACCCGGTCAGCCCATGGACCGGGCCCGGATCGCCGTCTGCCACCTAACCGAAGGTCCCATGAGTTCTTCAGCATCTGCCGCCCCGGGCAGCATCTCCGCCGCCACCGGAACCTCCCCGGACCCGTACCTGCCCGGTGCCGGAACAAACGCCTTCCGGGTCGAGCGGTACGAACTGGACCTGGACTACCGGGTGGCCAGCAACCGGCTCAGCGGCAAAGCGGTGCTGCACGGCGTGACCCGCGCTCCGACGTCGGCCATTGTCCTGGACCTTGTTGGGCTGCGCGCCACGAAGGTCCTGCTGGACGGCCGCAAGCCGCTCCGGTTCAGCCAGCGCGCCGGGCAGCTGGTCGTCACCTCCCACGGGCCCTTCCGCCCGGAGCAATCCTTCATCCTGGAAGTGCGTTATGAGGGCAACCCGCGGCCGCGGCGCGGCGCCTGGGGAGACGTGGGTTGGGAGGAACTGACGGACGGTGTCCTTGTGGCAGGGCAACCCAACGGGGCACCCTCCTGGTTCCCATGCAACGACCACCCCCGCGACAAGGCCAGCTACTGTTTCACAGTCACCACCGAGGCGAACTACCGGGTGGTCTGCAACGGCGTTTTGCAGTCGCATGCCGCCCGTGCCAGCCGGGAAACCTGGGTCTACGAGCAAACGGAGCCGATGGCCGCCTACCTGGCCACCGTACAGATTGGCAGGTACACGCCGTTGGAGCTGGACGCCGGACGGGAGGGGACGCCCGTTCCTCAGTCCGTGGCAGTCTCCCCTGTCTTGGCGGACCGTGCCAGGACGGGACTCGCCCAGCAACCGGCAATGATGCGAACGTTCAACAACTGCTTTGGCCCTTATCCGTTCCCCGCGTACACAGTGGTGGTGACCGAAGACGAACTGGAAATCCCACTCGAGGCGCAGTCGATGGCAATCCTGGGTCCCAACCACCTGGGCCTGGACTGGGAGTCCCAGCGCCTGATCGCCCATGAGCTGTCGCATCAGTGGTTTGGCAATTCCCTGACGGCCAGCGGTTGGCAGGACATCTGGCTGCACGAGGGCTTCGCCTGCTATGCCGAGTGGATCTGGTCCGAGGAAGCCGGCGTCATGAGTGTGGCGGAGCGGGCCGCGGCGGCCTGGCACCGGTTGGCGGAGGAAGACCAGGACATCCTGGTGGGCGATCCCGGTCCCGGTCGGATGTTCGACGACCGCGTGTACAAGCGGGGCGCTCTGGCCCTGCACGCCGTCCGGATGGCCCTGGGCGACCTCGCCTTTTTCGCCGTCCTCCAGGACTGGACGGCCGGCCATAGGCACGGCTCCGTCACTACGCAGGACTTCATCGTGGCGGTCAGCAGCGCCACAGCTGTCGATGCGGAGCCGCTGCTGCACCCCTGGCTTTACGAGGAGCCGCTGCCGCCGCTTCCGCTGGCATGAACGGGTCCGGAGAGCGCGACGGCGGCGGCCAAGTGTGCGGGCAGCCCGGTTTCAGCAGGGCCCAGGTCCCGCAGGCCCGGACGCGCGCTGACGTCCACGGTGGACGGCGCAATCCGGAGCCCGTCACCGGTCATTTTCAGCCAGGCTTCCTTGCGTGCCCAGAGCCTGGCCCTCGCCGCCGGGAGCAGCTCCACCGTGACGTTCCGGAGGTTCCGGCGCTCCGCAGGCGTCAGGGCAAGCCCGTCAAACCCGTCAAAGCCGGTACGGGACGGATCCTCGATGTCGGCGCCCAGCCGCGTTCCCGGGGAGGCACCCACCACCGCCGCCAACAACGTCCAGCCACCGGCCCGGGACAAGCTAAGCGCCAGCGGCACGGGGGCACCCCGATAGCTGTATCCCGGCCGGCCGTGGCCGGTCCCCGGCCCGGTTCCGCACTGCAGGCAACTGTAAGCTACGGTGAGGTCCGCGGCGGGAAGTGACAGCAATTCGCCTGCAAAGACCCTCTGGGCAACGCGGCCGGCAAGGAACATACGGCCGGAAGCCGGAGACATGGCCTTGCCCCGTGCCAGTTCGACGCCGTCCAGCAGGCGTTCGGCATCCCGCCACACCCCACCGTCTTTCCCGGACAGCAGGAAGGGCGGGATGGCGCGCACCTCGCATTGCGCCATGACCCGCCCTTCCCGAAAAGCCTGCAGGGAACCTACCGCTGGACAGCTCCGAAGCGTTCGGCGGCCAGGGCAACTGCGCTCTCACGCGCCGCCGAGGCCTCGTCAGCGGTCAGGGTGCGGTCAGCGGCCCGGAACCGGAGGCCGAAGGCCAGCGACTTCTTGCCGTCTTCGATGCCCTTGCCTGCGTAGACGTCGAACAGAGCCACATCTTCCAGGAGCTGGCCGGCACCTTCGCGCAGCGCGGCAAGGACCTCGTCCGCCGGAACGTCGGCCGGAACCACCAGGGCCACGTCCTGGGTGGCCACCGGGAACGTGGAAATGTGGCGCGCCACGATCACGTCGGGTGCGGCCTCGAACAGGGCATCGGCGTCAAGTTCCAGCGCCACCGAGCGGGCCGGCATGTCCGAGGCGGCCAGCAGCTTGGGGTGCAGTTCGCCGGCGTAGCCAACGGTCTCCCCCGTGCGCAGCGCCAGCCGGGCGGTGCGGCCGGGGTGGAACGCCTGGTGGCTGCCCTGGCTGACAACCAGGTCCACGCCCAGCACGTCGCCGGCAAGCCGGGCTACGTCCAGTGCGTCTGCCCAGTCCCACACGCGGGGCGTGTGGGACGCGGCGGCCGGGGAATCGTGGCCGGTAAGGACTGCCGCGATGTGGAACGGCTGGTTCGGGACGCCGTCGTACAGTGCGTCAAGAACCTCATCGGCAGGCTTGGCGCCCAGCGGCGGGATGGCCGCAGTTCCCACCGTCCCCTCCGGCAGGAACACCAGGCCGGATTCAAACAGGGCCAGGTCCCGGAAGCCACGGGAGTGGTTGCGCTTGGCCACCTCGATCAAGCCGGGCAGGATGGACGTGCGCAGGTAGCCGTGCTCCTCGCTGATCGGGTTGGCCAGCTTGAGGGCGGTCCGCGCCCCTCCTTCGTCAGCCACGCCGAAGGTGTCGTTGGCCGCCTTGGACACGAAGGGATAGGACAGGACCTCGGTGAGTCCGGCGTCGGCCAGGGCCTGGATCAGGCGACGGCGCTGCTGCTGGACGCGCGTCAGTCCGCGGCCCGGCGGGGCGACCGGCAGGGTGGCGGGGATCTTGTCGTAGCCCACCAGCCGGGCGATTTCCTCGGTCAGGTCTTCCTTGGTCTCCAGGTCGCTCCGCCAGCTCGGCGGCGTAACTGTCCACCCGGCGTCGTGCTTTACTACCACGGCGCCCAGGTCCTCAAGGGACGTGACAATCTGCTGCTCAGTGAAGTCGATGCCGATCCGTGCGGCAGCAAAACCGGCGGGCAGCTCGATGGTGACGGTGTCCGGGGCGGTCCCGACGTCGGTTCCCGCTTCGTCAGCGGTGCCGCCGGCCAGTTCCACCAGGAGGTCCACCACGCGCTGGGCGGCGATGCCCGCCACCTGCCAGTCCACGCCTCGCTCGAATCGCTTGGACGCCTCGGACGGCAGCTTGTGCCGGCGCCGTGACCGCCCGATGGACACGTCGTCAAAGTGCGCGGACTCCACGAGGATGTTCGACGTCGAATCGCCCACCTCGGTGGCAGCCCCGCCCATGACTCCTGCGATGCCGATGGCGCCGGAGTTGTCGGTGATGAGCAGGTCCTCGGCGTCAAGGGTGCGCTCCTTGCCGTCCAGGGTGGTGATCTTCTCCCCTGCGGCGGCGCGGCGCACCACGATGTCGCCGGAGAGCTTGTCCAGGTCATAGCAGTGCGTGGGCTGGCCCAGCTCGAGCATGACGTAGTTGGAGATGTCCACGGGCAGCGAGATGGAGCGGATGCCCGCGAGCCGGAGCCGGGACACCATCCACGGCGGGGTGGGCTTGGTGGCGTCCACCCCCCGGACGGTGCGCGCCACGAAGCGGTCGCAGCCCGGCTTGCCGTAAATGGGGGCGTCGTCGTTGAGCTTGACGCCGTACCCGCCGGAAAGTTCGGCCGGTGCCTGAACCCTGGATGCGGGATCCGTGAAGGCGGCGCCGGTGGCGTGCGCGTATTCACGGGCCACGCCGCGGATGGAGAAGGCGTAGCCGCGGTCCGGGGTGACGTTGATTTCGGCCGCCTGGTCGTAGAGGCCAAGGAGCTCCATGGCATCAGTGCCCACCTCGGGGTCCAGCCCGATGCGGGACAGCACCAGGATGCCGTCGTGGTCCTCGCCGATGCCCAGTTCGCGGACCGAGGCGATCATGCCGGCGGACAGGTGTCCGTACGTCTTGCGGGCTGAGATGCGGAAGTCGCCGGGCAGCACGGCGCCGGGAAGCGTGACCACCACTTTGTCGCCCTCAACGAAGTTGTGCGCGCCGCAGATGATGCCCTGGACGCCGGACGGGTCGATTCCGTCCCCGGTGAGGGTCTGTTCCTTGCCTTCGGGGACAACGCGGACCTGGCACCAGTTGATGGTCTTGCCGTTGGTCTGCGGTTCCTTGACGAGGCTCAGGACCTGGCCCACCACCACGGGGCCCTGGAGGGTGTCCGTGGGACGGTGGACGGCTTCTTCTTCAAAGCCGACCTTGACCAGGTCTTCCATGACGTCTTCGGCCGTTGCTCCGGCCGGCACTGCTGCGAATTCCCGCAGCCAGGAAAGTGGGATACGCACTGTTAGATCTCCATCCCGAAGTGCTCGCTGAACCGTACATCGCCTTCGATCATGTCGCGCATGTCCCCCACCTCGTTGCGGAACATGAGGGTGCGCTCGATGCCCATGCCGAAGGCAAAGCCTGAATACTCGTCCGGGTCGATGCCGGCGGCGCGCAGGACGTTCGGGTTGACCATGCCGCAACCGCCCCACTCGATCCAGGCCGGCCCGCCCTTGGCGCCGGGGTGGAAGATGTCCAGCTCGGCGGACGGCTCGGTGAACGGGAAGTAGTTGGGGCGCAGCCGGATCTGGGCTTCCTCGCCGAACATTTGCCGGGCAAAGTGCTCAAGGGTTCCGCGCAGGTCGGCCATGCTGAGGTTCTTATCGATGGCCAGGCCTTCGAACTGGTGGAACACCGGGGTGTGGGTGGCGTCCAGTTCGTCGGTGCGGAATACCTTCCCCGGGCACAGGACATAGATGGGCACCTCGCGCTCCAGCATGGAACGGACCTGTACCGGGGAGGTGTGGGTGCGCATCAGCAGGTGGGCTTCCGGAGGTTCCACGAAGAAGGTGTCCTGCATTTCGCGGGCCGGGTGGTCCGGCTTGAAGTTCAGGGCATCGAAGTTGAACCACTCCGACTCCACCTCCGGGCCTTCGGCAATTTCCCAGCCCATGCCGACGAAGATGTCCGCAACCCGGTCCTGCAGGGTGGAGAGCGGGTGACGGGCACCGGCGCGGCGGCGGCGCGGGGCGGCCGTCACGTCAACGGTTTCCTCCACCAGGATCCGGGCGTCGTTCTCTGCTTCCAGGACGGCGGTCCGGTCGGCGAGCGCCTTGTTGACCTTGCCGCGGGATGCACCCATCAGCTTTCCGGCGAGCGCCTTCTGGTCCTTGGGCAACCGGCCGATCTCACGGTTGGCAAGGCTGAGCGGGGACTTCTCGCCGCTGTGGGCAAGGCGCACCGCCTTCAGCTCGTCAAGGGTGGCCGCACCGGCGATGGCGGTGATGGCCTGGTCTACAGCGGCGTTGATGGCGGCCTCATCCGTGGGGTTCGGGATGGCGGCGCCCGGCAAAGTTTCAGTCATCTACTGTTCTTAGCTACGAGTCGTGGCTGCCGGCGGGCGGGGCAGCCGTACGCGGTTTCCCGCTCGGCGCGTCCGTCGCTGGCAGGTCATGGATGAATGCGCTGAACGTCAGTTCATTCAATGACCAGGTCAGGGCTCGCCGGCAGGACCGGCGGCCACTGCCCTCCAGTCTAGTTGAACCCTCCGGCTACCATGGCCTCATGACTTTGCGGCAGCGCGCGGGTTTTCTTTCCGGCCCGACGACGGCCCAGCAGCTCAGGCGGGCAGCGAACTTCCTGAATGGAAGCACCCTGGCCGGGCTCGCCGTCGCCCTTGCCGCACGGACCCCGATCAGCCGCGGTCCGCGGGGGATGATCATTGCCGCGGGCTACCGCTGGCGGTTGCCCTTTGCGCAGGCCTACACGCTGGGCAATGTGGTGCTGTGCCGCAGCACGGCCGGGGACCTGCTGTCCCGGCCGGAACTGCTGGGGCACGAAGAGCGGCACTGCAGCCAATACGCCTGGTGCCTCGGCTTGCCCTTTATTCCGCTGTATCTGGCGGCTGCCGGCTGGTCAGTGATCCGGACCGGCAATGCCGGAACCGGGAACGTCTTTGAACGCCGGGCAGGGCTGGCTGCGGGCGGCTATCCTCTCACGGCAGGGAGGCGGGCGCAGTGACCCGGGATTCGCAGGTGCAGGTTGGCACGGGAACGGTCACTGTTGCGGGAACCGGATGGGCCGAAGCAGCTCCCGACCTGGTGCTGGTTTCCGTGGAAGCGGAGTGCAGGGCCCAGTCGGTGGCGGAAGCGTATGCGGCGGCAGGTGAGGGTCTTGCCGCAGTGGCGTCCGCACTTCGCGGCCGCGGCGTCGCGCCCAGCGACATCCGTTCAACCGGTCTTTCGGTGCGGGCAGACCTCGCATGGCGTGACGGGGAGGGACAGAAACTCGTCGGTTACGTGGCGGCGGCCAGCCTCGCAGTCAGGCTGCGGGACCTCGGGAACGCCTCTGCCGTGATCTCCGACGCCGTCCTGGCAGGCGGCGACGCCGTCCGGCTGAACAGCCTGCAGCTTGTCCTGTCCGATGAAGCCGGCGTGCGGGCGCAGGCGCGCGACGCCGCGTGGCAGGACGCGGTGCGTGCTGCCGGACAGTATGCCTCCCTGGCCTCGGCCACCCTGGGGAGGGTAGTGTCCGTGACCGACCAGCGCCCCTCACCGGGACCGGTGCCGCTGGCCGGCCTGCAACGGGCAGCAGCCACCGAACCCATGGCGATCGAACCGGGCCTGAACCGGGTTGAGGCAACCGTGACAGCCACCTGGGAGCTGCGTTATTAGCCTGCTAAGGGCGTGCCCGGCTTGACTTACATTCGAACATGTTTTCGAATGGAGGCATGAGATGGGAAGCGCAGGCACTGGTGCCCACTCCGGAGGCACCGGGCACAGCGGTCCCGGCGCTGCTTCCACTCGCAGGCCTGGTCCGCTCCGTCACCACCCCTGAATTCGCAGGGATCACGTTCCACGAAGTTACAGCCAAGTCTGCGCTGAACAGGGTGCCGGCGGGATCGAAGATGCCGTTCGAATGGACGGTGAACCCCTATCGCGGCTGCAGCCACGCCTGCGTCTACTGCTTTGCCCGCAAGACGCACACGTACCTGGATTTTGACGCCGGCATGGACTTTGACAGCCAGGTGGTTGTGAAGGTCAATGCCGCGGAAGTCCTCCGGAAGGAACTGGCCAAACCCTCGTGGACGCGGCAGCAGGTGGCGCTGGGTACCAATACCGATCCCTACCAGCGTGCAGAGGGCCGGTACCGGCTCATGCCGGGAATCATCAACGCACTGGCCGAGTCGGGCACTCCCTTGTCCATCCTCACCAAGGGAACGCTCCTGGCGCGTGACATCCCGCTGCTCAAGAGCGCTGCCACGCAGGTGCCCGTGGGACTGGGCATTTCCCTGGCTATGACCAACGAAGCCCTTTCGGAGGCGATCGAGCCCGGCACCCCGGGACCCAGGGCCCGGCTCAGGCTGGTGTCCAGGCTGCGTGAGGCCGGACTGCCGTGCGGCGTTATGGCCATGCCCATCCTCCCGTGGCTGTCGGACAGCGACGAAGCCCTGGATGCCCTCTTTGGGGCGCTGGCAGCGGCCGGGGCAACGGGCGTCACGGCCGGCGCCCTCTACTTAAAGCCCGGCACCAGGGAATGGTTCATGAAGTGGCTCGCCGCCCACCATCCCGAACTGGTGGGCCGCTACCGGCGGCTGTACGGAACGGGCTCCTACGCGTCCAAGGAATACCGGACATGGCTTGCGGGGAAAGTCCGCTACTTCAAGGCACGCCACGGGTTTTCGTATTCCTCCGGTTTCAGCCACCGGGACCTGGACAACCGGGACCTGGACGATCCCCGGGTTGAGGAGGCCCAGTACCCGGAAGGAGTCATTCCCGCCCAGGCGTCCGGGGGTTCCCGCCGTGCCGCTGCCGCTCCCGGGCCGCCCGGCCAGGACGCGTTGTTCTGACCAGCCACTGTTTGAAGCTCACTCGAGGCGCAGGGGCTCCCGGAGCGTCCCGGCCACCGAGTCCAGCAAGGCGCTCACGATCGGGTAATCGGCCGGGATCCAGGGGAGGCCGAGGACCGCTTCCCGGTCCCGCAGGTCAACCCAGCGCAGTTCATCATGGTCTTCAAGGGGCAGGGGTTCGCCGCGGGTGGCTTCGGCGAACCAGACCCGCATGGTGGCTCGTTCACTGAGGGGCCAGCCACCCGTCGTTTCCGCGGCCAGTTCGGACCCCAGCCGCACGTCGATTCCGAGTTCCTCAGCAAGCTCCCGCCTCAGGGCGGTTTCGGGTTCCTCCTCCGGTTCCACCTTGCCCCCCGGAAACTCCCACAGCCCTGCCAAATGCTCCGGCGCACTCCGCCGGGCCACCAGAAGTGTCTCCGGACGCTCCAGGCTGTCCACCACGGCTCCGCCCACTACCTGAATCAGTCCAGTCACCGGATCATTCTATGGGCCACAATGGGAAGGTCCAGGAACGTCAGTCCGCGCCCGTCCTGCTGAAGCGCCGGGAATAGCTCCTGCCTGCCAGGGGTTTGCCAGACTGTCCGGACCGTCCCGCCCCACTGCCGTGGCATCCGTCCCCGTTCCAGATCCACCCTTGACGAGAAGCAGGCATATGAGCAGCGTTATTTCCCCGTCCACGGCAGCCCCCGCCAAGACGACCAACCTCGGAATGGCCATCTTCGCCCTGGCCATGGGCGGTGTGGGCATCGGCGTCACCGAGTTCACCATGATGGGCCTGCTGAAGGAAGTTGAGCTGGGGCTGGGGATCAGCACACCGGAAGCCGGGCACCTGATCTCCGCCTATGCGCTGGGAGTGGTGGTCGGTGCTCCCCTGCTGGCCGCCGTCGGCGCCAGGCTCCCTCGAAAGAAACTGGCACTGGGGCTTCTGTTGTTCTTTACCGTGGCCAACCTCAGTTCCTATGTCGCCCCCGACTACGGGTGGATGCTCGTCTCGCGCTTTGCCGCGGGCCTGCCGCACGGGGCGTTCTTCGGCGTCGCCGCCGTCATCGCCGCGTCCCTGGTTCCACCCACCCGGCGGGGATGGGCCATCTCGATGGTTATGGCCGGGCTCAGCGTCTCCAACGTGGTGGGGGTGCCGTTCGCCACATGGCTGGGACAGACATTCGGGTGGCGGCTGCTGTTCGTCCTCGTGGGCGCCATTGGCCTGCTGGCGTTGGCCATGGTCTGGAAATTCGTCCCCTTCCAGCACGCGCACCCGGATGCCAGCATCCGGCGCGAACTCGGCGCCCTCAAGCGGCTCCAGGTGTGGCTTGCACTCCTGGTCGGCATCGTCGGGTTTGGCGGTTTCTTCGCCACGTACACCTACATCGCCCACACCATGACCGCCGTGGCCGGCATCCCGTCCGCCCTGCTGCCCCTCGTGGTGGCACTGTACGGACTTGGCATGGTGGCAGGGAACATCGTGGGCGGAAGGCTGGCCGACCGGTCGGTCATGGGCACCCTCTACCGGGTCCTCCCTGCCATTGCCGTGGCCCTGGTGGTCTACGCGGTGGCCGCCCACTGGCAGTGGAGCGCCATGGTGATGGTGTTCGTGGTGGGAGCTTCCGGTTCCATGCTGATTCCCGCCCTGCAGACCAGGCTGCTTGACGCCTCACCCGACGCACCGTCACTGGCTTCCTCCCTCAACCATGCGGCGCTCAATGTGGCCAACGCCTTGGGGGCGTTCCTTGGCGGTCTTGTCATCGCACTCGGCTGGGGCTTCGTTGCCCCTGCCTTGGTGGGTGCCGTCCTTGCCGTTCTCGGTTTCGGCGTCGCCCTCCTCAGCGGCCTGCTGGAACGCAAACGGCCACTCCCGGCCTGAGCAGCCTGGCGCCGGGACCGTGCGGGCCAGCCGCAATTGATACCCCGCCCGCAGGGGCCTTCTAACGATGCGGCAACGCCGCCCTTAGGGCTACTGACTTTGCGGGGTGCTTATGTTAGCTTGAGGCTCATCGGGACTATTAATCCCGGTCATTATAAGGAGGAGACATGGGTTTTCTTGCTTGGATTATTTTGGGCCTGATTGTCGGGGCCATCGTTAAGGCCGTCATGCCCGGCCGGGTCGGCGGCGGCTGGGTGACCAGCCTCATCCTGGGTGTCGTAGGAGCCATTGTTGGCGGCTGGATTGGCAGCCTTCTGTTCAACAAGGGCGATCTTGCCTTCTTCGACCTTGGCACCTGGATTCTCGCTATCGTCGGCGGCCTCATTGTCGCCGGCATCTACGGATTCGTCACCGGACGCGGAAAAGCCACCCGCGCACCCTGACCGTCCTGTATAACAACATCACCGAGGGGCCCCGGAAAACCGGGGCCTTTTCTTTGCCCGTGATCGGTCCGGCGCGCCGACACCGGAGGTTCGGGGCCCTGGAAGCAGCTCCCGTCGTCGTACGCCCTTACTCGGTGTGTGACTGACCTGCGGCGACGCCGGCACGACGCTGCGAACGGGCGCTGGCGTACAGGCACACAGTTGCGGCCGTCCCCAGGTTGAGACTCTCCGCGGCGCCATACACCGGGACGGCCACCCGGTGGTCCGCCAGGTGCAGTTCCTCGTCGGAGAGCCCCTGCGCCTCATTCCCGAAGAACCAGGCAGTTGGTTCGGCGAGGTCGTAAGCGGATTCGAACCCGTCGCCGGTCAGCCTGCGCCTCGCGCTCTCATCCTGCAGTACGTCCAGGTCCAGCTGTCCATAGCCGTCTGCGGCGAGAATGCCGATGCCGCGGGCCTTGCAGGCGGCGGCAAGTTCTGCCGGGTCCACGCCCAGCACCACCGGAAGGTGGAACAGCGAGCCCGCGGTGGAGCGAACAGCCTTGGGGTTGTAGATGTCAACGCTGGAAGCGGTGAAAACCACGGCATCGGCGCCGGCGGAATCGGCCGCCCGAAGCACCGTGCCGGCGTTGCCCGGGTCCCTGACCTGGCAGAGAACGGCCATCAGGCGTGGGCGGGCGTCAAGCACTTCTGCCAGGGAAACGTCTACGAAACGGCAGACAGCCACGATCCCCTGTGGGTTCACGGTGTCCGCCATGGCGGCCAGGACATCGTCGGTGGCCATGCGGGCGTTGGTGCCCTGGGCGAGCTCTTCGAACTCCGGGAAGCGTTCCAGACAGCTTTCGCTGGCATACACCTCGGTGACCACACCGGGGGCGCCCGCTGACAGCCGCTCCTGGTGTAGTTTCAGCGCTTCACGGACGGCCTGCGGCCCCTCGGCCAGGAACTGGCCGCGCTTTAAACGGGCCGGGCGCCCTGCAAGCTTTGCCACGTCCCTCACCCGATCAGCTCGGGGATTGGACAGTGGAAGATCTTGCGGGCGCCCGGTTTCGTTCATACAAGAACTGTAGTAGCTGCGGCCACTCGTTCCTGAACTGGACCCCTCATGCGAGGGGCGAAGCGGCTACTAGGCTGCGGCAACCTTCTTGGCGGAGGTGTCGGCCGGCAGGGAGTCCTTGGCCACCTGGACCAGTGCGGCGAAGGCGTTGGCGTCAGAGACGGCAAGCTCGGCCAGCATGCGGCGGTCAACCTCGACCTCGGCGGCCTTCAGGCCCTGGATGAGGCGGTTGTAGGTGAGGCCGTTGGCGCGGGAAGCAGCGTTGATGCGCTGGATCCACAGGCGGCGGAAGTCACCCTTCTTCTTCTTGCGGTCACCGTAGCTGTACACAAACGAGTGCAGCAGCTGCTCTTTGGCCTTGCGGTACAGGCGCGAACGCTGTCCGCGGTAGCCCTTCGCCCGTTCAAGAACAACCCGGCGCTTCTTGTGGGCGTTGACCGCCCTCTTCACACGTGCCACGTGCGTACTCCTTCGAAAATCTGATCCCAAGCATCTGTTGCCGGTGTTCCGGCGGCCTGAGAAGGCTGTTTGGCAGGTGACGGGCCATCAGGGGAAGGTCCGTCAAAAATCACTTGGAAACTAGATGCCGAGCATCTTCCGGATGACCTTGGCGTCGCCCTTGAAGACGATCTTGTCGCCGGCAAGGCGACGGGTCAGGCGGCTGGACTTGTGCTCCAGGTAGTGGCGGCGGTTGGCCTGCTGGCGGCGCAGCTTGCCGCTGCCGGTCAGCTTGAAGCGCTTCTTGGCACCACTGTGGGTCTTCATCTTCGGCATGGGAACCGATCTCCTTACGTTTCTGCGGGCCCGGGGGCCGCAGTTCTATCGCGCAGCGGCCCCTGCGGGCAGCATGCTGGTTGCTGACTGCCGGAGGACGGAGCCTACGGCAGCTGTGAACTAGTTGGTCTTCTTGCCGGCCGGCTTCGGCGCTGCCTTGGGGGCAGGGCGGGCAGCGGGCTTGGGCGCGGCAGGCCTGGCCACCGGCTTCGGCGGCGCCGGCACAGCAGCAGGCTTCGGCGCCGACGGCGCGGCGGCCGGCGGCGTGGCGGCTACTGCAGGTTTGGCGGCCGGTGCAGCTGCCTTCGGGGCAGCAGCCTTGGGGGCTTCCTGCTTCGGAGCGGCAGCCTTGGGGGCTTCCTGCTTCGGAGCAGCAGCCTTGGGGGCTTCCTGCTTCGGAGCAGCAGCCTTCGGGGCTTCCTGCTTCGGAGCCTCCTCCTGGGGAGCAGCCGGCACCTCAGCGGGAGCCTTCTCTGCAACGGCCTCCGGCTCGGTGGACACCGTGAAGCCTTCGGGCAGGAGGTCCGCCAGCGACTGCGTCATGGGCGTCTGGTCCTTGCCTGACGTGTCAACGCGCCCGGCAGCCTTGGCTTCGTTCTGCGCCTTGGCTTCGGCACGCTGCGTAGCGCGCCGTGCTTCAGCCTTGGCCTCAGCCTTGTTCTTCAGCGGGCCAACCACCATGACCATGTTGCGGCCATCAATACGGGGGCTGGACTCCACCACGCCAACTTCGGCGACGTCGTCCGCGAAGCGCTGGAGCAGGCGGATGCCCATCTCCGGACGCTGCTGCTCACGGCCACGGAACTGGATCATGGCCTTGACCTTGTCCCCGGCGCCGAGGAAGCGCAGGGCGTGCCCACGCTTGGTCTCGTAGTCGTGGGTGTCGATCTTCAGGCGGAAGCGGATTTCCTTCAGAACAGTGTTTGTCTGGTTCTTCCGGGCTTCGCGTGCCTTGACTGCGGCCTCGTACTTGTACTTGCCGAAGTCCATCAGCTTGCACACCGGAGGCTTCGCCTGAGGTGCAACTTCAACGAGATCAAGGTCGGACTCGGCAGCCAGGCGCAGGGCATCCTCAATACGGACGATTCCTACCTGTTCACCTGCAGGTCCGACCAGCCGCACCTCGGGGACGCGGATACGCTCATTGATTCTTGGCTCGCTAATGTTAAAGCTCCTGTGTTTGTTGTTGAGTCCCGGCAAATAGAGAAGGCCCCCAATTGCCGGAGCAATCGAAGGCCTCAAACAGGTTGGCGAAGCGAACCCGCATGGGGTGCATCTGCACAAACCGGCAACTGCCGGGCTGTGCCAACCAGGTACCCGGCAACCTTACGTCCCCCTGGGTTCCAAAGGAACACCTGGGACAGCGGCTGACGCGGGTGGGAGAGAACTCCGCTTGCAAACTGGATGCTATTCTACAGAAAAAATTCCCGTCAGCGTTGTGATGCGCTGTTGGGAACCTGATCGTTTTGGGACAATCCCTGAAATAACGACATCCAGTCGGTCTGTGTCAAGCTTACCAGTATGAGCACCTCAGACAGTAATTCGTACGTTTTCGAGCCCGGCGACGCAGGCCCGGACGTTTCACAACAGATCCGGGATATCTCGGAGGTCCCTGCCATCGAGGTCATCACCACGGCCGCCGTGCACCTGATGAGTGCAGCCGCGGTGAAGCTTGGCCTCGCCGCCGAAGACAATGCAGCCGAACTGAAGGACCTGGACGAGGCCCGGAAACTGATCACCGCGCTGGCAGGCCTGGTGACGGCAGCAGCCCCCGAAATCGGCTCCCAGCACGCCGGGCCCTTGCGCGATGGCCTGCGCTCCCTCCAGCTGGCCTTCCGCGAGGAATCACTGATTCCGGACGCCCCGGGCAAGGGCCCGGGTGAAAAGTACACCGGGGCAGTGAACTAGGGACAGACTCCCCCACGCAGCGCCCGACGGCGGGACGGCCTTTTGCAGGCCGTCCCGCCGTCGTCGTTTCCCCGCGGACATTCCCGCGGCTCATCCATTGCTCCGATCGATCCGGTGGTTCAGGCGGCAGTTTTGCGGCGTCGCTGCTGGAGCGCCAGGCCCACAAGGCACAGCACTACCCCCGCGGCGCCGACGGACACGAAGCCGCCGGAAGGGCCCATGACGTCGATGAACACCCCGGCCAGCGGTGAACCAAGGGCAACACCGGCAGTCAGGGCAGAGCCGTACCACCCCATGGCTTCTCCGCGCCGCTCTTCCGACACGAGGTCGGCCACTTTCTCGGAGGCTGCGGAGAGGACGGGCGCGCACAGCAGGCCCGGCAGGACGGAGATGAAAGCCAGCGTCCAGGCGTCGTGGGCGAAGGCCATGGGCAGGGTCAGCGCTGCCATGCCAAGCAACAGGATGACAGGCGGGACGGGCCGGTGCATGGCGCCGTAAACCAGGCCGCCCACTACTGACGCCGCGCACCAGAACACGAAGACGATGCCTATTTCGCTCTGGTGGCCCCCAATTTCCAGGGCGGCGACAATGCCAACGTCCGTGCCGCTGAGGACCATTCCGGCGCCTGCGGCAACGGCAAAGAGTGCCGACACCGGTGTGGTGAACCAGGACAAACCACCCCCCGGCCGTCCGTGCAGGCCATCCTGCCCAGCGGAGGCGGCCGCCCCGGCGGGGGCGAGGACCGCGGCTGCTTCCTGCACATGGCCCGGCGCGGTGGACAATACCGCTGCTTCCGCGGCACGCTGCTCATCTTCCACGCACTCAAGGGTTTGAGCCGGGCTGCGGGTGGGCGGGTTGAACCACATGAGGAGCAGCCCTGCGAGGGACGTGGCCACTCCCACTACGGTCAGTCCCGCGGTGGTGAATCCGCTTGTGGCCACGACAGCACCGGCGGCCGGGCCGATCATGAACACCATTTCGGTGGTGATGGCATCCAGGGCGAAGGCGGTGCGGCGCTGCTCCCCTTCGGCCAGGACGCCCAAGGACTGCCGGACCACACTGAAGATAGGCAGGGTGAGGAGACCGCCGACGAAGACCAGCGGAAGGAGCCATTGGTAGGACACATGCGGCACGATGGACCAGATCACGGTTTCCGAAACCACTGACGGAATGAGCGCGGTCCGCAACCCCACGGTGTCCACGCGACGGCCCCGCCACGGCGCGCCGAGGGCAATGCCGATGGTCATCACAGCCGCAGCAGCACCGGCCGCGGCATAGCCCTGGCCCAGGGTCAGGACGATGTGCAGGGTGAGCAGCACCCCGGCAGCCGAGTGTGGAATACGGGCAATCATGCCCACCAGCAGCAGCCGGCGGATGGGCCGGACGGCGAGCAACTCCCGGTAGAGAGCGAAATTCACGAAAGGGTCCTTCAGGGCGTGCCGCAGCACTGGCGGGGATCACCCATTCGACTGCCGGCTAATCGGGCGCGCGCCTTAGTTTGATCTCCAGGGAATCGACGCGCTCCCCAAACAATACATTCCGCGACCACTCCGCCTGCAGGCCTGCCACCAGTTGCTGGACCGCGCCGGCGTCCAGTCCGTCCGCAAGGTACAGGACCACCTGGAGCTCCGGCCCGGCGCCGCCGCCCGGAATGATGGAGCCGTCCGCGGCGCTGCACGCCACTCCCCTGCCGGGCAGCAGCTCGATGCCGCGGATGGCGGTGAAACGGGAGGCGGCCCGGCCCATCTCACCCGCGAGCTCCTGGTCAGTGTAGGAGGGAACCCAGCCATGCTGCTGGGCGAGGGCCCAGACTCCGGGACGGCGGACCACGAACGTCACCTCGGCGCCCGGGTCCAGGACCAGGAGTTCGGCACCTTCCGCCACAGCCGAGAGGGCCGCCCGCGCGGCGTAGACAGCCACGGGCCGGGCTTCGGGATGCCAGGCGGCCAACGCTGCCGCAGACGTGAAGGCGGGCAGGGCGATCCTGCCGTCGGCGGCCTTCAGGGTCACCAACGCCATGTCCGCCTGTTTGTCCCCATGCAACCCGTGGTCCGTTTCCACCTCTTCAGCAAGCTGGGCCACGATGGGAATGAAGACCCGGGCGGTAGCCAGCGAGGCCACCACGCCTGCCTCATCGCCCCTTCTCTCCCTGAGCGCGGCTACCGCGGCGAGGTAGCCGGCGTCGGCCCTGCCGTCGTCGTCCTCAAAGTTGTGGATCTTCGCGTCATCCCCGGCGAGGCTGCGCCCGGACCAGGGCTGGCCCGCGGAATCCGCGGCGCCGCCGGCACCGGCCAGCGCTGCGGCGATGTGTCCCGGCAAGTGCCGGGGTGCCGGGCGTTCCGGCTCGTCGACGTCGGGCATGGTTGAGTGGGCCGGCCTAGCGGCGGCCGGCGACGTCGAGGGCTTGGGGCAGGGTGAAAGCGCCTGCGTAGAGGGCCTTCCCCACGATGGCGCCCTCCACGCCCAAGGGGACCAGCGAGCGGAGGACCTTGAGGTCGTCGAGGCTGGAGATGCCGCCGGATGCCACTACGGGTTTGCCGGTCTTTTCCACCATCTGGCGCAGGAGTTCAACGTTCGGCCCCTGGAGGGTGCCGTCCTTGGTCACGTCGGTGACCACGTACCGGGCGCAGCCTGCCTCCTCAAGACGGCCCAGGACGTCCCACAGGTCGCCGCCTTCCTTGGTCCAGCCGCGCCCGGCGAGGGCGGTCCCGCGGACGTCGAGGCCGACGGCGATCTTGTCACCGAAGCGGTCGATGGCCCTCGCCGTCCACTCCGGGTTCTCCAGTGCGGCGGTTCCCAGGTTCACCCTGGCCACGCCCAGGTCGAGGGCTGCTTCCAGGGTGTCGTCATCGCGGAGGCCTCCGGAGAGCTCCACCTTGATGTCCAGCCGGCCCACCACCTCGCGGAGCAGGTCGGCGTTGGATCCGCGCCCAAAAGCGGCGTCCAGGTCCACGAGATGGACCCACTCGGCGCCCTGCTGCTGCCAGTTGAGGGCAGCTTCAAGGGGCGTGCCATAGCTGGTCTCGCTGCCCGCCTCACCCTGGACCAGCCGGACGGCCTGCCCGTTGACGACGTCGACAGCTGGCAGAAGTTCAAGGACCGGCAGGTCGTGTGCGGTGGTCATACTCATCCTCGGTGTAGGTTCTTCAGTTGGGGCAAGGGCCGGTGTACCGCCGGAGCGGTCAGCCGGCCGGCAGCGTCAGCAGGTAGGCGGCGACCAACGACATGGCCGCCAGGACGTAAAAGACAACCTGCGTCCACAGGGGCTTCCGTTGCTGCCGGAACGAGATCCCGCCGCCGATCAGGATACCCGCGAGGCCCGTCAGGAGCACGGACCACATCTAGGCGCCGCTGCCGGCGTCGGTTGACGCTGCGCCGGAACCCGGCGCCGTGCCGGCCGGCCTGCGCAGCCCCTCCACCCAGTTGCGGAGCAGGCGTGCGCCGGCATCGCCGGACTTTTCCGGGTGGAACTGAGTGGCGCAAAGCGGGCCGTTCTCGACTGCGGCGATGAAAGGGGCGCCATGCTCGGACCAGGTGACCAGGGGCGGTGCCATCCGCGGCTGGATGACGTCGAAGTTCCATTCCTGCACGCCATACGAGTGCACAAAATAGAACCGCTCGTTTTCGACGCCGGCAAAGAGCTTGGAGCCCTCGGGAACCTTCACTGTGTTCCAGCCCATGTGCGGAACGACTTCCGCGGGGAGGGCCTCCACTTTGCCGGGCCACTCGCCGATGCCCTCGGCTTCGGTCCCGTGTTCCACTCCGGCTTCGAAAAGGACCTGCAGGCCAACGCAGATGCCCAGGACGGGACGTCCCCCTGCAATACGCCTGCCAATGAGCCGGATGCCATCCACGGCCTTGAGTTCGCGCATCACCGTCTCGAAGGCGCCAACGCCGGGAACAACCAGGCCGTCCGCGTTCAGCACGTCCTCCGGCTTGGCGCTCAGGATTACTTCAGCGCCTGCCCTTTCCAGCGCGCGCACTGCTGACCTGACGTTCCCCGAACCGTAATCCAGCACAGTGACGGTGGGCTTGCCCTCGGGGGAGGGCAGCTTTTGCGACGCCGTGGGGTCAATGATGGCCCCGTCCTTGAGGACCTGCCCGCTCACAGCGCGCCCTTGGTGGAAGGGATGCCCTCAACGCGCGGATCGGGCTCGACGGCGGCACGGAGAGCCCGGGCGAAGGCTTTGAACTGTGCCTCGACGATGTGGTGCGGGTCCCGGCCGGCCAGCACGTTCATGTGCAGGCAAATGCCGGCGTGCAGCGTGATGGCTTCGAAGACGTGGCGGGTCAGTGACCCCGTGAAGTGGCCGCCGATCAGGTGGTACTCCTGCCCGGCGGGTTCGCCGCCATGAACAAGGTAGGGCCGGCCGGATACGTCCACGACCGCGTTCGCGAGGGCCTCATCCAGGGGCACGGTGGCCTCGCCGAACCGGCGGATTCCGGCCTTGTTGCCCAGGGCAGTCCGCAGGACTTCGCCGAAGGTGATGGCCACATCCTCCACCGTGTGGTGGACATCGATGTGGATGTCGCCGGTGGCCTTGACCGTCATGTCGATCAGGGAGTGCTTGCAGAGGGCTGTGAGCATGTGATCGTAAAACGGCACCGAGGTGTCGATGTCCGATACACCGGTTCCATCGAGGTTGATCTCCACGAGTACGGAGGACTCACTGGTGGCTCGCTCCATGCGGGCGGTCCGGGCCGCGGCCGTATTCGATCCGGTTGGACTCATGGTGAAGGATCCTTAGTGGGAGAAGAAGTGGTTCAGGGCGCCCAGCGCCGCAATATCAAGTCTAGGCGGGAAGCGCGGCCCGGCCCGCAAGGATGCGTTCCAGGGAGGTAAGGAAGGCTGTGGTTTCCGCCTCAGTACCTGCAGTGACCCTCAGGTGCCCGGGGATGCCGACATCCCGGATCAGCACCCCGGCATCCAGCAGTTCCTGCCACACCTGGTGGGGATTCTCCAGTCCGCCGAAGAACACGTAGTTCGAGTCGGACGCAGCCGGCGTGAGCCCCATCCTGGTCAGTTCGGCCACGATCCGGTCCCGCTGGGCCTTGATGTCCTGCACGTCGGCCATCAGGGCTTCGCGGTGTTCCAGGGCGGCAAGCGCGGTGGCCTGGGTGATGGCGGACAGGTGGTACGGGAGGCGTACCAGCCGCAGGGCATCGGTGACTTCGGGCGCAGCGGCCATGTAGCCAAGCCTGGCTCCCGCCAGGGCGAAGGCCTTGCTCATGGTGCGGGACACGATCAACCGCTCCCTGCCCGGCAGCAGGGTCAGGGCGCTTGGCGTTCCGTCATGGGCAAACTCGTGGTAGGCCTCATCCACGATCACGATGGCCTGGCTGTCCGTGCCGGCCTCGTAGACGGCTTCCACAACGTCCAGCCCCAGTCCGGTGCCGGTGGGGTTGTTGGGCGAGCAAAGGAAGACGATGTTCGGCTGCAGTTCCCTGACCTGGCGGGCAGCTGACTCTGCGCTGAGGTCGTACCCCTCGCCGCGCTCGCCGGTGATGTACTGGGTGTCGGTTCCGCTCGCGAGCAGGGGGTACATGGAGTACGTGGGCGGGAAGCCCAGCGCGGTCCGGCCGGGACCGCCAAAAGCCTGGAGAATTTGCTGAAGCACTTCGTTGGAGCCGTTGGCTGCCCACACGTTGGATTCATCCAGGCCGTGTCCAAGGTATTCCGCCAGAGCCTTCCGAAGCTTGGTGAACTCGCGGTCCGGGTAGCGGTTGAGCCCTGCAGCGGCCTCCGTAACGGCGGCGCTGATGGCGGCGCGGACGTCAGCCGGAACACCATGGGTGTTCTCATTGACGTTCAGGAGGATGGGGACGTCCAGTTGGGGCGCCCCGTAGGGGGTGAGGCCGCGAAGGTTGCTGCGGAGGGGAAGCCGGTTCAGACGTTCTAGCTGGTCGTTCACCTGAACAGTTTAGTTGCCTCGGCAACGACCGGAAAATGTGACGGTTCTCCGCCCTCCCCGGCGCCCCACCGCGGCCCAGGCAGGCCTCGCCCGAAAAAGGCGCATACTCAACGGGTGGGGACGAACAACTGCTGGCCAGGCAGCACGGACCCGGCCCTGAGGTTGTTGAGCTGGACGATGTCCGCCACGACGTCCCTGGCGTCCCGGTCCGGTGCCACCGCACTGGCAATAGCCCACAGGGACTGTCCCGGCTGCACGGTCACGGTGAGCGTGGGCGTGACCGCCAGGTCTGAGGCCGAATCAGAGGCCTTGGCCGGCGAATGGAAGATGCCGGCCAGGGACAGCAATAGCACGGCAATGACAACAAGCGGGACCCCAATCAGGACGATCCTGCCCCGTCGCGTTAGCCGCAGGGGTGCTGACGGGAGTGAAACCTGGTGAAGAGATATAGCTGACATGAACTGAGCCCTCCTGGACCTGCCGTGCTGCCCGGGTGTTCTTCCGGCGCCTGGGGATCCGGGGTACGGGCGGAAACTTTTCCGGCCACATCTTCGAATAACTGGCGCATCGGTTAGAACACATGTTCGAACTTGCTTGATTCAGTTTTAGCACTTATCAACGAACATTGTCGAGACTCGCTAGAACAAATGTTTGAAAAAGCAGTGTGGCTGGCCTAGCTTTGAACCAGAGAACAACCACCCCTGAAGTTGAACAGCAGGGTCTGACAATGACAGTGGGAGTCCTTCCGGGCGGCGCTGCAGCACAGCAAAAGCGGAAGAACCGGCGGCAAGCGAAAGGCATCGGCGAATATGGCAGCAGCAGCCGCCGGGGGCAGGACCGCCCCGCAATCCAAGAGGACCGCCAAGGGGCTGACACCCCGGCAGAAAAAGATCCTCGAAACCATCCAGCGCTCAGTGAATGAGAATGGGTATCCGCCCTCCATGCGGGAAATCGGCGATACCGTGGGATTGGCAAGCCTGTCGAGCGTCACCCACCAGCTCTCGCAATTGGAGAAGCTGGGTTACCTCCGGCGCGACCCCAAACGGCCGCGTGCCATGGAAGTACTGATGCCCCTCACCCTGGACGGCGGCGGCAAAGCGGCCGGCACGTCCCCCGCACCCCAGGCTGCATCGGGCGGCGCCACCGTGGCTGAACTACCCACCGCACTCGATACGGCGATGGTCCCGCTGGTGGGCCGGATTGCTGCCGGCGGACCGATCCTGGCTGAACAACTCGTTGAAGACGTCATGCCCCTTCCCCGCCAACTGGTTGGTCAAGGTGAACTCTTCATGCTGAGGGTGGCCGGTGACTCCATGGTGGACGCGGCCATTTGCGACGGCGACTGGGTGGTGGTCCGGCGGCAGGCTGACGCTGCCAACGGCGACATCGTTGCTGCACTGCTCGACGACGAAGCAACCGTCAAGACGTTCCGGCAGCGCGACGGCCACACGTGGCTGCTCCCCCAGAACACCCAGTACGAACCCATCCTGGGCGACCACGCCACCATCATGGGCAAGGTCGTCTCGGTCCTGCGCTCCCTCTGACTCCTCGGGGAGCCGGCTGTTCCTGCGACGCTCCACCGGGCACTGCAGGAACCGTCTCCGGGCTCCCGCAGCTACCTCGACGCGTCGGCGCCCAGCCGGCTGAGCGCCGCCAGCGCCTTGCTGCGGTCGGTAGTTGCCCAGAACGGCGGCAGGGCGCCCCGGAGAAAACCGGCATAGCGCTCGGTGGCCAGCCGCGAGTCCAGCACGGCCACCACACCTTTGTCCCCCGGTGACCGGATCAGCCGGCCGGCCCCCTGCGCCAGCCGGATCGCGGCGTGCGTGGCCGAAACAGACATGAACCCGTTCCCGCCCGCCTGCGCCACTGCCCGCGACCGTGCCGTCATCAGCGGATCATCCGGCCGCGGAAACGGAATTCGGTCGATTACCACAAGGCGGCAGGAGCCTCCGGGCACGTCGACTCCCTGCCACAGGGACATGGTCCCGAAAAGGCAGGTATCGGGCTCATCGGCGAACTGCTTGACCAGGGCGGTCATGGTCGACTCGCCTTGGCACAGGACCGTCACGTCCAGCCTCGGCCGCAGGGCGTCCGCTGCTTCTTCAGCCGCCCGGCGGGAGGAGAAGAGGCACAATGCGCCGCCGCCCGATGCCTTGATGAGCGCTTCCAGTTCCTCCAGCGCCTCCGGAGACACGCCGCGCCCGGGTTTGGGCAGGTGGCCGGCCACGTAGAGGATGCCCTGTTTGGGATAGTCGAAGGGCGACCCGACGTCCACGCCCTTCCAGCTTGGCGCCCCCTCACCCAGGAGGCCCAGTCCACCCGCCGCAGGTTCGAAGGCCGAGCCGATCGCGAGGGTAGCGGACGTCAACACCACGGTGTGCCCCGCAAAGAGCCCTTCCCGCAACCTTCCGGCCACGGACAACGGCGCGATGTTGACCAGCACCGGCGCGTTCTCGTCCGGCGGCGAGTATCCCTGTCCGGGATCGAAGGTGCTGGCGCGGGAAAACCAGACCACTTCCCGGTTTTCCCTGGCGGCGATAAGCCGCTCGCACAGTTCCAAAATAAGCATGAGGCGGGACCGCGCGAGCTGCCGCCCGCCGTCGGCTGTAGTGTTGCTGTCCCCCTTGGAATCGGACAGTGCGGCCCGGCACGCCTCGCGCAACTGGTCCACGCAGTCAAGCTGCTCATCGTTCAGGCCATTGGGAAGCAAGCCGCTTGGCGCCCCGGCGAGTGCCAGCTCAAGATTGGCGGCGGCCGCGTTCAAGGCGTCAACGGTGATGGCAGTGTGCTTCCGGGCGCCGGCAGCGGCAGCGTGGACCATGGCGACCGAAAGTTGCCCCGAGACTGCGCCGGTCACCCGGTCCTGCAGTTCGTGCGCTTCGTCAACCACCACGACGTCGTATTCAGGCAGTACTGCGAGTCCCTCGAAAGCGCTGACGGCAAGCATGGCATGGTTGGTCACCACCACGTCCGCCTCGGCCGCGTCCTGCCGCGCCAGTTCACTGAAACACTCTGCGGCCAAGGGGCATTTCTGGGCGCCCAGGCATTCCATGGACGTCACGGAGACCTGGCGCCAGGCCCGGTCGGTCACACCAGGCAGGAGCTCGTCCCGGTCGCCGGTGGTTGTCTTCTCTGCCCACTCGCGGAGCCGCACCACTTCCCTGCCAAGCTGCGACGACGGGCCCCCAACGGCAGCGGCGAAGTGCGGAACGCTGGTGTCCTCACCCAGTGAGAAGAGCTGCCCTTCCGACGGCTCCTCGGAGGGGAAACCGCCTTCGAGCTTGTGGCGGCAAACGTAATTGGACCGCCCTTTGACCAAGGCAACCTTCACGGGCCGCTCCAGCGCCGGCGTGATGTTCTTCAACAGCCGCGGCAGGTCCCTGCCGACAATCTGCGTCTGCAGTGCCAGCGTGGCCGTGGACACCAGCGCCGGTTTGTTGCTTTCCAGGGCGTGGGCAATGAGCGGCACCAGGTAAGCCAGCGACTTGCCGGTGCCGGTGCCGGCCTGGACCAGCAGATGGTCTCCTGTTTCGATGGCCCGGGCCACCTGCCGCGCCATCTCATGTTGTCCGGCGCGGCTCTGTCCGCCCATTCCGGCAACAGCCCGGTCGAGCAGTTCGATGACGAACTGCTCGCCGGGCGTCCCTGCCGCGTCGCCCGCCGCGGCCTCAGTCATTGACGGCGAATGGTTCCAGTTCGGACGCCAGGCCCTCCCGGACCTTCACCGCAGTCCTGGTACCTGCCTCGATATGGTCCACGCTCAGAATCTCGGCATCGGACTGGTGGAGCTTGCTGATCAGGTCTCCGCGGTCGTACGGGATGAGCAGGTCCATCTGGACGGACGGCCGGGGAATCGATTCGCTGATGAGCTTCAGCAGTTCGGGGATCCCCTCACCCGTACGGGCTGAGACCACCACGTGCCGCTGTTCGCGCTGCTTCAGCCGCTCAACGACAAAGGGATCAGCTGCGTCGGCCTTGTTCAGGACGATGATCTCCGGCACCTTGCGGGCGTCAACTTCGCTGAAGACCTTACGGACCGCTGCGATCTGCCCCTCCGGATCAGGGTGCGAAACGTCCACCACGTGCAGGATCAGGTCCGCGTCCGCCACCTCCTCGAGGGTGGAGCGGAAGGCCTCCACCAGCTGGGTAGGCAGGGAACGGACGAATCCAACGGTGTCCGCCAGGGTGTAGCCCAGGCCGTCGGGAGTCTCCGCCTTTCGGACGGTGGGATCCAGCGTTGCGAACAGGGCGTTCTCCACAAGGACGCCGGCGTCCGTAAGCCGGTTGAGCAGGGAAGACTTGCCGGCGTTGGTGTATCCGGCGATGGCCACGGAAGGCACTTCATTACGACGGCGGTTGGCCCGCTTGGTCTCCCGTGCCGGCTTCATCGCGGCGATCTCGCGCCGCAGTTTGGCCATGCGGGTACGGATTCGTCGCCGGTCCAGTTCGATCTTGGTTTCACCGGGGCCGCGGGAACCCATGCCGGCAGCTGCGCTGCCCACCTGGCCACCAGCCTGGCGGGACATCGATTCGCCCCAGCCGCGGAGTCGGGGAAGCAGGTATTCCAGCTGCGCCAGCTCCACCTGGGCCTTGCCTTCGCGGCTCTTTGCGTGCTGCGCGAAGATATCCAGGATCAGGGCCGTCCGGTCGATGACCTTGACCTTGACGATGTCTTCAAGGGCACGCCGCTGGGAGGGGGCCAGTTCGGCATCCACGATGACGGTATCGGCGCCGGTGGACATGACAATGTCCTTGAGCTCCTGAGCCTTGCCCGAGCCCAGGAAGGTTCCGGGGTCCGGCTTGTCGCGGCGCTGCACCAGCCCGTCGAGGACTTCCGAGCCCGCGGTTTCGGCGAGGGCGGCCAGCTCACGCAGCGAGTTTTCGGCGTCGGCAAGGGTTCCCTCGGACCAGAGCCCGGCTAGCACCACCCGCTCAAGGCGCAGCTGGCGGTATTCGACCTCGGTGACGTCCTCCAGTTCTGTGGACAGCCCGGCCCGGCGGCGCAGGGCGCGCCGTTCCTCAAGGTCCTGCTGGTCGCCGTCGTACGTTGAATGTTCTTCGTCGAGGCGGGAAATGGCCTGGGCCCTGCCGAGCACCGCTTTTCCATCACCGCTGCCCTCACCCCGGGGCGTGCTGACATTCTTGGCCGGTACGTCCTTGGCGAGGATCCGGTCGATAACAGCCTGGATTTCCTGCGGACTCATGTCCTGGGCGGCTGGATCGGAACCGGTATTGGGCTGGCTGGTCATGGTCTCCTTTGAAGATTCGGCACTTCCAGAATAATGCCGATTGGTTGGAAGTTGGAATGAATTCGCGCTGGGCTGACGGCCTGCGGTCATGCAGTTCTCCTGTTTGATCTGCTGCCGGCTGCGATGCCGGGGCGGGGATGCCGCCGGACGACGGCGGCAGGGCTGGAAAAGGCCGGAGAATGGCGGAAATGCAGCGGGAAGCTGGCTTTCGAGTATTGTCCGGCGGCCGGGCAGACGGAGTGGTCTGGCCGGTGCGCAAGCGGAAGGCGTGGAAACCTGCGTCGCTGCGGGACGGGCTGTCGCTGGAGGACAGGCTGCGGGACGGGCGTGGCCCGTGCCGGCTACTCGAAGATCAGGAACATGCCTTTCAGCGTAGCAGAGGGCCTCCTGCGCGGTTTCCCTTTACGCTGCAAGGGGAACTACTCTGGCCAGTTATGGAGTCCGCACACTATTTCAGCACGTCCCCCGCCGGCCCCTTCACCCGAAAGCCGCTAACCGTCGACCTGGCCGGTGAGACGCGCAGGCTCCAGACCTCCACGGGCATCTTCAGCCCGGACGGAATCGACAAGGGAACCGCCGTCCTCCTGGCCGAGGTCCCGGACCCGGCTCCCCAGGGCAACCTGCTGGATATCGGGTGCGGCTGGGGTCCTATCGCCCTCACGATGGCACTGCGTGCACCGGGGTCGAAAGTCTATGCCGTGGACGTCAACGAGCGCTGCATCGCATTGACGAATGACAATGCGGCTGCGCTGGGATTGTCCAACGTGGTCGCCAGCACTCCCCAGGCCGTGGATCCCGGCCTCCGCTTCGATACCATCTGGTCCAATCCGCCCATCAGGATCGGCAAGGATGAGCTGCACGCCCTGCTGAAGCTGTGGCTTCCGAGGCTGGCTGACGGCGGCACGGCATGGCTGGTGGTGCAGAAGAACCTTGGCTCGGATTCCCTTCAGCGCTGGCTCGCCGCCGAGCTTGACGACTCCTACTCCGTAACCCGGGAGTCGACGTCCAAGTCCTTCCGGATCCTGAAGGTTATGAAAGCGTCCCGCTTGCCACAATGACAGCGGGACCGCTGAGTTCCACGTGCTCGTGACCGCCGGGGCCGGCAAAGAACTTCACGCCCACCACCCCGCCCGGAACATGGACGCGCCAAGCGTCGGGGGCTTCCGCGCCGGCCCAATGGCGGATGGCGACGGCGGCAGCGCAGGCACCTGTTCCACAGGACTGGGTCTCCCCCACCCCGCGCTCGTGCACCCGCATGGTCACCGATCCCACGCCGTCATGGACCAGCGGCTCGGCGGGAACCACGAACTCAACGTTGGTTCCGTTTGCGGGTACCGGATCGACTTTTGGCGCGGTGAAAAGCCGGGTGCCTGCGAGCTCGGACAGTTCGGCAAGAGCCACCACGGTGTGTGGATTGCCCATGCTGACGGACAGCGCGGGCCGGGCAACCTCCAGCCCTTCGGCCGTGACCAGCGAGTCCATGGCCTTGGCGCTGGCTTCGCCGGGGAAGATGAACTCCCAGGGGCCCATGTCCACCGCGTAACCGTCCCCGGTACGGACCACGGTCTTGACCCCGCCGCGGGTGCCGATGGTGAGCGATCCGCCGTCGGGCAGGTCGATCAGGCCCTCCGTGCGGAGGAAGTGAACGAAGACCCTCACACCATTGCCGCACATTTCGGACAGCGATCCGTCAGCGTTGCGGTAGTCCATGAACCATTCGGCGTCGGGAACGCCGGCGAGCAGTTCGCGGCCCTCCGGCAGGAAGCGGGACGGCACGGCCCGGATCAGGCCATCCGCGCCGATGCCACGGTGCCGGTCGCAGAGCGCGGCGGCCTGCTCTGCGCCGATAACGTGCGTCCCTTCCGGATCGGCTACCAGGACAAAGTCGTTGCCGGTGCCGTGCCCCTTGGAAAAGCGGAGCCCGCTCAACGTGTGCAGGGCGGATCCGGGAGTTTCTGCGGGGGTAGCATTCATGGTCCCAAGCGTAGCGGCGGATGCTCCGGGGGCCGAAACCGGCGTACGCCCTAGGCGCACAGCCGTGCCGCCTTTCCGGGCAGGTCCGGGTCCTGCCAGTCCAGCCAGGTGATGCGGGGGTCGGCGCGGAACCATGTCAGTTGGCGTCTGGCGAATTGTCGGGTGGCGACGATGGTTTCCTCCGCGGCGTCAGCAACCGTTGACAGGCCGTCCGCGACCCGCAGGAACTGTGAGTAGCCAAGTGCGCGGGAAGCTGTCTTGCCTTGGCGCAGGCCCCGGGCGTCGAGCCGCCGGACCTCGTCCAGCAGGCCGGCGTCAACCATCCGGTGCACGCGCGCTGCCAGCCGTTCCCGGAGTACCTCCCGGTCCACGGCAAGGCCCACCTGGGTGGCCGGCTGATAGTACTCCCGCCGCGGCATGAACGAGCTGAAAGGCCGGCCGGTGAGTTCCTGCACCTCCAAGGCCCTGATGATGCGGCGAGCGTCGGAAACCCTTTCCGCGGACACCGGGTCCACAGCCCTGAGCCTGTCCAGCAGCGCGGCGGTTCCACGTTCGGCGTGCTCCACCTCCAGCCGGGCGCGCAGCCGGGGATCCGTGCCCGGGAACTCGAGGACGTCCAGGGCGGCCCGCACGTAGAGCCCTGAACCGCCCACCAGGATGGCCCGCTTGCCGCGCGCATGGATAGCCCCGATGGCTTCGCGGGCCTGCTGCTGGAAGTCCGAGACGCTCGCCTCCTGGGTCACGTCCAGGATGTCCAGCAGGTGGTGCGGGATCCCCTTGCGTTCGGCCGGACTGATCTTGGCGGTGCCGATGTCCATTCCGCGGTAGAACTGCATGGCATCGGCATTGATGACCTCACCATCCAGTTCCAGGGCAAGATTAACGGCAAGGTCGGACTTTCCGGAGCCGGTAGGACCGACGACGGCGATGACGGGCGGGGCAGCCACCTGTCAGCGGGCGCGCAGCGGCAGTGAGGGCATGCCGAGGGACACGCCCTTGGCTCCGGCGCCCCAACCGGAAGCAGGGGCTCCGCAGGAGTCGGCCTGGGACCTGTCCCAGGCGTCTCCGGCGCGCGAACGGCGCAGGCTGTAATCCTCAAGCGTCGGGTCGGCCACCAGATGGAAGGCGGCGGCCCCCGTGACGGTCACGGTCACAAGGTCCCCGGGCCGGGGTGCGGGTGCTCCGTCAGGAACCGAGAAGTGCACCAGCCGCTGGTCCTGGGAGCGGCCGGACAACCGGTGGGTCTCCTCCGACTTCCGGCCGGACTGCGCCGTGACCATGACCTCGAGCCGGCGGCCGAGCTGCTTCCGGTTTTCCTCCGCCGCGATGCGGTCCTGCAGCGCAGTGAGCCGTTCGAACCGTTCCTGGACCACGGCCTTGGGCAGCTGGTCCGGCAGGTCGGCGGCGGGCGTACCGGGGCGCTTTGAATACTGGAAAGTAAAGGCGGTGGCAAAACGCGACTTTTCCACGACGTCCAGTGTTGCCTGGAAGTCCTCTTCGGTTTCGCCCGGGAACCCGACGATGATGTCGGTGGAGATGGCCGCATCCGGGATCTGCTCCCGGACCTTGTCCAGGATTCCAAGGAACTTGCTGGACCGGTAGGAGCGCTTCATGGCGCGGAGGATACGGTCCGAGCCGGACTGCAGCGGCATGTGCAGCTGCGGCATCACGTTGGGCGTTTCGGCCATGGCAGCGATGACATCATCGGTAAACGCGGCGGGGTGCGGGCTGGTGAAGCGGACGCGTTCCAGCCCCTGGATGTCCCCGCAGGCACGCAGGAGCTTGGAGAAGGCCTGGCGGTCGCCGAACTCAACACCATAGGAGTTGACGTTCTGTCCGAGCAGCGTGACTTCGATGGCGCCGTCGTCAACGAGCGCCTGGATCTCCGCAAGGATCTCCCCGGGC
Source organism: Pseudarthrobacter sp. NPDC080039 (assembly GCF_040702335.1). Taxonomy (NCBI): domain Bacteria; kingdom Bacillati; phylum Actinomycetota; class Actinomycetes; order Micrococcales; family Micrococcaceae; genus Pseudarthrobacter; species Pseudarthrobacter sp. NPDC080039. Next base: position 125,975 of record NZ_JBFBKY010000008.1, on the reverse strand, counting down.
CGGCGGTCTTTTTCCTTGCCCCGAAGTGCCGGCACGATGCAGAAGGTGCAGGTGTTGTTGCAGCCCACGGAGATGGACACCCAGCCGGAGTAGACCGAATCACGCTTGGTGGGGAGCGTGGATGGGAAGACGTCCAGCGATTCCAGGATCTCCAGCTGGGCTTCGTTGTTGTGCCGCGCCCGGTCCAAGAGCGCGGGGAGGGCCCCGACGTTGTGGGTACCGAAAACGGCGTCCACCCAGGGGGCCTTCTTCAGGATGGTCTCGCGGTCCTTCTGGGCCAGGCATCCACCCACGGCGATCTGCATGCCGGGGTTGGCGGCCTTCACAGGGGCCAGGATGCCGAGGTTTCCGTACAGCTTGTTGTCGGCGTTTTCCCGGACAGCGCAGGTGTTGAACACCACGACGTCGGCATGTTCGCCCTCCGCGGGGACGTAGCCGGCGGCCTCGAGCATGCCGGACATCCGCTCCGAGTCGTGGACATTCATCTGGCAGCCAAAGGTGCGTACTTGGTAGGTGCGCGGCTGTTCGTCTCCGGAGCGCGGAACGGCCCCGGCTTCGACGGAGGGGGTGGCGCCGGATTGGGGGGAAGGAATGGTCAAACTCACCCGTTAAGGGTACCGGCTTTGGGCGCCCTGTTGGTCGGGGTCCAGTTGGGAATCGAGGACCTCGTTCACGATCCGGAACGCCTGGGACGGCTGGTAGCCCTTTCGTGCCAGCATGGAGGCCAACCGCCGGACGGCCTTGTCCCGTTCCGTGGGATCGGACAGGTCCGTCCCGCGCCGGAGCTTGCGCTCGACGAGGCCACGCGCTGCGGATGCCTCGTCGGCGTCGGTCAGTTGTTCAAGCGCTGACGCCGCGGTTTCCTGGTCGATGCCTTTTACGGCGAGCTCGCGACGGAGGGCACCCTTGGCCAGCTTCCGCGATTGGGACCGGCTCCGGACCCACATATCAGCGAATTCGGCATCGTCGATGAGGCGTACCTCCTGGAACTTGTCCAGCACCGCCTCTGCCACGTGCTCCGGAACATTCCGTTCGGCCAGTTTCCTGGCCAGCTGCAGCCTGCTTTTGGGCGACGCTGTGAGCTGCCGGTACACGATGGCCTGGGCCACAGCGTAGGGGTCCGGCTCCGCATCGACCACCTGCGGATCCTCGGGCGCGGAAAAGCCGTCCGCCGGCCCTGTCGGGAGGCCGGCGGAGCGGGCTTGCCGGGAGCGTGATCCAGCCAAGGGCTAGAACCCGTCGACGGCTTTCAGCTTCGGCGCATCCTTGGAGTCGTCTTCGGCGGGCTTTACGCCAACCCCGAGCTTTTCCTTGATGAGGCGTTCAAGTTCCGCGGCAAGCTCCGGGTTGTCGCGAAGGAACCGGCGGGAGTTTTCCATGCCCTGGCCGAGCTGGTCCCCGTCATAGGTGAACCAGGAGCCGGACTTCTTGATGATGCCGTGCTCGACGCCCATGTCGATGATGCCGCCTTCGCGGGAGATGCCCTGGCCGTAGATGATGTCGAACTCGGCGACCTTGAAGGGCGGGGCCATCTTGTTCTTGACGATCTTGGCTTTGGTCCGGTTGCCGACGGAATCGGCGCCCTCTTTGAGGGTCTGGATCCGGCGGACGTCGATGCGGACCGAAGCGTAGAACTTCAGCGCCTTACCACCGGTGGTGGTTTCGGGGGAACCGAAGAAGACGCCGATCTTTTCGCGGAGCTGGTTGATGAAGATGGCAGTGGTCTTGGTCTGGCTCAGGCGCCCCGTGATCTTACGCAGCGCCTGGCTCATGAGCCGCGCCTGGAGGCCAACGTGGCTGTCGCCCATGTCGCCTTCGATTTCAGCGCGGGGCACCAGGGCAGCAACGGAGTCGATGACGATAATGTCCAGCGAGCCCGAGCCCACCAGCATGTCCATGATTTCCAGGGCCTGTTCGCCGGTATCCGGCTGGGAGACCAGGAGGGCGTCCGTGTCCACGCCAAGCTTGGCGGCGTAATCCGGGTCAAGGGCGTGTTCGGCGTCGATGAAGGCGGCGATGCCGCCGGCGCGCTGCGCGTTTGCCACCGCGTGCAGGGCGACGGTGGTCTTACCGGAGGATTCAGGGCCGTAGATCTCGATGACGCGTCCGCGCGGGAGTCCGCCAATGCCAAGGGCGACATCCAGCGCGATGGAACCGGTGGGGATGGTTTCGATCGGGGCACGGACTTCGTCACCCAGGCGCATGACCGAGCCCTTGCCGAACTGCTTGTCAATCTGGGCCAGCGCTGCTTCCAGCGCTTTTGCACGATCCGGGGCTGCCGCCATGGTTGACACCTCTAATGCTTTCTCGATGGTGGCCTTCGCGGCCGTTGTGTTGGTCATCTCTGACGCTAAGGGGACCCACTGACATTCCGGCCGGCGCACGACGGCTATGTGGATAAACCCAATGAAAAAAGCATAGCGTTATCCGAACAGGTATTCGAAGAGTCCAGGTCCTGCGGCGTGTCCGACCGGGGGCGCCGCTAGTCCCGCCGTGGTGCGATGTCCCGCCCCAGCCGCCGCTCCGCCGGCACGTCCTGGACATCGCAGACAGCAAGCCAGACCTTGCGCGGCTCGACGCCGGCGGCCAGTGCCTGGTCCGCGGTCCGCCCACCTACGCCGGCAAGGACCAGGGTGCTGCTCAGCACGCGGGAGTACCCCGCGCCGAACTCGTCATCCATCAGACGCCAGTACTCGCTGATTCGCATCGGTAAATCCTCTCATGATTGGGAACCATAGAATTGTCGCCATGAGTACTCCCCCGGATGTCCCGCCGCGGCAGGATGCGGACGGCGATGCCGCCGATACAGCACTGCAGAACGTCGAACACCAGATCAGCCTCTTCTGGCGGCGGGCTCGGGCCATTTCCAACCAGCTGTCACGCGAGGTCCACCCTGACATGGAGCCGGCAGCCTACGGCCTCCTGACGGTTATCCGCAGGGAGGGACCCATCCGCCTTACCGAGCTCGCCATGAACATCGGTGTGGGCAAGCCCTCAGTGAGCCGCCAGATCGCCTTCCTGGAGGGGCTGGGGCTGGTGTCCAAGGAAGCGGATCCGCTGGACCGCCGGGCCCAGTCCATCCGGCTGACGCCCAAAGGCGAGGAGAAGATGCACCAGGTCCAGGACGCCCGGCGCCAAGTGTTCCAGGAGCGCCTGCGCGAGTGGCCGGTGGAGGACCTGCAGGAGCTGGCCCGCTACATGGCAAAGCTGAACTCCACCTATGAACGTGACGGCTTCCTGCGGGAAGCCGCGCCCGCATCGCCGCCCCAGGAGGCATAGAAGAACAGCAGGAAAGCGTACAGCAGGAAGCCCCCGGGCTGGTGAGTTGCTCACCAGCCCGGGGGCTTCCTGCAATACAGGGACCGCCTGTGCGGCGGCTGCCTGCCTTTAGCGGGCTCCGGAGAGGAGGCCCGTGGAAAGTTCGTCGTTCAGTTCAGTGTTGAGGTCGCGTTCCAGGTCGCGGCCGTAACGCTGGGAGAATTCCTGCGGGACGGTGTCCGGAACGGCCACGCCTTCGGCTACTGCCACGCGGTCGCTGACCTCGCGGAGCATGCTGGACAGTGGAACATCCAGTGCCGAGCAGATCGAGGACAGGAGCTCCGACGATGCTTCCTTCTGGCCGCGCTCCACCTCGCTGAGGTATCCCAGGGAGACGCGGGCGCTGTGCGAAACTTCACGGAGCGTACGCCCCTGACGCTGGCGGACATCGCGCAGGACATCACCGATTTCGTGACGAAGTACTACCATCTTGCGCTCCTTCTGTTCGCTCTTAGCCTGTTCGGCGAGGCCCACATCCTTCCAGCGGACAACGCCGTTTACGGATACGGGCTGCTTTACCATCTGTATCGCCTTGCTCCCTCATTGGTCAGGTCCGCCGCGGGGCGGACCGTCGTGGTCATTTCATCCTAGGCGCCCCCGCTCTCCGGAAGCGACACAATGTAATAACTAATCGGTACCGGCTTTTGTTCCCGCCAACTTTACGCGCGGTAACTTCGGCGCCGGAACGTCAGGAGGACAGGGCTTCGAGAAGCCGCTCCAGGGCTGCCGCGCAGGCACTGGCGCGGATGTCGGGCCTGGTGCCAGTGAAGGTATATTCAAACCCTGCCGCTCCTGCGGCTGTGGCGACTCCGATGTAGACGCGTCCCACGGGCTTGCCGTCGTGGGCGTCAGGGCCGGCCACGCCGGTGGTGGAAATCCCGACGTCGGCGCCCAGGGCTGTGCGCGCACCCGCCGCCATGGCCCGGGCGACGTCGGGGTCGACTGAGCCCACGCGGGCCAGCAGTTCGGCGGGCACGTGGAGCACGGAATCCTTAACCGAGTTCTGGTAGGCCACCACTCCGCCCTGCAGCATGCCGGAGGCGCCGGGTGTGTCCGCAAGGACCGCGGAGACCATTCCCGCCGTGAGCGACTCAGCAGTGGCAACAGTCTGCCCGGACTCCAGCGCCTTCCGGACAGCATCCCGGGCCAACTGGTGGAGGTTGCTCATGCCTGTTCCTGCCCTTCCGCGGTCCGGGCCTGCCTGCCCTTCGCGCGGAGGCGCAGGGCTTCAATAACGTATTCCACGCCCGTCCACAGCGTGATGGCCACGGCAGCCATCATGACTGCGAATGCCACCCAGGACATCCACGGGGCGAATGATCCAAACGGCAGAAGGTAGAGGAAGATTGCCGCGGTCTGCACCACGGTCTTAAGCTTGCCGCCGCGCGAGGCAGGAATGACCCCGTACCGGATTACGAAGAAGCGCAGGGCCGTGATGCCCCATTCCCGGACCAGGATCACCAGGGTGGCCCACCAGGGCAGCTCCCCCAGCAGGGACAGCATCACCAGCGCCGAGCCGGTGAGGAGCTTGTCCGCGATGGGGTCGGCAATCTTGCCGAAGTCGGTGACGAGGTTGCGGCTCCTGGCGATGTCGCCGTCGAGCTTGTCCGTATAAATGGCGACGGCGAAAGCCGCCACCGCGGCCCAGCGCCAGGGCCCGGAGGTGCTGTGCAGCCCCGGCGCGTCGGCCACGAGGAACCACACGAAGAACGGGACCAGCGCGATGCGGATCATGGTCAGGACATTGGGAAGGTTCCAGACCCCGGCACGGCCCTGGCCGGCGGCGGTTGCATCGGTGCTAGTCACGTTTCTAGGCTACCGGCCTAGCGCCCGGTGAGGGACCATGCGTCTTCGGAGCCGTCGCCGTCGTCGCCGTAGCCGCCGGGCGCTGAGTCGGAGCCGTCGTAATATTCGACGTTCTGCTTCCGCTGGTTCAGGTCGGCGGCCACCAGGTCTTCGGCGTAGCCGCCCTGGGCGATGTTGGCGTTGGCGTTGTCGCTGAGCGCGGCGGTCTGCGAGTCAGGCGCTGCCGGGGCCTCCTGGCCCTTCATGGCGGCGAGGACGGCGGCGAGGTCATCCGGTTTGACCAGCACGTCGCGGGCCTTTGAGCCTTCGGACGGACCCACCACGCCGCGGGATTCGAGCAGGTCCATGAGCCGGCCGGCCTTGGCGAACCCGACGCGGAGCTTGCGCTGGAGCATCGACGTGGAGCCAAACTGCGTGGTGACCACGAGTTCCGTGGCCTGCAGCAGCACGTCGAGGTCGTCCCCGATGTCGTCGTCGATCTGCTTCTTCTCAGCTTCGGGCGCCACGTCGTCGCGGTAGACGGCCTGGAGCTGTCCCTTGACGTGCTCCACCACCTTGTGGATCTCCGATTCCGAGACCCAGGCGCCCTGGACGCGCATGGCTTTGGAGGCGCCCATCGGCAGGAACAGGGCGTCACCCTGGCCGATGAGCTTCTCAGCACCGGGCTGGTCGAGCACCACGCGGGAGTCGGTCACGGAGGACGTGGCGAACGCCATGCGGGAGGGTACGTTGGCCTTGATCAGGCCGGTGACGACGTCCACGGACGGGCGCTGGGTGGCCAGCACCAGGTGGATGCCGGCGGCACGCGCGAGCTGGGTGATGCGGACGATCGAGTCTTCAACGTCGCGCGGTGCCACCATCATGAGGTCAGCGAGTTCGTCCACGATCACCAGCAGGTAGGGGTAGGGCCGGATGACGCGCTTGGAGTCCACGGGTGGGTGGACCTTGCCGGCACGGACCGCCTTGTTGAAGTCGTCGATGTGCTTGAAGCCGTAGTTGGCGAGGTCGTCGTACCTGGCGTCCATTTCCCGCACCACCCACTGCAGCGCCTCGGCGGCCTTCTTGGGATTGGTAATGATGGGTGTGATCAGGTGCGGGACGCCTTCATAGGCGGTCAGTTCCACGCGCTTGGGGTCCACCATGACCATTCGGACCTCGTCCGGGGTGGCGCGCATCAGGATGGAGGTGATCATCGAGTTTACGAAGGACGACTTACCGGCGCCGGTGGCACCGGCCACCAGCAGGTGGGGCATCTTGGCCAGGTTGGCCACCACGTAGCCGCCCTCCACGTCCTTGCCCACGCCCATCACCATGGGGTGGTCCGTGCGCCGGGCGTTCTGGCTGCGGAGGACGTCGCCCAGCGAGACGGTTTCGCGGTCCGTGTTGGGAATCTCGATGCCGATGGCGGACTTGCCCGGGATGGGGCTGAGGATACGCACGTCGCTGGAGGCCACGGCGTAGGAGATGTTCTTGGACAGGGCCGTGACCCGCTCCACCTTGGTGCCCGGTGAGAGTTCGATCTCGTAGCGGGTGACGGTGGGACCGCGGCTGAAGCCGGTCACGGTGGCGTCGACGTTGAATTGCTGCAGTGTATCGGTCAGGGCAGCGACGACGGCGTCATTGGCCTCCGTGCGCTCCTTCGGGATCGAGCCGGGAGTGAGATAGTCCGAGGCAGGGAGGGTGTACGTGACGTCGCCGGCGAGCGAGAGCTGCTCGGTGCGCTGCGGGATGGGGACGGGCGGTGGGGCGGGTGCCACGGGGTTGGAAGGAACAGTGGGCGCGGCCGCGGGCTTGCCGGGAGCAGCGGCACCGGGGATGACCAAGGGGATGGCCTCCGTGGCGTTCTCCGCGGGCGCGGGCGCGCCGGCGCCCAGGCCTTGGGCGGCCTTGATCTTTTCGACGGCGATCTCCGCCTGGGTGGGCCGCCGCACGCCGGGAGCCGGCCGGGCAGGTTCCTGCTCGTCGTCGTCAATGACGGCGTGCTCGAAGGCCTCGTCCCCCACGTACCCGTCCAGGCCGGCGCCGGGCTCCTCATCCTTGCCGAAGAGCCTGCGCTTCTTTTTCTTCGGTGCAGCAGGCGGCGTCCGCTCCAGGTAGCTCCGGTCATGGGTTTCCCCGCGCCGTTCATCGTCATCCATCAGGTCGATGCCCATGAGGTGCTCGTAGGCCCCGCGGAGCCGCCGCGGGATGGCCGTGAACGGGGTGGCCGTGATGATCAGCAGCGAAACGAAAGCCAGCAGGGAATAGAGGGCCACGGGCACGGCGGGATGGATGGCGGCCAGCGGCGTGGCCGCCAGGAAGCCGAGCATGCCGCCTGCTTTGCGGAGTCCATCGAATCCGTCGGCCACGGTGGGCTGGCCGCCGAGGATGTGTGCCAGCCCGCAGCCGGCGAACGTCATGATCAGGAAGCCGATCCCTACCCTGTTGTTGCCGCGGCCGTCGGAGGGCTGCCGGAACAGCCGGAAGGCGCAGACGAAGAGCATGAGCGGCAGCAGCAGGGAGATCCAGCCGAAAGTGCCGTTCACCACGGCGTAGACGGCATCCGGGAACCAGCCTTTCAGACCCCACCAGGCAAAGGTGGCGATGAAGACACCAAGGGCCAGGTTGAACAGGGCGGCACCGTCGCGGCGTTCGTCAGAGGGGAGGTCGCTGACGTCATGGCCAATGCGGCGCACTCCCCCGCCCACCAGGTGCCCCACTCCCAGCCAGGCTCCGCCCACCACGCGCAGCAGCCAGGGCTGGTGGTGTTCGACGGCGGGAAGCTGGCGGGTGCGTGCGGTGGTTGATGACCCGCCACGACCTGCCTTGGCGGCGGTGGTCCCGGCTCCGCGGCCGGTGGAGCTCCCGGACCTGCTGCCGGAGCTGCCCCTGCCGGTACCTTTGGGCGCGGAAGTAGTACGTGTGGCCATAGTAGCCACGCTACCGGAAACACCCGGTGATTCCGGGGATATCGGGCTTCCCGGGCCAGCCCGGCGGGATGCGCGAAGGGCCCGGTTCGAGGAGAACCGGGCCCTTCGACAGAGCGCGTTCCGGGATTACCGCGGGGAGGCCTGTCAGGCTTCCAGCACCACCGGGATGATCATGGGCTTGCGGCGCAGCTTGCGGTTGACCCACGTGCCTACCACGCGGCGCACCACCTGCTGGAGCTGGTGGCTGGTGTGGTCGGCGTGGTTCTGGACCGCTTCCTCCAGGGCCGCGTTGATCTTGGGGATGATGTCGTCGAAGACCGAGTCGTCCTCGGCAACACCGCGGGCATGGATTTCAGGGCCGGAGACCACCTTTCCGGTGGCGCGGTGGATGACCGTGATAATGGAGATGAAGCCTTCGTCGCCCAGGATGCGGCGGTCTTTGAGGTCGGCGTCGGTGATTTCGCCCACGCTGGAGCCGTCCACGTAGACGAAGCCCACTTCCACCTGGCCGACGATGTCTGCCTGGTGGTCCCGGAGGTCAATGACGGTTCCGTTGTCCGCAAGGATGACGCTCGCTTCCGGGACGCCGGACTCGATGGCGATCTTGCCGTTGGCGATCAGGTGCCGGGTTTCGCCGTGCACGGGCATCGCATTCAGCGGTTCGAGGATGTTGTAGCAGTAGAGCAGTTCACCGGCTGCGGCGTGGCCGGAAACATGGACCTTGGCGTTGCCCTTGTGGATCACGTCGGCGCCGAGCTTGAGGAGTCCGTTGATGATCCGGAACACCGCGTTTTCGTTGCCGGGGATGAGGCTGGAGGCCAGGATGACGGTGTCGCCGTCTCCCACCACCACCCTGTGGTCGCCGTTCGCCATCCGGGACAGGGCAGCCATGGGCTCGCCCTGGGAACCCGTGGACATCAGCACCACGCGGTTGTCCGGCAGGTTGTCGATGTTCTTGATGTCGACGATCAGCCCGGAAGGTACGTCCAGGTAGCCCAGCTTTTCGGCTATGGCCATGTTCCGGACCATGGAGCGGCCCACGAACGCAACCTTGCGGTTGTGCTTGGCAGCGGCATCGAGGACCTGCTGCACGCGGTGGACGTGGGAGGAGAAGGACGCCACGATGATGCGCTTGGTGGCCTGGCCGAAAAGCCGCTCCAGCGTTGGGCCGATTTCCTTCTCGGCAGTGGTGAATCCCGGGACGTCGGCATTGGTGGAATCGGACATGAAGAGGTCCACGCCTTCTTCACCCAGCTTGGCGAAGTGGCGAAGGTCGGTGATGCGTCCGTCCAGCGGCAACTGGTCCATCTTGAAGTCGCCGGTGTGCAGGACCGTGCCGCCCGCAGTGCGGAGGAACACGGCCAGGGCGTCCGGGATGGAGTGGTTGACGGCCACGAACTCGCATTCGAAGGGCCCGAACTTCTCCACCTGGCCTTCCTCGACGGTCAGGGTGTAGGGGCGGATGCGGTGTTCCTGCAGTTTTGCCTCGATCAGGGCAAGGGTCAGCTGCGATCCCACCAGGGGGATGTCGTTGCGCAGCTTCAACAGGTATGGCACAGCGCCGATGTGGTCCTCATGCCCGTGGGTGAGGATTACGGCCACGACATCGTCCAGTCGGTCCTCGATGTAGGAGAAGTCGGGCAGGATCAGGTCAACGCCGGGCTGGGTTTCCTCGGGAAAGAGGACGCCGCAGTCCACGATCAGCAGTTTGCCGTCGATTTCGAACACGGACATGTTCCGGCCGATCTCCCCCAGTCCGCCAAGCGGAACGATCCGGAGCGTGCCCTGGGGCAGGCGCGGAGGGGTGACAAGGCCGGTAAGGGCAGTTTGGGTCATAGTGCACTACTTTCCAGGCGGAAGGGTGCCGGTCTTAGCCTCAGGAGAAGACCAGCCCCGCCTCCGCCAAATCCCCGCGGATGGTTTCGATCTCGGTTTCGTCCGGCTCCACGAGGGGCAAACGGACAATCGAGTTGGGCAGGACTCCCTGCCATTTAAGAATCTGTTTGGCCGCCACGGCCCCCTGGACACGGGTCATCGTTGCGCGGACCACGGGCTGCAGCTCGAAGTTGATCTTGCGGGCAGTCCCAAGGTCGTTGGCGTTGACGGCGTCGATAAGCTCGCGGAAGCGTCGGGTGGCCACATGCGTAGTGACACCCACCAGGCCGACAGCGCCCAGCGCCATCCAGGGAAGGGTCAGTCCGTCGTCGCCCGAGTAGAACAGGAGGTCGGTTTCGGCCATGACGCGCGTGGCGGCGGTGAGGTCGGCCTTGGCGTCCTTGACGGCGACGATGTTGGGGTGCTGCGCCAGGCGGATCATGGTGTCCGGTTCGATGGGAATGGAGGACCGGCCCGGGATGTCGTACAGCATGACGGGCACGTCCACGGCCGAGGCGATGGTCTCGAAGTGGGCGCGGACCCCGGCCTGGCTGGGCTTGTTGTAGTAGGGGGTCACCAGGAGGAGGCCGTCGACGCCGAGGGCAGCAGCCTGCTGGGAGAGGTGCACCGAGTGCGCGGTGTCGTTGGTGCCGGTGCCGGCAATGATGGCCGCCCGGCCGCCCACCGCATCCTTGACGGCGCGGAACATGCCCAGGTTTTCCTCGTCCGTCAGCGTGGAGGTTTCACCGGTGGTGCCGGTGACCACCAGGCCGTCACAGCCGTCGTCGACCAGCTTGCTGGCGAGCGCCGCCGCCTGGTCATAATCCACAGCGCCGTCCTTGGTGAACGGCGTGACCATGGCGGTCAGGAGGGTACCGAGGGCAGGGATGTGCGCGGAAGAGTCAGCCATGGAAAAAACGTTACCCTGTTCCCAGCTGGTTAGGACAATGCCACGGGCGTGACGAGCGTCAAATACGATGCTGCCGCGAGCCCGGCGGGTTGGTCCCGGCGTGGCAGTAGCGGCCGACGGCGGCCTGCCGGAGGTCCTCGGCCCAGGCCGCCAGGCGCTGGGCTGCCCGCACATAGTGGAACAGCTCCGTGGGAGTCAGAGCATCGATGTCCGTTTCCGACAGCCGGCGGGCGAGTTCCGCCCCCTCCGGCTGGGCGGCCAGGCTGATGCCCTCCCGTTCCCATTGGACGTCCTCGGCCGGACGGCCGGAGACGAGCTGGCGGAACAGATAGTCCACGACTCCAGGACTCATCGCCTTCAGCAGGCCGTCCCCGGTGCCGGATTGCTCCAGCGGCACGTGAACGGGACCGGGCAGCAGGTTCCCGGGCAGCGGACGACCCTGCGCGTGGGCTCCCTCGGATCCGGGGACTGCGGATGATGGCGTCTTCATGCCAGCAATGCTATTCGAACATATATTCGAATACAAGGCTCCTGTGCCCGGTCCCGGCCTTCGTGGCCGGCGGGGGACCTGGTTGACAACGGCGGCGCCGGCGCATGTGAGACGATCTGGTCATGACGTCCCGATCCCCGGCCACCCGGTCCCGGAAACTCCCGAGCCGGCAACAGCCGGGGCGCCTGCGGGGCATCGACGCCGCCCGGGGCCTGGCGCTCCTGGGCATGATGGCCACCCATCTGCTGCCGACCTTCGAATCAAACGCCACCCTCACCCCCACCTGGGTTGGCCTGACATTCTCAGGACGCGCCGCGGCGCTCTTCGCAGTTCTCGCCGGGGTGGGACTGGCGCTGTCGACCGGAAAGAACAAGCCCGTGGAGGGCCCTGAACTTTCCGCCGCCCGCCGCGGGGTGGCCCTGCGCGCCCTGGTACTTGCCGTCGTCGGACTTACCCTGGGCGGCCTGGAAGTGAACGTGGCCATCATCCTGGTCCACTACGCCGTGCTGTTCCTCTGCGTCCTGCCATTCCTGGGACTGGGGGCGAAGCGCCTGTTCGCCTGGGCCGCAGGCTGGCTCCTGGCGTCGCCGGTGCTCGCTTACCTGCTGCGGCCCTGGCTCCTTGCGGCCGAGCCGCCCCTGAAGCTGGGCCACAATCCGAACTGGGAAGACCTGGGGACGCCATTCCGGCTGCTCGCGGACGTATTCCTGACCGGGTATTACCCGGTGCTGCAATGGCTGTCCTATCTCCTGGTGGGGCTGGCCATCGGACGCCTGGTCCTCACCAGGGCACTGGTTCCCACACTGCTGCTGGTGGGCGGGACGGTGGTGGCCGTGGCCGCCAGGACGCTCGGTGTGGCGGCCATGGAGGATTGGGGTGGCCGGGCAGCGCTCGAGAAGGTCCTCAACTCGCCGGGGTATCCGCTGGCCAGCGTGCTGCAGGTCAACCTGGCCGGATTCCCCCAGGACGGCTCGTGGTGGTGGCTGGCGTCGGCCGCACCCCACTCAGGCACCACGCTTGACCTCCTGCACACGTCCGCGGTTGCGGCTGCTGTCATTGGGGCATGCCTGCTCCTGGGACGGCTCGCCGAGTGGGTGGACCTGGACCTTCTGCTGCCGTTGCGGGGTCCGGGTGCCATGACGCTCACGCTGTATGCCGTTCACGTCTGGGTGGTCTCCGGCTTCTACCTCAAGCCCCTGCCTGCAGGCTGGACCGAGGACGGCATGTACTTTGCCCACGCCGCAGCTGCCATCATGATTGGCATGCTGTTCGTGGTGCTGAAACGGCGGGGGCCCCTTGAATGGCTGGGCCACTCGGCGAGCCTGGTGGGACGGGGCGGGTTCAAAGCATTGCAGTGATTCATGGACCAGCACGGGGAAGAGGGCCAACCTCCGGCCCTGGCAGACTGGCAGTAGTGACCGGTTGCCAGCGTGGGTCCGGCTACTTCGCAGTCAGGGTGAAAGCGGACGCCTGATCGCCATAGTCGTCGTTGATAACCACCTTGACCGGACCCTTCTTTACGTCGAACGCAATGACGCCCTGGCGGGCATCGCCGGCGCCGACTTCATCCGTGGGCAGGGCTCCCAGCCCGTTATCGAGGTAAACCAGTTCGCCTTCCTTGCCGTCGGCGTCGTAGACCATAAAATTGGAGGGGCTGGAAAAACTGGTGCCGGTCAGCGTCTCCCAGGAGACCTGGATGGCGAGGAAGCCGCCGTTCTTCGGCTGCAGGTAGTCCATGCCCGGAATCTGCGCCGTGTAGATCGAGTCGAGGACGCCGATCTTCACCGTGTTGCCCTCCGAGACGGTAGCCACCACGGAGTTGGCACCGGCGGCGGATCCACCGGACGGAGCAGGTGCGGCCTGCGAGGCCGAAGGAGGCTCCGGCGCAACAGGGGTCTTGCGGGCATCGATGGCCGCGCCAACCATGGCGAGGGATGCCATGGCCAGCAGGATTCCGATGATGATGCTCACCAGCCACAGGACGGCGGTGATGATCCAGGCTTTCTTTTTGTTTTCCTGGTAGCCCTCCAGCGGACGGCCGTCTTTGTCCCGGGTGTTTCCGGTCAGGGTCATGATCAGGTCCACAATGGCCCAGATGCCGGCGCCTCCGCCGGTCAGCAGCTTGGCAACGGCCGTACCGGTCTTGCCCAGGTAGAAGCGGTCTGCACCAAAAGAGCCGAGGAGGAGGGACAGGAGCCAGGTGGTCATGAAGGACTTGCCCGGTTCCCCTGGGTAGGGGCCCTGGTTGTACGGGCCGGGCTGGTACTCCCCCTGCGGGCCTGCCTGGTACTGCCCTTCATAGGGTGCCTGCCCCTGGAAGGTTGACGGCGCCGGCGGAATCGGCGGTGCCGACGGTCCGCTGTGTGGCGCGTTGGGATAGTTCGGGTGGCTCATTGATCGTCCTTCACGGAGGTGCGGGTGCGGGTGCGCAAGCGAGGTTCGGGGGACGATCGTGGCGGCATGGCCGCCAACCCCATTTCCGCCCCCAAACCGGAAAGTATTGCCTACCGAACATACCGTGGACGGCAAAGAACCGCGATGGGCAGAAATGCCCATCGCGGTTCCCAAGCTGCACCTCCTGCAGCGGCGGCTAGGACGCGGCGGTGAAAAGCCTCACGGCGTCGCGCATGGACGCCCGGGCACGCTTGCGGTCCCCTGCGGCGTCATAGGCGCAGCTCAGCCGGAACCAGGAACGCCAGTCGTCGGGTGCGGCCTCGGCTTCGGCGCGGTATTTCTCAAACTCGGCGTCTGCCGCCGCCCGGACGATCCGGCCGCCGGGGGTGCGAGGGAGTTCGTCCACGGGCAGGCCGCCTTCGGCCTCCAGGACCTTGGCCATCTGCTCCGTGCGGGCGCCGAACATCAGCTCCCGGATCAACGCCCACGCCCCGATGATGGGCAGCACCAGGTAGGCAGCGCCAATGGCCTTGGCTGTCAGGTTGCTGTCCGACAGCAGCAGGAGGGACCGCTGGAAAGAGACCACCAGGTAGAAGACCAGCAGCAGCGTCACCGCTCCCACCCAGATTTTGGTGCGGTTCTTCCGGAAGCCGGCGGCGAGCCCGTTCACGGCCTAAAGCCCCAGGTCCAGGTAGCCGTCCAAACCAACGGTGAGGCCGGGGTGCGCGGCGACGTTGCGGATGCCCAGGAGCACGCCCGGCATGAAGGAGGCGCGGTCAAAGGAATCGTGCCGCAAGGTCAGCTGCTCGCCCGGACCGCCCAGGAGCACCTCCTGGTGGGCCACCAGGCCGCGGAGCCGGACGCTGTGCACCCGGACGCCATCCACTTCGCAGCCGCGGGCGCCGGCACGCTCGGTGGTGGTGGCGTCAGGACTGGGCGGCACATCCGCCGCTTTGCGTTCCGCGGCGATCAGCTGCGCGGTGCGGACGGCCGTGCCGGAAGGGGCATCCACCTTGTCCGGGTGATGGAGTTCGATGATTTCCACGGACTCGAAGTATTTGGACGCCTTCGCGGCGAACGCAGAGGCCAGGACGGAGCCCAGGGCAAAATTCGGTGCGATGAGGACGCCCGTCTCCGGGTGCTCCGCCAGCAGCGATTCCAGCCCGGACAGGCGCGCTGCGTTCCAGCCGGTGGTGCCCACTACGGCGTGGATGCCATGCTCGACGGCGAAGCGGACGTTCGCTTCGGTGCTTTCGGGAACCGTCAGGTCCACCAGGTATCGGGCACCCGATCCGGTCAGCTGCTCCAGCGAATCACCCCGCCCCAGGGCTGCGACGAGCTTCATGTCGGGCGCGGCATCGATGGCCTTGACGGCCTCGGCGCCCATGCGTCCATTGGCGCCCAGGACGGCCACCAGCTTGGGTGCGGAGTGTTGTTCGGTCATGCCGTTAAGCCTACCGGCGGGACGGTCGCGGGCAGGAACCGTGGGCTGTGCGTTACCTCGCAGGCGACATTCGGCGCGTGCCGCGAAGAATCAGCCGCCTGCGCCGACCCATTCCACTGTGCCGTCCGAAAAGAACTGTTCCTTCCAGATGGGCACTTGTTCCTTGACGCGGTCCACCAGTTCGGAGCAGACGGCGAACGCCTGCCCGCGGTGCGCCGCAGACACCGCGCACACCAGTGCCGGGTCTCCGATCTCCAGCATCCCGATCCGGTGCGCTGCCCAGATCCGCACAGGCTGGCCGGCCCCGGCACCGTTTGCGGCGTCCTGCTCGGCAACCAGGCGCGCGACGACGTCGGCCATCACCTGATGCGCCGTGGGATGCGCACTGTAGCTGAGGCGCTCGACTGCCTTGCCGCCGTCGTGGTTGCGCACCACCCCGCTGAAGCTGACTACCGCTCCCGCGGTGTCGCTCTCCACAGCGGCGATCGCCTGGTCCACGGAAATCGGTTCTGCGCTCAGGACTGCCCTGACAACCTCGAATGCTTCAGTGCCCATGTCCGCCTTCCAGCTGGTCGCACAGATGGCCGATCAAAGGGTCCAGGACGCTGAGCCCGTCCATGACACCCTTGGGCGAGCCGGGCAGGTTCACAATGAAGGTGTGCCCATGGGCGCCGGCGTAACCCCGGCTCAGGGCAGCCAGCGGGGTCTTGGCAGCCCCGGCATGGCGGATTGCTTCCATGATCCCGGGGATTTCCCGGTCCAGCAGCGGCAGCGTGACGTCGGGCGTGCGGTCATCCGGGCTGAGGCCGGTTCCCCCGCTGGTGATCACGACGGCGGGATGCTGGGTGAGGAGGGCGCGGATGGCGGCACCGACCGGCTCGCCGTCCGGGACCACCATGGCCGGAAACACCTCGAAGCCGTGCTCAGTGAGCCAGTCGGTGATGACCGGGCCGGTTTCATCGTCGTAGATGCCGGCGGCGGCGCGGGTGGAGGCGATCACGACGCCGGCCTTCCGCCCCTGCACGTCCCCGTGCACGTGCGGCTCAGCCGCGTTGAAAAGTGAGGTCACAGTGCCCAGTCTCCGCTCTTGCCGCCGCTCTTGGCCAGCACCTTGATGTCCGTGAGGACGGCATGCTTGTCCACGGCCTTGATCATGTCGTAAACGCTGAGCGCCGCCACGGAAGCCGCGGTCAGGGCCTCCATTTCCACCCCGGTGACGCCCCGGGTCTTGACGGTGGAGCTGATGGTGACGGCGGCCGGACCCAGCTCAAAGTCCACTGTGACCTTGGACAGCGGCAAAGGATGGCAGAGGGGGATCAAATCCGGCGTCCGTTTGGCGGCCATGATCCCGGCCACACGGGCAACGGCCAGCGCGTCGCCCTTGGGGAGTCCGCCGGTGCCCAGGAGCTGCATGACCTCGGTGGTGGTTTGGACGGTGGCCGTCGCGGTGGCCTCCCGGGTGGTCTCGGCCTTGGCGGAGACATCCACCATCTGGGCACTGCCGTCCTGGCGCAGGTGCGTCAGCGCAGGGGTATGTTCTGCATTCACAGCATCCATACTTCCACCTCATCGCCGGCCGCGAGCTCCGTTACGCCCGCAGGGACATGGACCAGGACGTTGGAGCCGGCGAGTGCGTGCATCAGGTGCGAGCCCTCGCCCCCTTCAAGCTGCACGGTCCCGCCGGGCCGCAGGGTTCCGCGGCGGACCTGGTGCTTGTCCGCGGGGGACGTGAGGGGCCCGGCCAGGCGGGCGCGCAGCGGCAGCCGGGACGCGGGAGCCCCCAACAGCGCCGAGAGTGCCGGGCGGAGGAACATTTCGAAGGACACCAGGCAGCTGACCGGGTTGCCGGGAAACCCAAGGAAAGGGACGCCGTCGAACGTTCCCACTCCCTGGGGACCGCCCGGCTGCATGGCCACATGCAGGAATTCAACGGGCTGGTCCGCCATGGCCTGCCGCACCACTTCATAGGCGCCCTTGCTGACCCCGCCCGTCGTAAGGATCAGGTCGGCGCCCTGGCCTTGCGTCCGCAGGAGCGCCCGCAGGTCTTCCGGGCTGTCGGTGGAAATGCCCGCACGGCGGACATTGAGCCCGGCCTGCTTCATGGCCGCTTCCAAAAGGGTTCCGTTGGAGTCGTAGATCTTCCCTGGCGGGAGCGGGGAGCCGGGTTCCACCACTTCGTCCCCCGTGGTGACCAGCAGGACGGTCACTGCCTTGTACACCCGCACCTCCGGGATGCCCAGGGCGGCGAGCAGGCCCAGCTGGGCCGGACCAAGGCAGGTGCCTGCAACCAGGGCGTGCTCCCCTGCCTCGATGTCGCTGCCGGCGGAACGCACGAAGGTGCCAGCGGCGGCGGGCGGCAGTTTCACCGTGCCTGCGTTGCCAGGGTCCAGGAAGCGGTCCGGTACGGCCCGTTCGACGGGCACGACGGCGTCGGCCCCCGCCGGGATCATGGCACCGGTCATGATGGGCGCGGCCGTCCCCGGCTCAAGCGGCTGCGGGCTGGACCCGGCTGGAACCGGGGGCATGATGCGCAGCCCGGCACCGCCGTCGGGAATGTCTCCTGAACGTACCGCGTACCCGTCCATTTGGGAGTTGGCGAACGGAGGAAGGCTGATGGGCGCGGCGACGTCGCCAGCCAGGCCCCGGCCCAGTGCCTGGGTCAGCGGCAGGCTTTCGGTGCGGTCCGCCGAACGCAACGGGCGGAGAAGCTGTGCGACGGCCGCGGCATGGTCTGCGACAGACCGCGCACGTGCAGCACTGCTGTGGGGGTGGCTGGTCATGAATACGCCTTTGGTCGCGGCCGTCAGGATTTCACGTCAACTCTAACCGTGTGGAATCCCGTGGCCCCGTCAGGTGCGGGGGGCCGTGACGTTTCGTCCTGGGGCCGGCCGTCCAGGCCCGTGGCGCGGACCTGTACCTCGTACTGGCCCGGGGTGAGGTCAACCGCCAGCTTCCACTGGTACCAGGTGTCCACCGAGATGCCGGAAGCGAGCTCCGCCTCCTTCCAGGGTCCCCTGTTGATCCGCAGCTCAACAGCCCTGATGCCGGTGTGCTGGGCCCAGGCGACACCTGCGAACACCACGCTTCCCGGGTTGGCGGGACGCCCGCTGCGGGGAACGTCGATGCGGGATGAGATCTTGATGGGGCCGCGCTCGGACCACCCGCGCGGAGTCCAGTACCCGGCGTCGTCCGCGAACCGGGTGACTTTGAGTTCTGTCAGCCATTTGGTGGCAGAGACGTAGCCGTAAAGTCCGGGCACAACCAGCCGGACCGGGAAACCGTGCTCAAGCGGCAGGGGTTCACCATTCATGGCGACGGCGAGCAGGGCATCCCGGTTGTCGGTGAGGACTTCCAGGGGCGTCCCGGCGGTCCAGCCGTCGGTGCTGCGGGAGAGGACCATGTCCGCGCCCGGCTGCGGAACGGCCTGGGCGAGGAGGTCGCGGACCGGCCACCCGAGCCAGCGGGCGTTGCCGATCAGGTCCCCGCCAACGCCGTTGGAAACGCAGGCGATGGTGATGTGGCGTTCCGTCAGGGGTTTCGCCAGCAGGTCGGAGAAGGAAAGCTGGACTTCCCGGGCCACCATCCCTGTGACTTTGAGGACCCAGGTGTCCGGGTTCACCGCCGGAACGGAGAGTGCCGTGTCGATCCTGTAAAAGTCGCGGTTTGGCGTGACGAGCGGGGTTACGCCTGCCACGCCTGACTCGGCACCGGCCGGGATGGACGGCGCCGGTGATGCCGGTACCGGGAGGCCGATGCGCGCCCTGGCTTCGCTGACGGCAGCAGCGGCGCCGCGCCAGATTCCTGCCACCACGCCGCCTGCAGCGGAAGCCGCTGCGGTAATGGCAAAGGCCTGGAGGAAGGTCCGGCGGGAACCCGCGGCCGCGACGCTTTCCCCGTCCTCTGCGTCTTCCCACCCGTGCAGCCTGCCCACCAGGAACCGCAGGAGTACGACTGCGACCACCGCAGCCACGAGCGGGCAGATCAGGGCCGGCAGGGTCATTTGGGAACGCGTCAGGACCGCGGCCGCGCCCGCCAGGCCGAAGATGGCCACCACCGAGGAACCGGCGAACCGTCTTCGGAACTCAAGGACTCCGGCAAGTGCGGCCAGTGCGGCGATGACCAACGCCATGCCCGCCAGGAGGGCTGCCTTGTCTGCCGTCCCGAAGAGCGAGACCGCCCAGTCTTTAACGCCCGGCGGGACTGCATCGATGACGGCCCCGCCAACAGCGGTCAGGGGTGAAAGGGACGGGCTGGCGAACCCGGCCACCAGCTCTCCCGCTGCGACGCCCCCGCCGGCTGCGACTATCCCGGCGGCGGCGGCCCAACCGCCCACGCCGCGCCGGACTGCCTGTTGCCGAACGGGACTGTCCGCCCGCTCCCCAAGCCGTGCGCCGTCGTCGTCCGACCCCTGCTTTTGCCGGGAAATGTTCACACCTTCAGCATAGGTTCGCCGGCGGTCCCCCGGGGCGAATCGGGGCCCTTGGCCGGGACTCGGCCGGATCTGCGGAAGTCACGGCTGTGATGGGCGGCTCAACGTGGCGTAGCCTGAATTTATGAGTGTCCAGCTAGGCATGCCCCAGCCGCGGGAGGAAGCAGCATCGGCGCTGCCCGCCGTTCCCGCGCGCCGGCCTGCGGATGCGCCTGCTGGACTGGTGGACCGCTATGGACGCCGCGCCACGGACATGCGGTTATCCCTGACCGATAAGTGCAACCTCCGCTGCACGTACTGCATGCCAGCTGAAGGCCTGGAATGGCTGGCAAAGCAGGCGGTGATGTCGGCGGCGGAAATCGTCCGGATAGTGCGCGTCGGCGTGGACCAGCTGGGTGTCCGCGAACTGCGGCTGACGGGTGGAGAGCCGCTGGTCAGGCATGACCTGGTGGAGATCATCGCTGCCCTGCGGGCCAACCACCCGGACCTCCCGATTTCCATGACTACCAACGCTGTTGGGCTGGCGAAGAAGGCGGCGGCGCTCAAGGACGCCGGCCTGACGCGCATCAACGTCTCCCTGGATTCGCTGCATGAGGAAACGTTCACCAAGCTGACCCGCCGACCTTTCCTGGACCAGGTCCTGGCCGGCGTTGACGCCGCCTGGGCTGCGGGCCTTGGCCCGGTCAAATTGAACGCCGTTCTGATGAGGGGCATCAATGATGCCGAGTCGCCGCAGCTGCTGGCCTGGGCCCTGGAGCGAGGGTACGAACTGCGGTTCATCGAGCAGATGCCGCTTGACGCCGACCACGGCTGGACGCGCCGCAACATGATCACCGCGGCTGAAATCCGCGGATTGCTGTCCCGCGACTTCGTCCTTAGCCCCGATCCCCGCGAACGTGACGGTGCCCCGGCGGAACGTTTTGAGGTACGACGGCGGGCGGAAGGTTCGCTGGACGCCGACGGACCGGTTTTGGGAACAGTGGGCATCATTGCCTCCGTGACTGAGCCGTTCTGCTCCGACTGCCGGCGCACCAGGATCACCGCCGAGGGCAAGATCATGAGCTGCCTGTTCTCGCGGGAGGAGTTCGATTTGCTGGGCCTGCTTCGCTCCGGTGCCAGCGATGACGAGCTGGCCCAGCGGTGGCAGGACGCCATGTGGATCAAACCTAAAGCCCACGGCATGGACCATGTGGGCCTGGACGCTCCGGACTTCGTCCAGCCGGACCGCAGCATGAGTGCCATCGGGGGCTGACGGAGATGTTGGTACGTTACTTTGCTGCCGCACGCGCTGCCGCAGGCTTTGAGGACGAGAAGTTCGACCTGCCTGCCGGAGCCACAGTGGCTGACCTGCTGGCAGCCGTAGCCGCGGTGGAACGGCCCGAGCCCCCCGCCGGGACCCCGCCACTCCCCCGGCTCCTCTCCCGCAGCAGCTTCCTGCTCAATGAGGTGGCCGTGCGGGACCAGGCGACGGTGCTGGGTCCCGACGACGTGGTGGACGTACTGCCGCCGTTCGCGGGGGGCTAGCCAGCACAGGGCAGCCGGAGCCATGTGGGTTTTGACTGTCCGGGTTCTGCGGCCGGGCTCGATTGTCAGACCCTGGTTGGATGATGTGGGTATGGGAATCAGCGGTGGTTTGGGGGCGGTGCTGGAGGGCGTTCGTGCCTCTCTCGCTGCCCTTGATGCGCTGGTTCTTGAGGACCGGAACCTCGAACATCCTGCGCTGACTGCTTCGGCTGGAGATATTGACGTGCTGCAGCGCCGGTATGAGCTGTGCCTTGAGCGGTTGGAGGTTGTTGCCCGGTTGGAGGCACAGCTTGCGGCAGTGAAGGCGCGGGACGTGGCGGAGTGCCTGGGGTTGCAGCAGGCCATGACTCCGCCGGATGCCTGCCTGCAGGACCGCACCTACGCGGAGATGTCCGTCGTGGAGGAGATCGCCGGCGTCCTGACCATCAGCTCCGCCGCCGCGGGCGCGTTGGTGGACCAGTCACGGCGGGTCTGTTCCCTGCCACCGGTGCTCGAGGCGCTGTCCACCGGTGCCGTGTCCTGGCAGCACGCCCGCATCATTGCCGACGAAACCGAAGAACTCACCCCCGAAGGCGCGCTGGAGTTGGTGGCGCATTTCTACCCCGACGCGCCCAACCCCGCACGCGGCGCAGCCCCCGGTGAGCTTGTCCCGTCCCGGTTCCGGGCGAAAGTCCGTAGTTGGCGGGAACGCCACCACCCCGACTCCATCGGGAAACGCCACGCCAAAGGTCAGGCGGACCGGCGGATGGAATACAGCCCCGACCGGGACGGTATGGCCTGGCTCTCGCTCTACCTCCCCGGGGACACCGCGTGCGCCATCTGGAACCGCACCACCGCCACAGCCCGCGGCCTCCAAGGACCCGACGAAACCCGCACCCTCAGCCAACTCCGCCCCGACATCGCCGCCTCACTGCTCCTCGGTGCCGGAAACCCTGCCGAACCCAGCAAGATACCCGCCCCGCGTGCGGATGTCCTGGTCACGGTTCCGGTGTTCTCCCTCCTCGCCCTTACCGACGAACCCGCAGAACTGGACGGGTTCGGCCCGATCCCGGAGTCGATGGCGCGGAAACTGGTGGCTGACGGGGCTGACTCGTTCTTCCGGGTCCTGGTCGACCCCCGCGACGGGGCACCACTGGAAATCGGACGCACCCGCTACCGGCTCACGGAGGCCATCAAACGCTGGATCAGGTTGCGCGACGGCAAATGCACGTTCCCCGGCTGCACCAACCGCACCCCCGACAACGAAATCGACCATGGCACAGCTTGGGAACACGGTGGAAGCACCGGGATCAGCAATCTCGGACAACTTTGCCCGAAACATCACCACCTGAAGCACGCCCGGGCATGGGTACCTGATGCCGCAACCCAACATGAGCCACCCGGTTGGACCTCACCCAGCGGCCGCCACTACAAACCCGAACACCCAGACCGAGAACCAACGCACTGGCCACCGGGAATTTTGCCGTGGAGTAATTTCACCGCTGCGCTGGAAACCGCACCGCACACGGCAGCCCCGCCCACTGCCACAGCTGAATCAGATGCAACCAGGCCGCTGGAGGATTTGCCTAACAAGGAAGTGCTTGCCGAGGTCCCAGCGTGGCCGGAGCTGGAAATGGAGGAACCCGACGGGGACAACCTGCTGGATCCGGACGACCTCTGCGCTACCGATGCCCTCTGGGACGACTTCTACGCGAAACCCTTTATGTTGCCGCCAGACCCACAAACAGACTGGGAGCTACTGCTCTCGCTGACGTGACAGTGGAGACACCTCGCTGCCTTCTTAACGCTGTCCTGTAGCCACTACCGCGATCAATTGCTGTCACGCCCGTTGAAATACCGAGCGCATGAACGGCCGGTAGGGCGAAGCCTTGCCGTCGATCCCAGCCTCGGGTGAGTCGCCGCCGTCGTGCGTGTCGGGGGACCGGAGGTCGGTGACATGGGTCAGGACATCGTCTTCCACCCAGATTGAATGGCGCGTCCAGCCGCCGTCGCCGGGGCGTTCAATGCGCAGGACGCCGTCGTGCCAGGTGCAGCGCGCGGCTGTACCCGGGCCGCCACCAGGGCTGTCCACGTAGTACCAAAGCACATCCGGATGGACGGGGTCGAGGGTGAAGATGCCGTGCCCTTCGAAGTGGCCCCCGTCCGGCTCAACGTGCCGGTAGCTCTGTACCGTCCCAAGGCCACCGGCCACCCGGGTATACGAAACTTCAGCTTCCACGTCGCTGGCGGGCCCCCAAGGCCCCGCAGCCACGCGGGTGCTTCCCCGCCAATGGCCAAGGAGGGCTGACAGGGCAGGATGCACCTGCACCTGCGCCGGCTGGTTCGCTGTCACGCCGCCCCTCCCAAGAATCGCTGCTACCTCAGGATGGACTCTTGGCGGCCGCCGCGCCAGCGTCTTACAGCCCGAACGTCTCCGACTCTTCAAAAGGGCCCACTACTGTGATGGTCCGCGGTGCGGCAGCGAGTTCTGCGGCCAGTTCCTGCACCTGCTCTGCCGTGACGGCTTTGATCAGGCGAAGGGTTTCGTCGATGTCCTGGTATTCGCCGGAGACCAGCTCGGCCCGGCCCAGCCGGGACATGCGGGAGCCGGTGTCCTCCAGCGCCAGGACGATTCCGCCGCCCAGCTGGCCCACTGCCTTGCGGAGTTCATCGTCCGAAATGCCGTGCTCGGCGAGCTTGTCCAACTCCACGCCCAGCAGGTCCACCACCTGGCGTACCTTGGATGGCGTGCAGCCGGCGTACATGCCGAAGTAGCCGGCGTCGGCGTATGACGAAGCGAAGGAGTAGGTGGAGTACACCAAGCCCCGCTTCTCGCGGACTTCCTGGAACAGCCGGGAGGACATGCCTCCGCCCAGGACTGCGTTCAGGACGCTCATGACGTAGCGGCGTTCGTCGGTGGCGACGATCGTGGGGCATCCCATGATGATGTTCGCCTGCTCCACGGCTCGCTTGACCACGTGCAGGCCGGCGGTGCCGGTGATCAGGGCCCGCTCCGTTGACCGCCGCTGCACGGGGGCCGCGTCGGGCTCCAGCGACCACCCCGAGGACTCAAGGGCCTCCACCACGAGTCCGCAGACGACGTCGTGGTCGAGGCCGCCCGCGGCGGTGATGACGAGTTCCTGCGGCTTGTAGTACCTGCGGTAGTGCTCCCAGACGGAGTCGCGGGCAACGGCCTTGATGGCCGTGGGTGTACCGCCGATGGGGCGGCCGAGAGGATGGCTGCCCAGGACCGCGGCGACAAAGTGTTCGTGGGCAACGTCGGTGGGGTCATCGCTGTCCATCGCGATTTCCTCGAGGATGACGTCCCGTTCCTGCTCCATCTCATCGGGGTCCAGCACAGCACCGGTGATCATGTCCGCAATCACGTCAATTGCCATGGGAAGGTCCGAATCGAGGACCCGGGCAAAGTAGCAGGTGCTTTCCTTGGCTGTTGCCGCGTTCGACTCGCCGCCCACCTCGTCGAACGCCGAAGCAATCTCCAAGGCAGTACGGCGCTTGGTGCCCTTGAACAGCAGGTGCTCCAGGAAGTGGGTGGACCCGTGCTGGCCGGGCGCCTCGTCCCGGGAACCCACGCCAACCCAAAACCCGATGGTGGCGGACCGCTGCCCCGGCATCGCTTCCGTCAGTACCCGCACTCCCCCCGGCAGCACGGAACGCCGGACCTCGGACCCGCCGTCGGAGCCGTGGACCAGGGTGTCGCCGGCGTGGTTCTGCTCAAGCGGCAGGGGTACAACAGTCATTGATGCCTTTCAGGACGGGCAGCCGGATCTGGCTGCCATCGTAACAGCGGCGGGACCGGTGGATCATCCACCGGTCCCGCCGATTCATGCTGATGCCCGGAAGCCCGGACTGTTAGACGTCAGCGCCTTCAGCGGGCTCCGTGGCGTGGACGCGCTCGGAGTCGGCCGGAGCCTCTTCCTCGGCAACCACCGGGGCGAGCGAGAGCTTTCCGCGGTCATCGATCTTGGTGATTTCCACCTGGATCTTCTGTCCGACGGAGACCACGTCCTCCACGTTGTCCACGCGCTTGCCGTTGGCCAGCTTGCGGAGCTCGGAGATGTGCAGGAGGCCGTCCTTGCCCGGGGTCAGCGACACGAAAGCACCGAAGGTGGTGGTCTTGACGACCGTACCCAGGTAACGCTCGCCGATTTCCGGGACCTGCGGGTTCGCGATGGCGTTGATGGCGGAGCGTGCTGCGTCGGCAGACGGGCCGTTGGTGGCGCCAATGTAGACCGTGCCGTCGTCCTCGATGGAGATGTCGGCGCCGGTGTCTTCCTGGATCTGGTTGATCATCTTGCCCTTGGGGCCGATGACCTCGCCGATCTTGTCCACGGGGATCTTCACGGCGATGACGCGCGGAGCGAACTCGGAGAGCTCGTCCGGGGTGTCGATGGCCGAGTTGATGACCTCGAGGATGTGCAGGCGTGCTTCGCGGGCCTGCTTCAGGGCCGCCGCCAGAACGGATGCGGGGATGCCGTCGAGCTTGGTGTCCAGCTGGATGGCCGTGACGAACTCGGAGGTACCGGCAACCTTGAAGTCCATGTCACCGAAGGCGTCTTCGGCGCCGAGGATGTCGGTCAGGGCTGCGTAGCGGGTCTGGCCGTCAACCTGGTCGGAGACCAGGCCCATGGCGATGCCGGCGACGGCGGCCTTCAGGGGCACACCGGCGTTCAGCAGGGACAGGGTGGAGGCGCAGACGGAACCCATCGACGTCGAACCGTTGGATCCGAGGGCCTCGGACACCTGGCGGATGGCGTACGGGAACTCTTCGCGGGACGGCAGGACGGGCACGAGTGCGCGCTCTGCCAGGGCGCCGTGGCCGATTTCGCGGCGCTTGGGCGAGCCCACGCGGCCGGTTTCGCCGGTGGAGTACGGCGGGAAGTTGTAGTTGTGCATGTAGCGCTTGCGCGTGACCGGAGACAGCGAGTCGATCTGCTGTTCCATCTTCAGCATGTTCAGCGTGGTGACACCCATGATCTGGGTCTCGCCGCGTTCGAAGATGGCCGAGCCGTGGACGCGGGGCAGGACCTCAACCTCGGCGGTGAGCTGGCGGATGTCGGTCAGGCCACGGCCGTCGATGCGGATCTGGTCCTTGAGGATGCGCTGGCGCACAACGTGCTTGGTGACCGAGCGGAAGGCTGCGGACAGTTCCTTCTCGCGGCCTTCGAACTGGCCGGCCAGGTTGGCCAGGACCTCGTCCTTGAGAGCGTCGGAAGCGTTGTCGCGCTCCTGCTTGTCGGCGATCTGGAAGACAGCGGCGAGCTTGTCGGCTGCAGCGGACTCGACGGCGGCGTAAACGTCGTCCTCGTAGTCCAGGAAGACCGGGAACTCGACCGTGGGCTTGGCAGCGCGGGCGGCGAGGTCGGCCTGGGCGTCGCACAGTGCCTTGATGAACGGCTTGGCAGCCTCAAGGCCCTCGGCCACAACCTCTTCGGTGGGAGCGGTTGCGCCCTGTTCCTTGATCAGGTTCCAGGAGTTGTCCGTGGCTTCGGCCTCAACCATCATGATGGCGACGTCGTCACCGGCAACGCGGCCGGCGACAACCATGTTGAAGACCGAGTTCTCCAGCTGGGAGTGCTTGGGGAACGCGACCCACTGGGAACCGTTCTCGTCGTTTACCAGGGCAACGCGGACGCCGCCGATGGGGCCGGAGAACGGCAGGCCGGACAGCTGGGTGGACATCGAGGAGGCGTTGATGGCCACAACGTCGTAGAGCTCGTCCGGGTTGATGGCCAGGACGGTCACCACGATCTGGACCTCGTTGCGCAGGCCCTTGATGAAGGCGGGGCGCAGCGGGCGGTCCATCAGGCGGCAGGCCAGGATGGCTTCGGTGGACGGGCGGCCTTCGCGGCGGAAGAACGAACCCGGGATGCGGCCGGCAGCGTACATGCGCTCTTCGACGTCGACGGTCAGCGGGAAGAAGTCGAAGCCTTCACGCGGGTGCTTGCCGGCGGTGGTGGCGGACAGCAGCGCGGTGTCATCGTCGATGTACACCATGGCTGCGCCGGCTGCCTGCTTGGCAAGGCGGCCGGTTTCGAAGCGGATTACGCGCTTGCCGAAACGGCCATTGTCTATGACTGCTTCCGAGAACTGGATTTCGGGACCCTCCAAGAGAGTCACCTCCGTTTCTTTCTTACGGAAGTCCAGCCGCATCAACCCAGCCAGCATCTGTCTACTGGCCCTGCACCCGGTCATCGATCGAGACCCACGGGCCGCCGGCTTCAGTCAACGAAGCCGTTCCCGGAGATCACTACCGAGGACCGCGAATGCGTGATGCGGTTGATCCTCCTGTTTAGTTTTTCATTTGAAGAAGGCGGCCCGTTCCGCGTGGAAAGGGCCGCCCCAAAGCCAGACTAGCGGCGCAGGCCGAGGCGCTCGATGAGCGAACGGTAGCGGGCGATGTCAGTCTTCTTGAGGTAGCTCAGCATACGCTTGCGACGACCAACCATGGCCAGCAGACCGCGCTGGGTGTGGTAGTCGTGCTTGTGCTCCTTCATGTGCTCAGTCAGATCCTTGATCCGCTGGGTCAGGACGGCAACCTGGACCTCCGGTGAACCGGTGTCGCCTTCGGCGGTTGCGTATTCCTTGATGATGGACTGCTTTACAGCGGCGTCAAGTGCCACAATTACTCCTTGGGAATGTGCCGTGAGGGCCCAGGTCAGTAACTCACTGCCGGGTCTGCCGCGTCCGTCCCGCTCCGATCATCGAAGGTGGGCGCCTGCAACAGGAACCAGCCGCCACGGACTGCAGCCGGATCCGTCGTCCAGTTTACCGGCCCGGGCCTAACCTTGTCGAAACACGGGCGGCAGGAACCCTGAGGGGTCAGCCCTGCAGCCGGTCCCGGATGGCCGCCATGCCCTGCAGCACTTCGGCGAAGCTGGTGCTCAGCGGTGACAATCCGACGCGGATGCCGTGCGGCGAGCGGAAATCCGGAATGACGTCCCCGTCCCAGAGCGCTTCCACGGTGGCCTTGGTGAAGTCCGGGTGGTCCACCGTGATGTGGCCGCCCCGTTCCCCCGGCTCCCGTGGCGAGGCCAGTTCCGCGCCCAACGGCGCCAGCCAGGCATCGAAGAGCTCCACGGCGAAGGCCGTCAATGCCACGGACTTTTCCCGAATGGCGCCCATCGATGCTTCCTCAATGAGGTCCAGTGTGCCCTGCATGGCGATCATTCCGAAGATGGCGGGGGTGCCGCTGAGGAAACCGCGGATGCCCGCAGCCGGTTCATAGCCTGCAGCCATTTCGAAGGCGTCCTTCCGGCCCATCCAGCCCCAGATGGGCTGGTTCAGGGACGGGAGGTGCCGGGCATTGACATAGGCGAAGGCCGGCGACCCGGGACCTCCGTTGAGGTACTTGTAGCTGCACCCGGCAGCGAAGTCCACGTCCGCGCCGTCCAGGTCGATCTCCACCGACCCCGCGGAATGGCAAAGGTCCCACACCACCAGGGCGCCGGCGTCGTGCACTGCCGCGGTGATTCCGGGCAGGTCGGCAAGGTGCCCTGAGCGGTAGGCGATCTGGCTGAGGAGGACGACGGCGGTGCGGGGCCCGGTAACCTGCCTCACCTGGTCAAGGGTCACCCCGGCGGCGGGGTCCGGCTCGATCCAGCGGAGGGTCAGGCCTTCCTCAAGCGCGATGCCTTCCACAAGGTAGCGGTCCGTGGGGAAGTTCTCGGTGTCGAGCACGAGTTCGTTGCGGTCCGGGTCCTGCACTGCCGCAAGTGCTGCCCTGATCAGCTTGTACAGCACCACGGTGGTGGAGTCCGCGATGATGGTCTGTCCCGGTGCCGCGCCCAGGACGGCACGGCCCATCTGGTCACCGATGGCCTGCGGCATGGCGAGCCATTTCTCGTCCCAGCCGCGGATGAGGCGTCCACCCCACTCGTCACGGACGAAGGCAGCGACGTCGTCGGCGGTCCGCTTCAACGGCCTGCCCAGCGAGTTGCCGTCAAGGTAGGACAGCGGCGTGTCGGTGCCGACGAAGTGATCCCGGAAGTGGGCCAGGGGATCGTTCCGGTCCAGCTCAGCGGCACGCTGCCTGAGCTCCTCCGAGGACACACCGGTGGGGTTTTCCTGATGGATGCTCATTGTCCGATCTCCGTCCTGACAGCGAATAGTTCCGGGAAGAACGTCAGTTCAAGGGCCTTCTGCAGGAAGGTCACACCGCTGGACCCGCCCGTGCCCGTCTTCATGCCGATGGTCCGCTGCACCGTGCGCAGGTGCCGGAACCGCCACAGCTGGAAGTTGTCCTCCAGGTCAACCAGTTCCTCGCAGGCCTCGTACGCCGCCCAGTTGTCCCCCGCATTCTCGTAGATGTGCTTGAAGAGTGGCACCAGTTCCGGAGCGAACTCGTGGGCGCGGGTCACGTCGCGGTCAAGGACTGAGACGGGGACATTGAAGCCCTGCCGGGAGAGGTAAGCCAGGAACTCGTCATAGATGCTGGGGGCGGCAAGCAGTTCCTCCAGCATGGCGTGGGCCTGGGGATCGGACTCGAAGACCGGGAGCATCTTCCGGTTCTTGTTCCCCAGGACGAATTCCACCGCCCGGTACTGGGCGGACTGGAACCCTGAGGAGTTGCCCAGGAAGCCTCGGAACTGCGAATACTCCGTGGGCGTCAGGGTGGCCAGGACGGACCACTGCTCGGTGAGGGTCTTCTGGATGTGCTTGACCCGGGCGATGCCCTTGAGCGCCGAGCCGAGGTCGTCTTCGCGAAGCCACACGGCGGCGCTGCGCAGTTCATGCAGGACCAGCTTCAGCCACAGCTCCGTGGTCTGGTGCTGGATGATGAACAGCAGTTCGTCATGATGTTCGGGCTGGCTGACCGGCTGTTGCGCGCTGAGCAGCGTGGGAAGCTGCAGGTAGGAGGCATAGCTCATCCGCGAGCTGAAGTCGCGGACTATCCCCTTGTCCAGCTTGCGGGTGTTCTTCTCGACGGACACGTCCAGCCTTTCGTTGTTGTCAGCCGGGTGAAGGCTGCAGTCAGCGGCCAGCCAGGAGCTGATGCGCCTGGTCGACATCCAGCCGCATTTGTTCCACGAGGGCCTCAGGGCCACGGTAAGCCACCATGCCCCGGAGCCGCTGCACGAATTCCACGATGACTGTCTGGCCGTAGAGATCGAAGTCCTCCACGGCTTCCTTTGGCCTGTCGATCACGTGCGCTTCGACTTGGCGGCTGACGCCGTCGAACGTGGGGTTGGAGCCTACGGAAATGGCGGCCGGCCAACGCTTGCCGGCCTGGTCCACCAGCCAGCCGGCGTAGATGCCGTCGGCCGGGACCAGGCCCGTGGCGTCCGGGGAAAGGTTTGCCGTGGGGAATCCCAGCGCCCTGCCGCGGGCGGCGCCGTGCACCACTTCGCCGCGCATGCGGTGGGGGCGGCCCAGGACGGAGGCGGCTGTGGCGACGTCGCCTTCCTGCAGGGCCTCGCGCACCCAGGTGGAAGAACAGCGGCGGTCCGTGCCGCCGTCGTCATGCAGGGGGTAGCCCTCGGACCCGAACTCGCTGATGACCTGGACGTCGAAACCGAACTTTTCGCCCAGCGCCTTCATGGTCTCCAGGTCGCCGGAGTTGCCCCGTCCAAAGCGGGCGTCGTGGCCGATGACCACGTGGCTGGCATGCAGGCAGTGCACCAGGTACTGCTCCACGAATTCCTCGGCCGTGAGGCTGGCAAGATCCAGGGAGTATTTGACTACCAGGATGGCATCCAGGCCAAGCTCCCCCAGCGCCTCCAGCTTGTCATCCAGGCCCATGATCAGCTCCGGGGCCGATTCGGGCCGGTGGATGACTGCCGGGTGGGGGTCGAAAGTGATGGCCACGGCCTTCGCCTGTGCGAGGCGGGCCGAACGGATCAGTTGGGACAGCACCTGCTGGTGGCCGCGGTGAACGCCGTCGAAGTTGCCGAAAGTGACAACAGATGGGCCGAAGTCCGCCGGGACATCGGACGGATCGTTCCAGATGTAAACCATCACCCTCGCCTTAAGCTGCCTGAAAGCATCGACGTTCCGTCAACCATGCCGGCCGCGGAACTCTT
Organism: Pseudarthrobacter sp. NPDC080039; assembly: GCF_040702335.1. Taxonomy (NCBI): domain Bacteria; kingdom Bacillati; phylum Actinomycetota; class Actinomycetes; order Micrococcales; family Micrococcaceae; genus Pseudarthrobacter; species Pseudarthrobacter sp. NPDC080039. The sequence goes on along the minus strand of NZ_JBFBKY010000008.1, from coordinate 94,854 downwards.
CAAGGTTACCCGGATTCAGGGCGCAGCTTTTGCGCCTACTCCGCGGCGTTGCCCGGGGCCGCCGCCACCTTGGACGGACGCCGCCGGTACAGCCACACCAGGCCCAGGACGGGCAGCAGCAGGGGGATGAAACCGTAGCCGCGGCCAAAGAGGGACCATACGGTCTCGTGCGGGAACTGGACGGAGTCAAGGATGCTGAGTGTTCCCACCACCAGCACACCCACCAGTTCCACCAGCACTGCCGCCACGGAAACTTTGAACCAGGTGGTTCCCGCCTTCGCCAGCGAAATCGTCGCCACGATATACACCACGGCGGCGAAGGCGGAGAGCAGGTACGCCAGCGGGGCCTCGGAGAACTTGGTGAGGATCTGGTAGCCGGCGCGGGCGGTAGCCGAAATGGCGAAAACGCCGTACACCGCGATCAGCAGGCGGCCGGGCCCGGTGTTGCGGGTGTTGCGGACAGGGGTCTTGCCGGTGGCCGCCTGGGCCTGCTGGTTCTTCATTCTTGCTGCTTCTTCCACTTCAGTACCAGATCTGGTTCATTCGGGCAGCCATGACCAGCGCCGTGACGCCGACGGCGGCCAGGACAAAGTTGCTCCACCGGGTTCGTTCCAGGATGGACCAGTAGATTGCTGCCGGTGGCAGCAGCATGGCCGTGGCCATGTAGCCCCAGAACTCCCAGGCTTCCCCGGCGATGTGTTCGCCGGCGATGACCCGCACGATCGAACCCACCAGGTAGACCACCAGGGCTGCTTCCACGGCCACCACGGACAGGAGGGTGACGTCGTTCGGCGCCTTCTTGAGGATTCCGGCGCCCAGGCACAGCAGGGTGGACACGAGGCCGACGACGAGGATGATCCAAAAGTATCCGTCCATGCTCAGGCCTCCGCTGTAGCGGTTGCCGCAGTCCCGCTGCCGTTTCCGGTGCCGGTGCCGGGGGCAAAGACAAGCACAGGTTTGGCGTAGCTGCCTGCGTCCGCGAGGAGGGCCACCAGGGAACCATCAGGGGCGAAGGCAGCCGCCGGGTGCTCGGCTGTGGCGGCCTCGGGGGTGCCGGCTGCCGCGCCGGCTGCGATCCGCCGGCCGAAGGAAATCTCTGCGGTCTCCGCCGCGGTCAGTTCACGGTTGGGCATCAGGGCCCGGGCTGCCTGGGACATCTCCAGGACGGTGAGCTCATCGGCGAGCTGTTCGAGGGTCCGCGCCTGGTCCAGCGTGTAGGGCCCCACCTGGGTCCGCCGGAGGGCGGTGAGGTGGCCTCCGACGCCCAGGGCGGTGCCGAGGTCCCGGGCCAGTGCCCGGATGTACGTGCCGGAAGAGCACTCAACGGTCACGTCCAGGTCCAGGACACCGGCGTCGCCGTCCCGCCGGATCGAATGCACCTCAAACCGGTGGATGGTGACCGGCCGCGCGGCGAGCTTGACGTCCTCGCCGGAACGCACCCGTGCGTAGGCGCGTTCGCCGTTGACCTTGATGGCGCTGACGCTGCTGGGCACCTGCTGGATGTCGCCCGTGAGCGCTGCAACGGCGTCGTGGATTTGTTCGTCGGCGACGCCGGCGGCGCTGGTGGTGGCAGTGACCTCGCCCTCCGCATCATCCGTGACGGTCGACTGGCCAAGCCGGATGGTGGCGGTGTAGGTCTTGGATGTGCCCACGATGTAGGTCAGCAGGCGGGTGGCTTTGTTGATGCCCAGCACCAGCACGCCCGTGGCCATGGGATCCAGGGTTCCTGCGTGCCCCACTTTCCGGGTCCCTGCGAGGCGCCGCATCCGGCCAACCACATCGTGGCTGGTCCATCCCTGCGGCTTGTCCACTATCACCAGTCCAGAAAGCACGCCTCCCAGTATATCGGCGCAGGTTGGGGCGCCCGTGCAGGCGTACAGCGGCAGGCGTGGGGCCCAGCGGCGAGGGGCGTACGACGGCGGCGGGCAGCCGTCCCTTTCCCTCACCGGCCGTCGTGGGGCGGAAGCCGCGGCGGCTAGGATGGCTGGCATGCCTGAGCTTGCCGCCCATGTCCGCGACGTCCCCGTCAACCAGATCCGGGAGATTACCGAGGCAGCATGGCGCACGCCGGGCGCCGTGGTACTCAGCATCGGGGAACCGGGGTTCGCGCTTCCCCGGCATGTCCTGGACGCGGGTATTGCCTGCCTTGACCGGGACGAGACAAACTACACGCCCAATGCCGGCATCCCTGCTCTTCGCGAGGCGTTCGCCGCCAGGTTCCGGGAAGAACAGGGCGTAGACGTCGGCGCTGAGCGCGTGTACGTGGTGTCGGGGGCGCAGCAGGGACTGCACTTCGCCATGAGCCTGCTGCTCTCCCCCGGCGACGAAATCCTGATTCCCAACCCGGGCTACCCCACGTTCGCCATGACCAGCCGGCTGCTGAACGCCGTTCCCGTGGGCTATCCCCTGCACCCGGAGCATGGTTTCCAGCCCCGGGTGGCCGACGTGGAAGCCCTCATCACCAGCCGCACCCGGGTGCTGGTGCTCAACTCTCCCTCCAATCCGCTGGGCGCCGTGCTCGACGCGGAACTTGTCCGTGAGCTGGTGGAACTGGCCCGCCGCCACGATATCTGGGTCATTTCAGACGAGTGCTACGAGGCGTTCACCTACGATGTGCCGCACGTCAGCCCGGCCCGATTCGATGGCAGCACGCCCAGCGATGCCCGCGTCTTCACCTCGCTGACGCTGTCGAAGACCTACGGCCTGACGGGCCTGCGGATCGGCGCGCTGATTTGTCCGCCGGGGCTCGAACAGAAGATGGACAACGTCATGGAATCGATCGTGTCCTGCGTGGCATCGGCACCGCAATACGCAGCGCTTGCAGCGCTCACGGGCCCGCAGGACTATGTCCGGCACGCACACCAGCACTACCGCGAGAACCGGGACGCGGCGTCGGCGGTCCTGGCGGCGAAGGGAATCCGCTACCTGCCGGCACAGGGCGCGTTCTACCTCTGGGCGGATATGTCCCACGTGACCGGTGGCGATGTGCGGTCCTGGGTACGGCGTTTCCTTGCGGATTCGGGCGTGGCGCTGGCTCCCGGTACGGCGTTCGGCTCCATTGGCGAGGGCTGGGTCCGGATTGCACTGTGCGGCCGGAAGCAGGATTTGCTGGAAGGGTTGTCGCGGCTTCCTGCAGCATCCTGGCCCCGGGACGCTCCAACAGAGAGTCCCCGCTAGCCTCGGGCGCCGGCCAACGCTTTGTCGAGCCAGGAACGCAGCACCTCTGCCGGGGCGGCGCCGGCCTGCCGGGCGGCAACCTTCCCGTCCACGATCACCATCAACGTGGGAATGGCCTGCACGTCGAACCGCCGGGACAGGTTGGGCGACTTGTCCACGTCCACCTTGACCAGCTTGATTTTCCCGGGCCGTTCCCGGGCCAGCTTGTCCAGGACCGGGCTGACCATGCGGCAGGGTCCGCACCATGCAGCCCAGAAATCGACCAGAACCGGAACTGGCGACTGCTCGGCCACGGCCGCGAAGTCGGTGTCGCCTGCGGAAACGATCCATGGCAGGTCCGTCTTGCAGTTGCCGCAGCGCGGGTGGCCGGCGGCCTGGGCCGGCACCCTGTTGGTCTTCCCGCAGGCGGGGCAGGCCACAAGCGTTGGTTCCATGGCTAGTATTCCTTCCTGGCGTCAAAGGCGCGCCATGTTTGGAAGGGAACATCCGATGTAGGGATGTCACCCCTGGTGACCGGCATGAGTTCCGGCGCGCCCCCGCTGAAGTAGTCGTAGAAGAGGGCGTCGTCAAAGCCGGCGGCCGCGGCGCCGTGGCGGTCGGCCGCGAAGTAGACGTGGCCGATCCGGGCCCAGAGGGCCGACGCCAGGCACATCGGGCACGGCTCGCAGCTCGCGTAGAGGATGGAGCCAGTGAGGTCGAAGTCCGCGGTTGCAGCAGCAGCCGCCCGGATGGCCACCACCTCTGCGTGGGCAGTGGGATCGTTGTCCCGGGTGACCCTGTTGACGCCGGCATGGACGCGCCCGTCCCGCGTCACCACCACCGCCCCGAACGGGCCACCGCCCTGGCCGACGTTTTGGGTGGCCAGGTCCACTGCGTGCGCAAGGTATTTGGCCAGGTCAGGGTGGAAATCCTGGCCGGGGTTTCGCCCCTGGCCGAGGTTCCGGGAGGGGCTGCCGCCATGGTCCGCAGAGGTCATAGCACGATCCTAGCCACCGGCGCCCCGTTGGGGGATGGAAAGGGGGACAACGAGGGGGCATTCCACCTGCCCCTACCGGCCGGTAGGGGCCTACGCTTGCGCCCGGGGGACACATTCAGCCTCTGCGGAGGCTTCCATACCAAGCCCGCAAGGGCCTCGCACCCCGGAGTACCCAATGAAGAAAAGACTCGCACTCTTAGCTTGTATCGCCGCCTCGGCCGCTGCCATAGCGTCCGCAGGCCCCGCCGCCGCCTCCGCCGGCGCACCGAATTATCAGGTTCTTGCAGACGGGCTCGTCTCCCCACTGCACGTCTCGGCAGGAACCGGAAAATCAGTCCTGGTTTCCCAGGACTTCGTCGGGAAGCTGACCCGCATCAACCGTGACGGCTCCACGGCCGACCTGGACACGCACACGGCCAAAGGCTGGGAGGTGGCGGGTTCCGATACCCGGGGCAGCACCACGTATTACCTTGAGAGCGTGGGCGCAGGCCAGGGCGACCCGGCAGCACTGCACGGCTACCTCAAGTCCATCGACTCAAAGGGCCATGTGGAGACCATCGCAAACATTGCCGCCTACGAGCGGCGCCACAACCCGGACGGTGACCAGCGTTACGGATTCGGCGACGACGTCAGCGCCCAGTGCCTCGCCAACTGGCCCAAGTTCCCGCCTCCCGCGTACAAGGGCATGGTTGATTCGCATCCCTACGCGCTGGCAGTCCGCGATGACACAGCTTATGTTGCAGATGCGGGCATGAACGCCGTCCTCAAGGTCAACCTGAAGAACGGCGACATAGACACCGTTGCCGTCCTCCCCCCGAGGCCGGCCGTCATTCCGGCGGGTTTGAAAATCCCGGTAGACATGCAGGGGAACACCATGACGGTTCCGGACTGCGTGGTGGGGCATAAGTACGCGTTTGAACCCGTGCCCACGGACATCGGGATCGGTCCCGACGGCATGCTCTACGTGACGTCGCTGCCAGGCGGCCCTGAAGGACCCGAACTGGGTGCGCGGGGAGCCGTCTTCAAGGTCAACCCGTGGAACGGTGACACCGACGTCTGGGCAGACCACATCCTCAGCCCCACCGGCCTGGCTGTGGCGGGCAACGGAGACGTGTATGTTGCCTCCCTCTTTGGCGGGCAGATCCTGAAAGTCACCTGCGAAGGTGACCGCTCGAAGTTCCTGGCCGTTAACCTGCCGGCCGACGTCGACATCAAGGGAGACAACCTCTACGCCACGATCGACGCCTTGGGCGACCCGTCCCAGCCACCTGCCGGCAAGGTCATCAAGGTGGACCTCAAGTAGCACCGGACATGCGGCCGGACGTCATGGCACGCACAGGTTAAAAGCACCAGGGGCCCGGAATTACTTCCGGGCCCCTCGTGTGGGGTGCTACTTGTTGCTGTCCTCGTCGAGATCCTCATCGTCGGCGAGGTCCTGGTCCTCTTCGTCGAAGTCGTCCTCGTCGATGTCCACGTCGGCGGATGCATCAGACTTGTAGGGATCGGCGTCGCCCGCGTGCTTGGCTTTGGCAGCCAGTGCGGCCACCTCGGCGTCGCGCTTCTTGGCCTCGCGGAGCAGCTCTTCGAGGTTTGACGCGACCACCGGAATCTGGTCAGCCACAAACTCAAGGGTGGGGGTCAGGCGCACGGTGATGTTGCGTCCAACCTCCTGCCGAAGCACACCCTTGGCCTTCTCAAGCCCCTTGGCAGCATCAGCCTGGACAGCCTGGTCGCCAAGGACGGTGTAGTAAACAGTGGCATGCTGAAGATCATTGGTCACGCGGGCATCAGTGACAGTAATGCCCTCCACCCGCGGATCCTTGATCCTCCGGCCCAGGGCCTCAGCAACAACAACCTTAATCCGCTGCGCCAACTTGGCAGCGCGTGCCGGATCAGCCATGAACAACTCCTATAAGAAGAAAAAATTAGGGACGTACGACGGCGGCACAGAGGCTGCATCGAACGTTTCAGTTATGTGCCACGCACCTAAGGCGAGTCTACGACGGGACTACCGTCGGGATTTTCCGGCGGCCTGGGAGTGGCATCGGGCCTGCCGAAGCTGGGTGGCCGACGTCGTCAGACGTAGGCCACCCAGCGAAGGGGCGGGGCCGCCGGAAAATCCCGACGGCCCCGCACCGGTAAGGCTGAGACAGCTTAGACGCGCGGCTTCTCGCGCATCTCGAAGGTCTCGATGATGTCACCTTCGATGATGTCGTTGTACGACCCAAGACCGATACCACATTCGAAGTCCGTGCGGACCTCGGTGGCGTCGTCCTTGAAGCGCTTGAGCGACTCGACCGTGAGGTTGTCACCGATGATCTTGCCGTCGCGGCTGACGCGTGCCTTGGCGTTGCGTCGGATGATGCCCGAGCGGACGATGGAGCCGGCGATGTTTCCGAACTTGGAGGAGCGGAAGACTTCGCGGACCTCGGCGGTGCCGAGCTGGACTTCTTCGTATTCCGGCTTGAGCATGCCCTTGAGCGCCATCTCGATGTCATCGATTGCCGCGTAGATGACGGAGTAGAAGCGCATGTCGACGCCTTCGCGGTCTGCCAGTTCGGCAACCCGCTCGGCGGGCTTGACGTTGAAGCCGATGATGACGGCGGAGTCGACCGTTGCCAGGTTGACGTCGTTCTGGGTGATGGCACCCACACCGCGGTGGATGACGCGCAGCTGCACGCCTTCGCCGACGTCGATCTTGAGCAGGGCGTCCTCGAGGGCTTCCACGGCACCGGACACGTCACCCTTGAGGATGAGGTTGAGGGTGTCGATCTTGCCTTCGGCGACGGCCTGGTCGAAGTCCTCCAGGCTGATGCGCTTGCGGCGCTTGGCCAGGGCGGCGTTGCGGTCGGCGGCTTCGCGCTTCTCGGCGATCTGGCGGGCGGTGCGCTCGTCAGCAGTCACGAAGAAGGTGTCACCGGCGCGCGGGACGTTGGACAGACCCAGCACCTGGACGGGGCGGGACGGGCCTGCCTCGGTCAGGGCGCTGCCGTCGTCGTCGAACATCGCACGGACGCGGCCGTGGGCCGTGCCTGCCACGATGGTGTCGCCGACACGCAGGGTGCCGGACTGTACCAGGACGGTGGCAACCGCACCGCGGCCCTTGTCAAGGTTCGCTTCGATGGCGATGCCGCGGGCGTCCTTGTTCGGGTTGGCGCGCATGTCCAGGGCGGCGTCTGCGGTGAGCAGGACGGCCTCGAGCAGCTCGTCGATGTGCAGGTTCTGGCGGGCAGAGACCTCCACGAACATGGTGTCGCCACCGTATTCCTCGGGAACCAGGCCGTACTCGGTCAGCTGGCCACGGACCTTGTCCGGGTTGGCGCCTTCCTTGTCGATCTTGTTCACGGCCACGACGATCGGCACGTTGGCCGCCTGGGCGTGGTTGAGGGCTTCAACGGTCTGGGGCATTACGCCGTCATCCGCTGCGACCACCAGGATGGCGATGTCGGTGACCTTCGCACCGCGGGCACGCATGGCGGTGAACGCCTCGTGGCCCGGGGTGTCGATGAAGGTGATCTTCCGGTCTTCGCCTTCGTGGGTGTGCGTGACCTGGTAGGCACCGATGTGCTGGGTGATGCCGCCGTGCTCGCCCGCCATGACGTCGGACTTGCGGATGGCATCGAGCAGCCGGGTCTTACCGTGGTCGACGTGGCCCATGACGGTGACTACTGGAGGACGTGCCTCGAGTTCCTCGTCGCCTTCGGCTTCGAGTTCGGCGTCAAAGTCGATGTCGAAGCTGGACAGGAGCTCGCGCTCCTCGTCCTCCGGGGAGACGACCTGGAGCTTGTAGCCCAGTTCCTCACCGAGCAGGGCGAAGGTGTCTTCATCCAGCGACTGGGTGGCGGTTGCCATTTCACCGAGGTGGAACAGCACGGTCACCAGTGCGGCGGGGTTTGCCTCGATCTTGTCGGCGAAGTCCGTGATGGACGAGCCCCGGCGAAGCCGGATAACGGTGTTGCCGTCGCCGCGGGGTACGCTCACGCCACCCAGCGACGGGGCACTCATCTGCTCAAGTTCCTGGCGCTTTGCGCGCTTGGACTTGCGCTGCTTGCCACGGCCTGCGCCGCCCTTGCCGAAGGCACCCTGGGTGCCGCCACGGCCGCGTCCGCCCTTGCCGAAGCCACCGCCGGCCGGAGCACCGCCGCCGCCACCGGGACCGCCGGTGCCGGGAGCACCACCGGGACGTCCGGGACCGCGGCCGCCACCGGGACGGCCTGCACCTGCGGGTGCGGGACGCTCGGTGCGGTTTGGCATCATGCCGGGAGTGGGACGGGGACCACCGGGACGCGGGGCGCCGGGACGGGGTCCACCTGCACCGGCTGCGGGACGGGGTCCACCCGCACCGGCCGCGGGACGCGGACCACCGGGGCGGGGTCCGCCTGCACCGGCCGCGGGACGCGGACCACCGGGACGGTCGCCGTCAGTGCGGCTGCCGCCCGGGCGGGGCATGCCCTGTGACGTGGCGAACGGGTTGTTGCCGGGACGGGGAGCGCGTTCACCGTCTCCGCCGCGGCCGCGGGGCATGCCCTGCGAGGTGGCGAAGGGGTTGTTGCCGGGACGCGGACCGCCTGGACGGGGACCGGAGGCACCGGGCGTTGACCCACCGGGACGTGCCGACGGCGCCGGGGTCTCGGCCTTGGGAGCCGGACGTGCACCGGGCTTGGCGCCGGTGGACGGAGCTGCAGGCGCGGACGCAGCGGGTGCTGCAGGCGCGGAGGCAGCGGGCGCAGCCGGGGCTGCCGCCTGTGCGGGGGCAGCGGGCGCAGCCGGAGCCGGTGCCTGCGCCTTGGCGGCCGGAGCCTTGGGCGCAGCGGGGCCGGGAGCCGGAGCTGAAGGACGTGATTCCGCTGCGGGAGCGGGTGCCTTGGGCGCGGCGGCGGGCGCTGCGGACGGTGCAGCCGACTTGGCGGCAGCGTCGGGGAAGGCGTTGCGCAGTTTCCGCACAACGGGGGCCTCAATGGTTGAAGAGGCGGAGCGAACGAATTCGCCCAGTTCCTGCAGTTTTGTCACTGCATCTTTGGAAGTTATACCGAGCTCTTTGGCGAGCTCATGTACGCGGACCTTGGCCACATTTCTCCTGTCTCGGTCCGCACCGAGCCAGGCACGAACCGTCTACTTCTTACTGCGGACCCCAGCCGCTGTTGATGCGAAGGGGCCCATTGCAGAGCGCAACAAAGTTGTCATCGTTACGCACTCATCGCTGGGAACTCATCGGGTTTCCATCAGATTTCTGACCCGCTTTCAGGTTGGACGGTTGGTGTTGCAGCCACCGGGGCGGCGTCAACTTTCGGGCCCGACGTGATCCGGTGTTCAACGGCTGCGGTCCCGGTTGCGCCGTGAAGGGCACGTCCGAATGCTCGCCGCTTGATCGCCAGAGCCAGGCACGATTCGCTGGGATGCAGCCATGCACCCCGGCCAGCCATCCGGTGTCGTTCATCCACCAGGACAGCGGTTGACCCGCTGCCTTCGGCGACGAGCCGGAGCAACTGTGACCGCGGGCCCTTCTTCCGGCATCCGATGCAGGTACGTTCGGGCTGATTCTCTGTGGAAAGCATTTCTGCCACGGTCATCGTCCTGACGTTCTTTCTGCTGGCCGCGGGTTTTACCGTCTCCGCAGTCACGGAAACGAGCACGCCCAAGGCACACGGCTACCGGCCGTTAGGCGCGGTCTTATCTATTCTAGCCCCTTTGGGCCGTTCTGCCCGAAACCGGGCGGCTGCCGCGTCGCAGCAGCCGCCCTTGTCCGGGACGCTATTTGTCGCGGGCAGCAGCGGCGTCGGAGACGATGTCGATGCGCCATCCGGTCAGCTTTGCCGCGAGGCGGGCATTCTGGCCTTCCTTGCCGATGGCCAGGGACAGTTGGTAGTCGGGAACCACAACCCGGGCCGAACGCGTGGCTTCGTCGGTGATGGTGACCGAATTCACGCGCGACGGCGACAGGGCGCTGGCTATGAACGTCGCCGGGTTCTCACTGAAGTCGACGATGTCGATCTTTTCGTCGTTCAACTCGTTCATCACAGCGCGCACCCGGGAGCCCATTTCGCCGATGCAGGCACCCTTGGCGTTGATGCCCGGAGTGTTCGCTTTTACGGCGATCTTGGTGCGGTGCCCGGCCTCACGGGCAAGGGCGACGATCTCCACTGAGTGGTCGGCGATTTCGGGGACTTCGAGTTCGAAGAGCTTCCGGACCAGGCCAGGGTGCGACCGGGACAGCGTCACGGAGGGACCCTTGGTACCGCGGTGCACGTCGATGACCAGGGCGCGCAGGCGGTTGCCGTGGATGTACTTTTCCCCGGGAACCTGCTCGGGCGGCGGCAGCAGGGCCTCGATGGAGCCGAGGTTGACCTGGATCATGTGCGGGTTGTTGCCCTGCTGGATGGTGCCGGAGACCAGTTCACCTTCGCGGCCCTTGAATTCGCCCAGGACATTGTCGTCCTCCACGTCCCGCAGGCGCTGCAGAATGATTTGGCGGGCCGTGCTGGCCGCGATCCGCCCGAACCCCTCCGGGGTGTGCTCGAATTCACCGATGGGGGCGCCGTCGTCGTCCAACTCCACTGCCCAGATGGTGACGTGCCCGCTCTTGCGGTCCAGCTCGGCCCGCGCTTTCTCGAAAGCTCCCGGCGACTTGTGGTACGCCACCAGGAGCGCCTGCTCAATGGTGGGGATCAGGAGGTCCAGCGGAATTTCACGCTCACGCTCCAAAAGTCTCAGTGCGCTCATGTCAATATCCATCAGGCCTCCTCAGAAGGTCCATTGTGTTCAGGTTCCAGACCGTCCTCCGGGAGGTGGCTGAATTCGATCTCGACTTTTCCGTTGCGGATCCTGTCGAAAGGAAGCTTTACGGGTTCACCCTGGCGGGGCTTCATGCCCTTCTTGACGGCGACCTCGGGGACCAGGGTCACTCCGCCGTCGTCAACCGACTGGATCCGACCGGTGATGTTTTCACCCTGGACAACGTTCACCTTTGCCATCCGCCCCCGGGCCCTGTGCCAGTGGCGGGGTTCGGTCAGCGGACGCCCCACGCCGGGCGATGACACTTCGAGGTCGTACGGACGGGTGTCAGCCTGGGGGTCGCTGTCGAGAACGTCGGAAAGCTCCTTCGAGATGTCCGCGATCACGTCCAGGCTCACGCCGCCGGTCTCCTCCTGGGGCAGGTCCACCACAACGTGGACCACCCGGTGGGAGCCGGCAATGTTGATGGCAACATCCTCAAGGTACAGGCGGTTGGCCTGGACAACGGGTTCCAGGAGGGCCCGGAGGCGGGCGGCCTCGGGGTTATGGGCCGACGCGGACCCGCTTCCCGCACCGGTGTGGTCTGGTGAAGCCTTAGCTTCTGCATTGCTCACGATGCCGGCCGCCTCCCTATAGATGATGTGGTGTTTACTAGCGTAGCTATTTTACCGGCCCGGCGGGGCACCCGGGTTCCCTTGCAACGTGACACCATGGTCTGTTGTGAAAGACCCCCGCCAGGACCGCCACCCGCGCGCGCGCCCGTTCCGATACGCTGTCTTGGCCCTTGCTGCCCTGGTGGTCCTGAGCCTTGGTTTCGCCCTGATTCCCGCGGAAAAGCCCGCGCCGGCAGAGCCGCCGTTCTCCGAGCGGGCCAGGGCCGCGGCCCTGGCTGAGGCACTGGCCCTGCGGGCAGCCGGAATGCAGTTGGCGTCCACCGGCGCGGCGGACCCGGCCGTCCTGGACCCGGTTGTGACCTTGCTGACCATCCAGGCCAGGGCCCTGCTGTCCCCTGCCGCCGGGTCAGCGCCTGCCACTGCCCTGGCGTGGGCATCGCCGTCGTCCACGGCCCGGCCCATAAGCGCTGCCGGGTTCGTGCAGGCCATGGCCGGCAGTGGGACCGCCCGCGTCAGGGATGCTGAAACGGCCGACGGCGGCATGGCGCGCCTTCTCGCGGGAACAGGCACCGCCCAACTCCTCGCGGCCGGACGCCTCGCCACCGCCCTCGGGGTTCCTGCGCCGCAGCCGGCCGCCAATTCGGAGATGACTTCCGCCGGACCGGCAACAACCATCCCCTGTCCGGCACCGTCCGGGCAGGCTGCGGGGCCCGCCACCGCCCCCGTAGGCAGCGGAGCGGGCTTGGCCGCAGATACGCGCCACGCCCTGGCGTCCGCGGTCAGCGCTGAGCAGCAGGCGGTCTACGGCTACCAGGCAGCGCTCCCCCGGCTCGCTCCCGCCCAGGCCGGCCCGGCGTCGGAATTCCTGGCCCGGCACAAGGAACTGTCCGCTGCGGCGGAGGAACGGCTCCGCCTCGCTTGCGGTACGTCAGTGCCACAGCAACCGGGGTATGTCCTGGATCAGGGGTTCCTGGCCGCCCCGGCGATGAACCTTGGCCGGCTGGAAGCGGCGACCGCCACCTCCTACGGCGATCTGGTGGCGGTAAGCCAGGGCCAGGACCGGGCGTGGGCGGTCTCTGCGCTCCGGGCTGCCGCGGACCGCGCAGTCCGCTGGGGTGCGGACCCGGGGCCGGTTCCGGGCCTTGCCCTGGACGTGAGCCAACTGCCTGCCCTTCCCGGGGACGCGGGAAGTCCCGGCGGTCCTGGTCAAGCCCCTACCACTGGTCCTGCCCCTTCCACTGGCGCTGGGCTTCCTGCCGGGAGTGGCCAGACGCCGCCGCCCACGGCATCCTGAGCCCCTCCGAACGCCGGGCAGCGCCCCCGCTGACTGGGCCCGCGCATGCAAAGGTGCATGCAAAGAAGGGCCTGCAGAGGGTGGCACCGGGCCGGCAGGGGTGGTTTGCTGAAGGGATGAACGCGGATGAACCGGGTGACGCCCCGAAGACCACTTCTGCCGGGCCCGGGCTGAACGGCCACCTTGAGACGGAACCGCACGGAAATGACATTGCGCACCGGTTGAATTGGTTGCGTGCAGGCGTCCTTGGCGCCAACGACGGGATCGTCTCGGTCGCCGCCATCGTGGTGGGCGTCGCCGGCGCCACCGCCGAGGTGGGTCCCATCCTCACGGCCGGCGTAGCGGGTGTGGTAGGCGGGGCGGTGTCCATGGCCCTGGGCGAATACGTCTCGGTCAGCAGCCAAAGTGACAGCCAACGGGCCCTGATCGACAAGGAACGCCGCGAACTGGCCGAAGAACCGGAAGCCGAACTGGCCGAGCTGACGGCCATCTACCAGGCCAAGGGCCTCACTCCAGAAACGGCTGCCAGGGTCGCCCGCGAACTGACCGCCCATGACGTCCTGGCCGCACACCTGTCCGCCGAACTCAACATCGATGAGGAGGACATCGTCAGCCCCTGGCACGCGGCTTTCGCTTCGGCCATCGCCTTCACCATCGGTGCCATCCTGCCGATGCTGGCCATCCTGCTTCCCCCGCCCGCGATCCGTGTCCCCCTGACCTTCGTTTCCGTCCTGGTGGCGTTGGCGCTCACGGGCGCCCTGGGAGCATGGATCGGCGGCGGCTCAAGAATGCGGGCGGCTGTGCGGGTGGTGATCGGCGGGGCCCTGGCGCTGGCCGCGACGTTCGTGATCGGCAACCTGCTCGGTGCCTCCGGCGTTGTCTGACCCTGCCGGGCCGGCACGTGCCACGCAATCAGTGCCCATTCCGCCGGCCCTTACGGCACGCTACACGCGCAGCACGGCGGGACGGGCCTGGCTGGACGGCCTCCCGTTCCTGCTGGCTGACCGCCTGGAAGAGTGGCGGCTAACGGTCGACCTGATACCGGGCTGCCTCCCTTGGAGTGGCCACGGCGGCCTCGTCGTGCCGGTGCGGCAGGGAGACGGCTCCCCCGCGGCCCTCAAAATCGCATTCCCCCACCATGAAGCACGGGCGGAGCAGCACGCGCTGGCGCTCTGGGGCGGCCATGGCGCTGTTGGGCTGCTGGCGTCGGACGAAGCATCGTGCGCGCTGCTCCTGGAACGGCTCGACGGGGACTGGTCGCTGCTGGACGTGCCGATGGATGACGCGGTCCGGGTGTGGGGCGGACTGGTACGACAACTGGGGCTGGCGCCGGACAGCCGTCCCGAATGGCAGGAGTTTGGCCACATAGCCGGCCGCGCCGAGCAATGGAGCGACGACCTGCCGGCGGACTGGGAGCACCTGGGCCGCCCGTTTCCCCGCTGGCTGCTCGAGGCCGCCCTTGAGGTGTGCCAGACGCGCGGCGCGGTGGGACGGCGCTCGGCACGCGATCTGCTGGTGCACACAGACCTGCATTACCTGAACATCCTGGCACGCCCTGGAACGGCGTCTGCCGGCGGAGCAGCCAAGCCTGCCGGATACGCCGCCATCGATCCCCAACCCTTGATCGGAGAGCCGGAGTTCGCCGTAGCCCCGCTGCTCTGGAACCGCCTGGCAGACCTGCCGGCCGTGGCTGCCGGTTCTGCCCTGCTCGAACGGTGCCACGACTTCAGTACCGCGGCCGGACTTGACCCTGAGGTGGCCAGGCAGTGGGGCGTCGCCAGGGAAGTGGAAAACGCCCTGGCGCACGCCGCGCAGGGCCACCCGGGCGACCTGGCACGGTCACTGTGGGTTGCCAGCACCCTTGCCGGCAGAACACTGGACGGGCTGCCGGATCCCCATTCATTGCCCGGGCCAGGACAGGGCGGCTAACGCCGGCGGCAGGCGGCCGTGGGAAGTATCAGGAGCCCCGCACAGCGGCCAGGGCCGACCGGACAGCCTCCACGGCCGTGGCCACGTCCTCCCCTTCGGTATGCCAATTTGCTCACCGAAGCCCGCAGGACGTCCCGGTCGTGCCACCGTGAGCCGGGCATCCACACCTTCCCTTCCCCGATGATGCGGGCCGTAACTGCCCGGGGCGGTGCGTGCTGCCAGGACCGGTTTCCGGCATGGCTTAGGAAAAGTTTTCCTGCCAGACGTCGTAGCCGAGTTTGACGATCAGGGCCGCCACCACCACCAGGAAGACTATCCGGACGAATTTGCTGCCCTGCTTCACCGCAGTGCGGGCGCCGAGGTATCCACCGGCCATGTTGGCTCCGCCGAGCAGCAGGCCGATGCCCCAGAGGATGGACCCGTGCGGCAGGAAGAACAGCAGTGCGCCCGCATTGGTGGCCATGTTCACGATCTTCGCCTTGGCGCTTGCTTCCAGGAAGGCGTACCCCATGGCGGACACCAGCGCGATGACCAGGAAGGACCCTGTTCCCGGGCCGATGAGGCCGTCATAGAAACCGATCACCGCACCAATGAGGCAGGCCACGACGTAGTGCCTGTGCCCTTCATGGCGCAGTGCCGTCAGCTCCCCGACGCTGGGCCTCAGCGCCGTGAAGAGCGCGACGGCGACCAGCGCCACCACGATGATGGGTTTGAAGACCCCAGCCGGCAGGGTGGCGGCCAGGCTGGCGCCGCCGAAACTGCCAGCCAGTGCAATCAATGCCATGGGAACGGCCGTGCGCAGGTCCGGCCCGACGCGCCGGTAGTAGGTGGCAGCGCTGGTGGAGGTCCCGAAAATGGAGCCCATCTTGTTGGTGGCCAACGCCTGGACGGGCGCGATCCCGGGAACCAGGAGCAAGGCGGGAAGCTGGATGAGGCCTCCGCCGCCCACCACCGCATCAACCCAGCCGGCTGCGAATCCAGCCACCACGATCATGATGACGGTGGTGAGCTGGATTGACTCCAAGCCGGAGATCACTGGTTGCGGACGGCGTTGACCACGTAGTCGACGGCTTTGTCCACGGCAACGTTCTCGGCTTCACCGCTGCGGCGGTCCTTGATCTCCACCACGCCGTCCGCCAGGCCCCGGCCGACGGCCAGGACGGTGGGGACACCCAACAGTTCGGCATCACCGAACTTCACGCCGGGAGAGACCTTGGGCCGGTCGTCGTAGATGACGGAGAGGCCGGCATCCTCGAGTTCTGCCGAGAGCTTTCCGGCTGCCTGGAAAATTTCATCCCCGCGGCCAACGGCCACCACGTGGACATCGGCGGGGGCCACGCTGCGCGGCCAGACCAGGCCCCGGTCATCGTGGTTGGCCTCGGCCAGCGCCGCTACGGCACGGGTGACTCCGACGCCGTAGGAACCCATGGTGACCACCACCTGCTTGCCGTTTTGGTCCAGCACCTTGAGGTCCAGCGCTTCGGCGTACTTCCGGCCCAGCTGGAAGATGTGGCCCATCTCGATTCCGCGGGCGGTCTCCAGCGGCCCGGAGCCGTCCGGCGACGGATCTCCGGCACGGACTTCGGTGCATTCGATGACACCGTCCCAGCCGAAGTCGCGGCCAGCGACCAGGCCGAACACGTGCTTGCCGGCCTCGTTGGCGCCGGTGATCCACGCCGTTCCCCGGACAACGCGCGGGTCCACCAGGTAGAGCAGCTTGGTCGCGCTCCCGGCGCCAAGCAGTGGTTCGTCAAGGGACAGCCCGGGCCCCAGGTAGCCCTTGACGATCAGGGGCTGCTTCTTGAGGTCTTCCTCGCCCGCCTGTTCAAGTCCGATCTCGCCGGCGACCGGCAGGAAGGAACCGATGTTCGCTTCGACGCGCTTGAGGTCCACGCCGCGGTCTCCGGGAACGCCGATGACCACAAGTTGGCGCTCACCGGTGGGCAGCGTCACGGCGAGGACCACGTTCTTGAGCGTGTCCGCCGCAGTCCAGGCGCCGCCGTCGGCCTCTGCCCGCGGGGCAATCTGGTTCGCGGCGGCCACCAGGGTCTCAATGGTGGGAGTGTTGGGGGTGTCCAGGACTTCAGCAGCCGGAGCGTTGCTGAAGTCGATCTCGTCCGGCACCACAGTGGTGACGGCCTCCACGTTGGCTGCATAGCCGCCGGCGGAGCGCACAAAAGTGTCCTCGCCGATCTCGGTGGGGAACAGGAATTCCTCGCTCTTGGACCCGCCCATGGCACCGGCCGTGGCTGCGACCGGCACAATTTCGAGCCCGAGGCGTTCGAAGATCTTCAGGTAGGCGGCCCGGTGGGCAGCGTAGCTGGCGTCCAGGCCGGCGTCGTCCACGTCGAAGGAGTAGGAATCCTTCATGATGAACTCGCGTCCGCGGAGGAGGCCTGCGCGGGGACGGGCTTCGTCGCGGTACTTGTTCTGGATCTGGTACAGGCTCAACGGCAGGTCTTTGTACGAGGAGTACAGGTCCTTGACCAGGAGCGTGAACATTTCCTCATGGGTGGGGGCGAGCAGGTAGTCGGCACCCTTGCGGTCCTGGAGCCGGAACAGGCCTTCACCGTATTCGGTCCAGCGGTTGGTGGCTTCGTACGGCTCCCGGGGCAGCAGTGCCGGGAAGTGGACCTCCTGGGCGCCGATGGCGGCCATTTCCTCACGGATGATTTCCTCGACCTTGCGCAGGACGCTCAGCCCGAGCGGCAGCCAGGTGTAGATTCCGGGGGCCGCCCGGCGGATGTAGCCGGCACGGACCAGGAGTTTGTGGCTGGCAACCTCGGCATCGACGGGGTCTTCGCGCAGCGTGCGCAGGAAAAGCTGGGACAGTCGTTGGACCACGGGTGATATCCGTTTCTGGGGAAGTGCTGGGTCAGCAGGGCCGGAATTCGTCTGGTACTAATCTACCGGCACAGCACCTGCCGCATTGACTGCCCGGCGGCCATTGGCGAGGAGTACTGGCAGGCCCGGGACACAGTAGAGCCACGCCCGGGAATACAAAGCCCCTGGCCCCCCAATAGGGCTGGTCATCGCATCCGGGCGTGGCTCAACGCCGTTATCGCCTGAGTACTGGTGAGACCGCCCACCCCACTTCCAGCGCAGCTAGATCGAACTTATGTGATCGTGCACACGTTTGACAAGGGTTTTTGTGTCGGGAATCTGTTGACCCGCCAAGGCCAGCGGCCCTACCTTGTAATTCATCAGGTGATGAATTAGCTGGACATCCGGTCCGGCCGCACACCTGGGGCAGCACCGGAGGCAGCCATGTCGCATTCCGCAGCATCCTTGACCATGACCCGGAGCGGTGGCGATGCGGCCATTGCGGCCGCCGCCCTCACCGTAAAGCTCGGGCGGCAGCCCGTCCTCCATGCGCTGGACTTCACGCTCCCCCCGGGGCGGATCACGGGGCTCCTGGGGCCATCGGGAAGCGGGAAGACCACACTGATGCGGGCCATCGTGGGAGCGCAGCGCATCTCCGCCGGGACCCTCACCGTCCTGGGGCTTCCCGCCGGAACGCCTTCCCTGCGGCGGAAGGTGGGTTACGTCACCCAGTCCCCCAGTGTCTACCCGGACCTCACCGTGGAAGCGAACGTGCGCTATTTCGGGGCGATGCACCGCAAAGGCAAGGCCGACGTGGCCGAGGCCATTGCGGCCGTCGGCCTTGGACCGCTGGGCCGCCGCAAGGCCGCCGATCTGTCCGGCGGCCAGCTCAACCGGGTTTCCCTGGCCTGCGCACTGGTGGCCCACCCCCGGCTGCTGGTGCTCGACGAGCCCACCGTTGGCCTGGATCCCGTCCTGCGCGCCGACCTCTGGGACCGGTTCCGGGCCATGGCGGAAGCCGGAACGACGCTCCTCGTTTCCAGCCACGTCATGGAGGAGGCGAGCCGCTGCGAAACGCTGCTGCTGCTGCGCGAAGGCCGGCTCCTGTCGCAGCTCACCCCCGCCGAACTCAGCCAACGCGGGCACAGCAGCAACCTGGAGCAGGCTTTCCTGGCCATCATCAGGGAACAGGAAGCATACGACGGCGTGAGCCCGCCGGCGCAGGCATCCACCCGGAGCCGGGATACCGGCGTGACCAAGCAGCACGGGAGCGTGCGGTGATGGACGTCCGGATGATGCTCGCCACGGCGCGCCGGGTGCTCAGCCAGCTGCGCCACGACCACCGCAGCATCGCCATGATCCTGGTGGTTCCTGCGCTGCTGCTGACGGCCGTGTACTTCCTCTACGAAAACGAGACGCTGCCGCCCGGCATGCCACGCACGTTCGACAGGGTGGGCCTCATGATGCTGGCCATCTTTCCTTTCGTGGTGATGTTCCTGGTCACTTCCATCACGATGCTGAGGGAGCGGACCTCCGGAACGCTGGAGCGGCTGCTCACCACGCCCGTACATAAGGCGGACCTGCTGTTCGGGTACGGCATAGCCTTTTCGCTGATGGCTGCGCTGCAGTCGCTGGTGGCCACGGCGATGGCTTACTGGGTCTTCGGCCTGGACATCGCGGGAGCACCTGGCTACGTGGTGCTGATAGCCGTGATCAACGCCGTCCTAGGTGTCGCGCTGGGGCTGTTCTGTTCGGCCTTCGCCAGGACAGAGTTCCAGGCCGTGCAGTTCATGCCGGTAGTGGTGGTGCCGCAGATCCTGCTCTGCGGCCTCTTCGTGGCGCGCGACCGGATGAACGACGTTCTGGAAGCCATATCGAACGTCCTCCCCCTGACCTTTTCGGTCGATGCCCTCCAGGAGATCGCTGCCCATGCGGAGGCGACCGAACGGCTGTGGCAGGACGCGGGCATCATGGCCGCCATCTCGCTGGGTGTACTGATCCTGGCCGCACTCACCCTGCGGCGGCGGACCGCGTGAAGGCGCAGGACCCGGCCGGCGGCCCGCCCCGCCCGGGAACCTCCACGCCCCGCCGGGGACGCCGGGGCGGCACGACGGGGTCCCGTGAGGACATCCTCGAGGCCGCCCGGATGCTCTTCGCCGAGCATGGCTTTGAGGGCACCAGCCTGCGCCAGGTCGCACGGGCGGCAGGAGTGGATCCCGGGATGATCCACCACTTCTTCACCGGCAAGGACGAACTCTTTGCCCTCAGCGTGGAATTGCCCGCCGACCCGGAGCAGGTCCTGGCCGGCGTCGCAGACACAGACCCCGCCACGCGTGCGGAACTGATCGTCCGCACGGTGCTCCGGCTGTGGGAGAGTCCCGCCCAGGCGGGCCTGCTGGCCTTCCTCCGCGGCACGATCGGGTCCAAAGCCAAAACCGCACTCCTGCGCGAGATGGTGGCGCGGAGGGTCATCAGCAGGATCATGGCTTCCGTTCCCGGGACGCCGGAAGAGGTGGCGCTGCGCGGAAGCCTCGTGGCAACCCAGGTGGTGGGCCTGATGATGGTCCGCTACGTGGTCCGGCTGGAGCCGCTCGCGTCCGCGGCTCCGGAGGACGTGGTGCGGCTCACAGCACCGAATGTGCAGCGGTACCTCACCGGGCCCCTGGGCCAGGAGCCTATTTGATCAATGCCGCGGCTTCGTCCATCAGTGCCCCCGCCCGCCGCACGGCGTCGGCCTCGCTTTCGCCGCCCATGGCGACTGCTGTCATCAGCACGCCATGATGGACAGCCTGGGCCTTGATCGTGGATTGTGTCTTGCCGTCGGATGACTTGGTGTCCGTCCGGTAGGCAACCGTGTCCGGAACGCTGCCGGCGCCTTCAACGGGCTTCAGCGTGACCGTGTAGTCGACGCCGGAGACGGTCATGGCCATGGTGGCGCATGTGTTCAACTGGTGTGTCTGGCCAACGATTCTGGCCAACTTTGATTCATCGAGGCCGGCGGCCAGCGTCATCATCGACATGGAACCGGTCGCGTTGTCGATGCTCTGCCCTGCCGCCAGGGGAACACCGTCAAACGCTGCCATGTTTCCGGAGTCCGCCATGGCCTGGCACTCCGCCGGGGAGACGTACATGGATCCGATCGCCGCTTTGGCCAGCTCCAGTGAACGCGAGAGTTCGGCGCTTCCCAGCACTGAGAGCCTCCGGTCCGCCGAGTCCCTCAACTGGCCCACGATGGCAGCCAGTTCGTCACCCGTGTAGGCCTTGGCCGTTGGTGTGGGCGTTGCCGTGGGGGGCGGGAAAGCCGTGGTCCGGGAGGGCGTCGGCGCTGCCGTGGAGGAGTCTGCTGCCTGCGGCGCTGCCGATCCCCCGCAGCCGGATACCGCCAAGGCTACGAGGGCAGAAGCCCCGAAAGTTCCCAGCACGGACTTCTTCATTTTCCCCCAATTTTCAGTTCGCCGCCGGCAGCCGCCGGTTAGAAAAGCACGGTGGCGAACGTCCCCACCTGGCGGAAGCCGACACGTTCGTAAGTGGCCCTTGCCCTGGTGTTGAAGCCGTTGACATAGAGGCTGGTCACCGGGGCAATCTGCTGGGCTTTCTCGACCACTGCCGACATGTAGCCCGCGCTCAGGCCCTGGCCGCGGAAGGCAGGGTTCATCCATACGCCCTGGACCTGGGTGACGTCATCGGTAACGGCCCCCAGTTCGGCCTTGAAAACCACCTCGCCGGCGTCGTTGAGGTGGACCAGGGAATGCCCCTGCCTGATGAGGCCCTCAACCCGCCTGCTGTAGAACTCCCGGCCGCCAAGGTAGGGCGAGTACCCCACCTCTTCCTCGAACATGGCGGCGCAGGCGGGAAGGATGCGGTCAAAGTCCGCGAGGTTCCCGGGCCCCAGGCCGGGATGGGCCTGAACCCGGGGCGGTCCCTCGATGACCATCAGCGGCTGGTCCGCCCTGACCTCGTGGGCATGGTGCCCCAGCTCCGTGAGTTCTGCATTGAGGGCCAGCACCGCCTCCGCGGGACCGAACGCAGACGCATACCTGCGCCCGGAGCTGTTTGCGGCCTCGGCCACCAAGGGTGCGAGTGCGGGGTCGAGCTGGACCGGAACCAGGTTGGCCCCGGCCCAGCACGCGCCCGTCAGGATGCCGTCCTCGAAGATGCCGATGATGCCGGCGCCACCGCTGGTGGGCGCCGCCGTACCGGTGGCGCGCAGGTGCGCGAGGATGAAGACGTTAGCCACCGGATCCTGGCGTGCCAGCAATGTCAGCGCGGCAGTGTCCGGGCCGTCGAGCGTCCGGACGGAGAGCCCGGCAGGGTCAGCAGCGTCCTTACGAGACGCTAACCACGGGGCTACCCTTGACAGCATCTTCGCCATCGGCCTCCCCCATCTCTTCCGCGATACGCATAGCCTCTTCGATCAGTGTCTCAACAATTGCGCTTTCGGGGACAGTCTTGATGACTTCGCCCTTCACAAAGATCTGGCCTTTGCCGTTTCCGGAGGCAACCCCGAGGTCGGCTTCGCGGGCCTCTCCCGGACCGTTCACCACGCAGCCCATGACTGCCACGCGCAGCGGGATCTCCATACCTTCCAGGCCGGCGGTGACCTGCTCCGCGAGGGTGTACACGTCCACCTGGGCACGGCCGCAGGACGGGCAGGAGACGATTTCAAGCTTGCGTGGGCGCAGGTTCAGGGACTGGAGGATTTGGTTCCCCACCTTGATCTCCTCCACCGGCGGTGCGGAAAGTGACACGCGGATGGTGTCCCCGATGCCGCGCGAGAGGAGGGCGCCGAACGCGGTGGCTGACTTAATAGTTCCCTGGAACGCGGGGCCGGCTTCGGTAACGCCCAGGTGGAGCGGCCAGTCGCCCTTTTCCGCGAGCATTTCGTAGGCGGCCACCATGATCACGGGATCGTTGTGCTTCACCGAGATCTTGAAGTCGTGGAAGCCGTGCTCCTCGAAGAGCGAGGCTTCCCAGACGGCTGATTCCACCAGGGCCTCGGGGGTGGCCTTGCCGTATTTTTTGAGGATGCCGGGTTCCAGGGAACCGGCGTTCACGCCGATGCGGATGGAGGTTCCGTGGTCCTTGGCGGCCGCGGCGATCTCCTTGACCTGGTCGTCGAACTTCCGGATGTTTCCAGGGTTCACGCGCACAGCAGCGCAACCGGCCTCGATGGCTGCGAAGACGTACTTGGGCTGGAAGTGGATATCCGCGATGACCGGGATCTGGGATTTCCGGGCGATGATGGGCAGCGCCTCCGCGTCGTCAGCCGACGGGCAGGCCACGCGAACGATGTCGCAGCCGGATGCCGTCAGTTCAGCAATTTGCTGGAGGGTGGCGTTGATGTCCGTGGTGGGCGTGGTGGTCATGGACTGCACGCTGATGGGGTAGTCGGATCCTACGCCTACCGAGCCCACTTTGATCTGGCGCGTCTTGCGGCGCGGAGCAAGGACGGGCGGCGGTGCTGACGGCATTCCCAGGCTGACCGAGGTCACGTGGACTCCTTGAGTTGAAAGGGTAAAAGGCGGCTAGGCGGCGATCCCGGCCAGCATGCCGGTGACGGGAGACCATTCGGTGATGCGGGTTCCGGCAATGACTCCGGCCGCGGCGAAGGGATCCTGCTTGAGGATCGAGTTGAGGGCGGATTCGTCGGCTGCCTTGAAGATCAGCAGGGCGCCGGCGCCGTCACCGTAAGGGCCGCTGGCCACGATGACCCCGTCCTGCGCGAGTCCTCCGGTCCATTCCCGGTGCGCGGGCCGGGCCTCGTTACGGGTTTCGGTGGAGCTGGCGGCATAAACGTACTCAACGGCAAAAACTGTCATACCGCTACCCTATCGCCATGCCCGGCCAGGTACCGTACCCATCCTTTCAACGCGGTGGGCAATCCCGGGTGGGAACGACCCTTTAAGCGGGGAAGGCCGGCACTGCGGTAAGAGCGCGCCGGGGCGATGACGTCAGTCCAGGAAGAGGACTTTGACGGCGGCAGCGGTTCCGGCGGCCCAGAGCATTGAAGTGAGCGTGCCGATGATGAAGCGCTCAGCAGCCACGGGGGTTTCCTTGAGCTCGGCAAACCTGCCGAGCCCCTTGATGGCCACAATGTAGGCGATGGCGACGGGCTGCCCGGTAATGATGGCAAGGCAGACACCCAGCCGTTCCAGTACGCCAATAATGGCGCCTCCCCGCAGGATCCGCTGGGTAGTGGGCGCCGGTCCCGTGGCTGGCACGTCCGACGCCGGCGGCCCGGGAGGGGCGGTCAGTTCATGGTCCACAGTCTGGCGGGCTGCGCCGGCGGCAGCTTGGGGCGTCTGGTCCACGGTGACATCCGCCGACGGATCCTGCTCCGCCCTCCGGGCGTCTTCCAGCGCTTTGGCAGCGTCCGCCTTGTCGTCGATGGTCCGGGCAAGCCTAAACACGAGGGCGGTAACGGGCCAGCCGGCGAAACCGGCGGTCACCAGGGCCACTGCCACCCATACTGCGGTCACGCGTCTCCTTCGTTCCGATAGTCCGGCTCCTGCAGGGAGCGGACCTGGCCGGCAGCCCTGGCATCGCCGGGGGCCTGGTCGTCTGCGGCGGCTGCAGTATCCCGCCGCCGGGGATCGTCCGCGGCGCCCCCAAGCTGCGAGTCGGCAAGTCCAAGAAGCATGGCGGCAGCGGGCCTGGCTGCCCATTCTTCCTGCCATCCGGACCGAAGCACGGTACGGCTCACCGACTGTTCCGAGATTCCAAGTTCACGTGCCACCTGCTTCTGGCTTCCATGCCGCCCAGGCCCCCGGCCACCCGGGTCCAGGCGGCGCAGGGCATCCGCCACACGCCACTGGGCCTCGGTGCGGTCCTGGACAATCCGGCCCAACAGCCGGAGCACCGCCTCCGCATTGGCACACGCCTGGACCCCCTCACCGGCAGGGTCTCCGCCGCCTGCCACTGCCATGATGCCGGGCACCACCGACACTGGGACCTGGGCTCCTGCCGCCTTGGCCAGCTCAACCGCCTTCCGCGCGGCAACAAAAGCCGTTCCGGTCCCTTCCCGCGGGCTTGCTCCGGGAGGCACTGAGACCGTCCCGACTCCGATCCCCACGTACCAGCGCCCACTGCGAAGCGCATGGAGGGCTATCTCCACCACGGTTGACGGGTCCCGGACTATGCCCTGGACTTCATCCCCCACGGAACGTTCGAAGACCGGGTGCCCGGCAGACGGAGGATCCAGCCGCGCCAGCTCACCGAGGAAGGAGGGGACCAAGTCAGGGCCCCCGGTGCTTCCCCGCTGGTCAATGGTGAGGACGAACATGCATCAACCATAGATGGCTGATACTTCGAAATCAATCAGATATGGCTGATATCGGGATATCTACCGAAGTTGGCTTTTCGACCTGCAGCCACCAGGGCTACGTCAGAAGATATTGACCGGTTTGACGATGTCCGCGTAGATCAGGAGCGCGCTCATGCCCATGAGCAGGGCTGCAACAACATAGGTGACGGGAAGCATCTTGGCGATGTCGAAAGCTCCCGGGTCCGGCCGTCCGCGCAGCTTTGCCACCCAACGCCGGACGCCCTCGTACAGGGCACCGGCAACGTGGCCCCCGTCAAGCGGGAGCAGCGGGATCAGGTTGAATACGGCAAGCGCGAAGTTCAGGCCGGCCAGCAGGCCTACGAGCGTTGCCACCCGCGACTGCAGGGGCACGGCCTCCATTGCCGCCACTTCGCCGGCAACCCGGCCGACGCCCACTACGCTGATGGGTCCATTGGGATCCCGCGGCTCCTCGCTGAACGCAGCCTTGGCCACCCCCACCACGCGGGCGGGCAGGTTGAAGACAACGCCTGCCACCTGGCGGATGTTCTCCCCCGCCATGGGCAGGACGGACGACGCCGGCTGCGGCATAAGAGCGGTCTGGGCACCGATGCCGAGGAAGCCCACGTCCTGGTACTGGAGCTTGCCGGCCGCGTCAGTGGCCTGCCGCCCGTCAGGTCCCATCACGGGCCGGGCGGACAGGACGGGAGTAACCGTGGTGGACACCGGGTTGCCGTCCCGCTGGACGGTGATGGCCACTTCCTTGCCCGCCGAAGCCCGGATCCACTCAGTCAACTGATCCCAGCTGGTGACAGTTTTGCCGTCGAAGGAGGTGATGGTGTCGCTGGGCTTCAGCCCGGCCGCCGCCGCCGGAGTCAACTGGCAATCAGGAGAGTTGGGGTCAACGGTTTGCCCCGCGGCAACCTGGCATTTGGAGACGTCGGAAATGGTGGTGGTGGCTGTGGGAACACCAAAGCCCATCAGCAGCACCGCGATGAACAGCAGCCCGAGGATCATGTTCATGGCCGGGCCGCCCAGCATCACAACAATTTTCTTCCAAACGGGCAGGCGGTAAAAGAGCCGGTTGCCGTCGCCGGGCCCTACTTCCTCATGGGCCATGGAGCGGGCCTCGGTGGCCAGCGTCTGGAACATGCCGGTGCTCGAGGGCCGGACCGTGCCGTCCTCCTTGTTGGGCGGGTACATCCCGATCATGGAAACGTAGCCGCCCAGTGGCACGGCCTTCACTCCGTACTCGGTTTCGCCCTTACGTCGGGACCACAGCGTAGGGCCGAAGCCGATCATGTACTTGGTAACGCGGACTTTGAAGAGCTTGGCAGGGACCAGGTGCCCCACCTCGTGGAGCGCAATGGACACGGCAATGCCAAGCGCCACGAAGACGACGCCGAGGATAAAAAGTAGGACAGGGGTCATGGAGGTGCTGCTGCTTCCTAGAGACTGCTGACTGCTAAACGTTCGTGGGCCCGGGCGCGTGCCCAGCTCTCAGCATCCAGCACCGATTCCACCGTCAGCCCGGAGGAACCTGAGTGTTCGCTGAGCACACTGTCCACCGTATCCACGATGTCCGTGAAGCGGATGCGGCCGGCGTGGAACGCCAGGACAGCTTCCTCGTTGGCCGCATTGAAGACAGCCGGGAAGGTGCTTCCCCGCCCGGCAGCGTCCTTTGCCAGGCCGACGGCCGGGAAAGCTTTCGTGTCCAGCGGTTCGAAGGTCCAGGCGGCCGCCTGCGTCCAGTCGCACGGGCTTGCGGCTTTGGGCACGCGGGCAGGCCAGCCGAGGCCCAGGGCGATGGGCAGCCGCATGTCCGGCGGGGACGCCTGCGCGATGGTGGAGCCGTCGACGAACTGGACCATCGAATGCACGATGGACTGCGGATGCACCACGACGTCGATCCGGTCCAGGGGGATGTCGAACAGCAGGTGGGCCTCGATGACTTCCAGGCCCTTGTTTACCAGCGTGGCCGAGTTGGTGGTGACCATCACGCCCATGTCCCACGTGGGGTGGGCCAGGGCTTCCCGGGGCGTGACACCGTGCAGTTCATCCCTGGTCCTCCCCCGGAAGGGACCGCCCGAAGCGGTGAGGATGAGCTTGTCCACCTCGGCGGCCGTACCGGAACGGAGGCACTGTGCGATAGCGGAGTGCTCCGAGTCCACCGGCACAATCTGGCCTTCCCTGGCAGCAGCCTTCACCAGGCTGCCGCCCACGATCAGGGACTCCTTGTTGGCCAGCGCCAGCGTGGCACCGGATTTGAGGGCCGCGAGCGTGGGGGCCAGGCCGATCGAGCCCGTGATGCCGTTGAGCACCACGTCCGCGTCAATCGCGGCGACGCGGGCAGAGGCGTCCGGTCCTGCCATGATTTCCGGGCGGTAGCCGGGGCGGCCCGCTGCGGCAGCTGCGTCGTCGATCAACACCGCCAGCCGGCCGGGGTCGCCCGCGGCGATCCCCACGGCTGCGGCACGGGTGTGGACAGCCTGCCGGGCCAGGAGTTCGAGGTTGCCGCCGCCGGCGCTCAGTGCCACCACCTCGAACAGGTGCGGGGCGCCGTCGACGACGTCAATCGCCTGGGTGCCGATGGAACCGGTGGATCCGAGGATGACGATTCTGCGTGGCTGCATTGGTTAAGTATCCCGCACCCTTCAGGGCCGCCGTGCCCGCGGCGGGCTGCGGCCGTCGTCGCGCTTACCGGGCCCTGACCTGCTGTTGGACCCTTGACCGGCGTGTGGCCGGGCGTAACGTGGAACGCGTGGACTGGCTCACGTGGTTCGATGCGCCGGAGTACCAATTCGCCCGGCAGGTGCTGCAGCGGGGCGTGGCGGCACTGTATTTTGTCGCGTTCCTGTCCACGCTGAACCAGTTTCCCGCCCTGCTTGGCGAGCATGGCCTGCTCCCCGTGCCGGAATTCCTTGGTGCGTTCACCCGCTGGCGCCGGCCCACGCTGTTCCGCTGGCGGTATTCGGATGGCCTGCTGCGTGCAGTCTGCGCGTTTGGCCTGATGGTATCGGCGCTGCTCGTGGCCGGTGTTCCCCAGCTGGGTCCACCCTGGGTGCCGCTGATCGCGTTCCTGGCCTTGTGGCTGCTGTACATGTCCATCGTGAACGTGGGCCAGACCTTCTACGGGTTCGGCTGGGAAATGCTGCTCCTGGAGGCGGGCTTCACCGTGGGCTTCCTGGGCTCCAACCAGACGGAGCCGCCCCGGACCGTCCTGGTCCTGATCGTGTGGCTGGTGTTTCGGCTGGAATTCGGCGCGGGAATGATCAAGATCCGCGGCGGCAGGGAATGGCGCGACCTGACTGCCTTGTACTACCATCACGAAACCCAGCCCATGCCCGGGCCGCTGAGCCGGCAGGCACACCTCCTGCCCAAGCCGCTGCACCGGATTGAGGTGGTGGGAAACCACATTGCCCAGCTGGTGGTGCCGTTCCTGCTGTTTGCTCCGCAGCCCGTGGCTGGTGCCGCGGCCGGAATCGTGGTGGTCACCCAGCTGTGGCTCGTGGCCAGCGGCAACTTCGCCTGGCTGAACTGGATGGCGATCGTGCTGGCGTTCGCGGCGGTCAGCGACCCCGTGGCGCACGCCGTGATCCCCGCAATCCCGGCGGACTGGAATGGCGCCGCGGGCACCCGGCCGGAAACCCCGCTGTGGTGGCTGGCCGTGACCCTGGCGGCGTCGATCCTGCTGCTAGTGCTGAGCTACTGGCCGCTGCGGAACCTCTTCTCCCGCCGGCAGCTGATGAACGCCAGCTTCAACCGGTGGCAGCTGGTCAACGCCTACGGCGCGTTCGGTACGGTGACCAGGCAGCGCATCGAGATCGTGGTGGAGGGCACGCTGGACGAGGACCCCGATGACAGTTCGGACTGGCGCGAGTACGGCTTCAAGGGCAAGCCGGGGGACGTGCGCCGGATTCCGCGGCAGTGGGCCCCGTACCATCTGCGGCTGGACTGGCTGATGTGGTTCCTGCCGCTGCGGACCGTGCACGAGGAATGGTTCTACGCCTTCCTGGGCAAGCTGCTGGCAGCCGACCGGCAGATGCTGCGGCTGCTGCGGAAGGACCCGTTCGACGGCGCCGCGCCACGCTGGGTGCGCGTGCGTAGCTTCCACTACCGCTTCACCAGCCGCAAGGAGTTCCGGGAAACAGGGAACCGCTGGGTGCGGACGCTGCTGTATGAGCCGATCCCGGCCACGTCCCTCCGGCGGCCGGAGGGACGGCAACGGTAGTTATGCCTCCACGGCGGCGCGCCGGACGATCTCCTGGGCGTGCTTGAGGATGGGGCCGTCGATCATTCTGCCCTGGTACTTGAAGACCCCGGAGCCCGCCGACGCGGCAGCGTCCAGCAGGGCGGTGGCTGCGGCCACTTCCTCTTCGCTGGGGGCATAGGCCTGGCGTACCACCCCGGCCTGGCTGGGGTGGATGCAGGCCTTGGAGCTGAAGCCTGTGGCCACGGCGTCGGCCGCTTCAGCAGCCAGCCCGTCGAGGTCCGGGATGTTGGTGTACACGGCGTCCACTGCTTCCTTGCCGTGCGCCCGCGCTGCCAGGAGCACCGCTGACCGCGCGTGCAGCGCTACTGCCCGGTAGCCGCCGTCGTCCTTCCGGCTGGAGGTCCCGCCCAGCGATGCCAGCAGGTCCTCAGCCCCCCACATCAGGCCCACGACGTTCGGTGCGGCGGCGATGGCCGGGGCGTTCAGGACGCCGAGGGCGGTTTCGCACAAGGCAATCACCTGGTAGCCCTCCAGTGCCTTGAGTTGTTCGGCGCTTTCCGCCTTGGCGAGCATCACGGTGCGGTAGGGGGTGTGGGACAGGCAGTGCAGGTCCTTTTCGAATTCCTCGGTGCCTGCCGGGTTGACCCTGACAATGGTGCAGCTGGGTTCGAGCTCCGGTTCCACACCGGTGGTCCCCAGCTGGGCCAGGATGGCGCCGCGGGCGCGCTGTTTGTCCGCGGGCGCCACCGCATCCTCGAGGTCCAGGATGACGGCGTCCGCCCGGGCAGCGGCTTTCTGGTAGCGCTCCGGCCGGTCGGCGGGGCAGAAAAGCAGGGCAGGGCCCATCACAAAAGTCATACTGGCATTGTCTCCTGTCCGGCGCCCTGCCCCTTCACATGCGCCTCGCGGGTCCACATCAGGCAGCTGCGGGTGGCACGGGCCACTACCGTCCCGTCCTGGTTGCGTCCGGTGTGCGTCATGGTCACGATGCCCTGTCCGGGGCGTGAGGCGGACAGCCGCTTGCCGGTGATCACGGTCTGCGTGTAGAGCGTGTCCCCGTGGTAGAGCGGATGCGGGAAGGAGACATCCGTCAGGCCCAGCTGGGCAATGATGGTCCCCTGGGTCAGCTGGGTGACGGACTGGCCCACCATGGTGGCAAGGGTGAACATGGAGTTCATCAGCCGCTGGCCGAAGGGCTGGCCCGCGCTCCATGCCGCGTCCAGGTGCAGCGCCTGGGTGTTCATGGTGAGCGTGGAAAACAGCACGTTGTCCGTTTCGGTCACTGTACGGCCCGGGCGGTGGGCGTACACCACCCCTTCCTCCAACTCATCGAAGTAGAGTCCGCGCTGCTCGATGACCGGCATGCCGCCGTCGTCATCTCCCGTGCCTGCGCCGGCGCCTTGGGAATCCGTGCCCGTCATACCGTCAGTTCCTGGTCTTCCTCGAAAAGCTCGGCGCCGGTGGCGGCCACCACGTCCTCGACGGAGACGTTGGGGGCCAGTTCGCGCAGGACCAGCCTGGACGGGCCCCCGTCCTTAACGACGTCGATCACGGCGAGGTCCGTGATGATCCGGTCCACGCAGCCTTTGCCTGTCAGCGGAAGCGAGCACTGCTGGACGATCTTGGGGTTGCCGTTGCGGTCGACGTGCTCCATCATCACGATCACCCGCTTGGCTCCGAACACCAAATCCATGGCACCGCCCATGCCCTTGACCATCTTTCCCGGGACCATCCAGTTGGCCAGGTCTCCGTTTGCGGCCACTTCCATGGCCCCCAGGACGGCGACATCCACGTGGCCGCCGCGGATCATGCCGAAGGAGGTCGCCGAGTCGAAGAACGCCGCACCCCTGTTGACGGTCACGGTTTCCTTGCCGGCGTTGATGAGGTCCGGGTCCAGGGCATCTTCTGCCGGGTACGGCCCGACGCCGAGGATTCCATTCTCGGAATGCAGCACCACTTCCACCCCGTCCGGGATGTAGTTGGGAATCAGGGTGGGCATGCCGATTCCCAGGTTCACGTACTGGCCGTTGTGGAGCTCCCTTGCCACCCGGGCCGCCAGTTCGTTGCGGGTCCAGCCTTTCGTTTCGGCTGCGGACGTGGAGTCACCCGTTCCGGCGTGCTGCTGGAAGCCTGCCCGGCGGTATTCCGGGCGGACGGCTTCCGGGCGGGGAGCTTCGGGGCTGTTGGGGTCCATGGTCATGCTCCTGCCTGGTTAAGTGCGACCGTCCGCTTCTCGATCCGCTTCTCGCCGTTCTGCGCCAGCACCACGCGCTGGACGAAGATTCCCGGGGTATGGATATGCTCCGCGTCCAGTTCGCCCGGCTCCACCAGTTCCTCCACCTCGGCGATGGTGATCCTGCCCGCCATGGCGCACAAGGGATTGAAGTTCATGGCCGTGGCGTGGAAGACCAGGTTGCCGTGCCGGTCGCCCTTCCAGGCGTGCACCAGCCCGAAGTCCGGGGTAAGGGACTCTTCCAGGACGTAGTCCACTCCGCCGAACGGGCGCACTTCCTTGGGTGCCGAGGCAACCGCGATGCCACCGTTGGCGTCGTACTTCTGCGGCAGGCCGCCGTCGGACACCTGCGTGCCCACCCCGGCCTTGGTGTAGAACGCGGGGATGCCGGCGCCCCCGGCCCGCAGCTTCTCGGCCAGTGTGCCCTGCGGGGTGAGCACCACCTCGAGTTCACCGGCGAGGTACTGGCGTGCGAACTCCTTGTTTTCGCCGACGTAGGAGCTGATGGTCCGCCGGATGCGTCCGTCGCGAAGCAGGATGCCGAGTCCCCAGTCGTCCACGCCGCAGTTGTTGCTGACCGTTTCCAGGTTCGTGGTGCCCGCCCGGTGGAGGGCGTCGATCAGGGCCACGGGGATGCCGCAGAGGCCAAATCCGCCCACGGCCAGTGAAGCGCCATCGGGAATGTCGGCCACGGCTTCGTCAGCGCTGGCAACAACCTTGTCAATCATCATTGATCCTTTCAGGCCGGCTACGGTCCTGCGGCAGGCGCAGGACTACAATCCCAGTTCGCGGGCGATCAGCATCAGCTGGACCTCCGTGGTGCCCTCCCCCACTTCAAGGATCTTGGAGTCGCGGTAGTGGCGTGCCACGGTGAACTCGTTGATGAAGCCATAGCCGCCGAATACCTGGGTGGCATCCCGCGCGTTGTCCATGGCCGCCTCGCCTGCGACCATCTTAGCGATGGCCGCCTGGGTCTTGAACGGCTTCCCGGCGAGCATCCGGGCGGCCGCGTCGTAGTAGGCCAGCCGAGCCGTGTGGGCCCTCGCTTCCATGCGCGCGATCTTGAAGGACACGGCCTGGTACTTGCCGATTTCGTGGCCGAACGCCTTGCGTTCCTGGGCGTATTTGACGGACAGGTCCACGCAGCCCTGGGCCGCGCCGGTGGCCAGGGCCGCAATGGCAATCCTGCCCTCGTCCAGGATCGACAGGAAGTTGGCATACCCGCGCCCCTCCGCGCCCAGCAGGTTTTCCTCCGGAACCCGGACGTCCTTCAGTGTCAGGGGGTGGGTGTCGGAGGCGTTCCAGCCCACCTTGTTGTAGGGCTTTTCCGCCTTGAAGCCGGGGGTATCGGTGGGCACCAGGATGGTGGAGATGTCCTTTTTGATGGTGCCGTCCGGGCGTTCCCGCTGCCCGGTGACGGCTGTGACGGTGACCAGGCGGGTGATGTCGGTGCCGGAGTTGGTGATGAATTCCTTGTTGCCGTTGATGACCCAGTTGCCGTCCTCGCGCCTGGCGTGGGTCTTGGTGCCGCCTGCGTCGGAGCCGGCCTCGGGTTCGGTGAGTCCGAAGCCCGCGAGCGCCTGGCCGGACGCCAGCATGGGCAGCCACTCCTGCTTTTGGGCGTCCGTACCGAACCGGTACACGGGCATGGCTCCCAGGGAGACCCCGGCTTCCAGCGTGATGGCAACGGACTGGTCCACCCGGCCAAGCTGCTCAAGGGCGAGCGCCAGGGCGAAGTAGTCCCCGCCCATGCCGCCGTATTCCTCCGGGAACGGCAGTCCGAACAGCCCCATTTCGGCCATCTGCTTCACCACTTCGTAGGGGAAGCTGTGCTCTTCGTCGTGCTTGGCGGACACCGGGGCCACCACGTTGTCGGCGAAGTCGCGGACGGTGTCGCTGAGGTCCTGGTATTCCTCGGTGAGTTCAAAACCGGTCATGGTCAGGCTCCTTCGCCTTGGCCTGCAGCGGTGTCTGCAGCTGTGTCTGGGTTGGTATCTGTGGAAGTGGCTTCCGCAGGGGGTTGGGGGTGGATGGTGGCCAGCACCTGGTCGGCCTTCACCAGGTCGCCGGTGCGGGCGGTGAGGTGGACTGTTCCGGCCAGCGGGGCCACCAAGTGGTGTTCCATCTTCATGGCCTCCACGGACAGCAGGACCTCCCCTGCCTGCACCGTGTCGCCGTCGCTGACCGGAACGGCCACCACGGTTCCGGGCATTGGCGAGCGCACTTGGGGATCGGCAGCACCTTCCTGCCGCTGGACTGCCGCCAGCACCCGTTCCAGCCGTGCCTCCCGCGTCAGGACTTCCAGGTGGCAGGACCAGCCATCGTTGCCGAAGAAGAGCTGGAGCGGTGGTCCGGGGCTGGCCGCCGCCCGGTACTCCCACGTCGCGTCGTCAAGGGTGAGAACGGCACCCCGACCATCCGCGGACACGTGCAGTGAGGCCGTCTGCTGCGCTCCGCCGTTGACTGCGACCACAGCCGCGTTTCCACCATTGGGACTGGGGGTGACGGCCACCGTTGCCACGCCGCCGTCGGGCGTTCCAAGGCTGACCTTGCGCGGCGCCGGCGCTCCCAGGCGCCAGCCGCTGCGCTCCTGCCATGGGCCACCCACCGGAGCGGGGTTGTCCTGCGGCTCCAGGGAGAAGGCGTAGAGAGCAGCCGCCACCAGTTCGGGATCGCCGGCGTGCCGGAAGTCCAGGGCCGGCAGCTTCCGTTCGATCAGGCCCGTGTCCAGATGTCCGGCGCGGACGTCAGGGTCGTTGAGCAGGAGACGGAGGTACTCCACGTTGGTGTCGATGCCCAGGGCCGTGTAGCCGGACAAGGCCCCATCCAGGGCGTTCAGCGCGGCCGTGCGGTCTTCACCCCAGGCGATCACCTTGGAAATCATGGGGTCGTAGTTCGCGGAAAGTTCCAGGCCTTCCACCAGGGAGGAATCCACCCTGACCCGGGCGTCCGTGCCTGCGGGCTGCTCATCCAGCCTGAGCACCGTCCCGGTGGACGGCAGGAAGTTCTTTTCCGGCACCTCTGCGTAAACCCTCGCCTCCACAGCGTGGCCGGAAAGTCCGACGTCGGGCTGCCGGAGCGTCAGTTCCGCACCGGCGGCAATCCGCACCTGCCATTCCACCAGGTCGACCCCGGTGACCATTTCGGTGACGGGGTGCTCCACCTGCAGGCGGGTGTTCATCTCCATGAAGAAGAACTCGTCGGGCGCGTCGTCGGAGACCAGGAACTCCACGGTTCCGGCACCCGTGTAGTTCACGCTGCGGGCGGCGTTGCAGGCGGCTTCGCCGATCCGTGCACGGACGTCAGCCCCGTGGGGCAAGCCCTCCAGCAGGGGCGAGGGGGCTTCCTCGATGACTTTCTGGTGCCGGCGCTGCAGGGAGCACTCACGCTCCCCCAGGTGGATGACGTTGCCGTGGCTGTCCGCCAGCACCTGCACCTCGATGTGCCGCGGGGTGGTCACCAGGCGTTCGAGGAACAGGGTGTCGTCGCCGAACGCGGCGGCGGCCACGCGGCGTGCCGTGGCCAGCGCCGCAGCGAGGTCCGCCTGCTTTTCCACGACGTGCATTCCTTTGCCGCCGCCACCGGCCGAGGGCTTGATGAGGAGCGGAAAGCCGACGGCGGCGGCCGCCTCGGCGAGTTCGGTGTCCGTCATGCCGGGCTTGGCGATGCCGGGGACCACGGGCACGCCGTACCCCGCCACGTGGTTCTTGGCCCGGATCTTGTCGCCCATGACATTCAGTGCTTCAACGCCCGGACCGATGAACGTGATACCGGACTTCTCCAGGGCCCGCGCGAAGTCCGCGTTCTCGCTCAGGAAGCCGTAACCGGGGTGGACTGCGTCGGCGCCGGACTGCCGGCAGGCGTCGAGGATGGCGTCAATGCTCAGGTAGCTGTCCGCCGCAGCGGCCGGCCCAATGCGGACGGCCGTGTCAGCTTCCCGCACGTGGCGCGCGCCGGCGTCGGCATCGCTGTACACGGCGACCGACCGGATTCCCAGCTGCCGCAGTGTCCGGATAACGCGGGAGGCGATTTCGCCGCGGTTGGCCACAAGGACGGTGTTGAACGGGGGCCGGGCACCTGCGGGGTTGGCGGCGGCACGGGTGGCGGTGTTGGTCTGCATGGTCATTGCTGGCTCACATCCGGAAGAGGCCGAAGGAGGTCTCCGGCAAGGGGGTGCGGGAAACGACGTCGAGCGCCAGGCCAAGGACGGTGCGGGTATCGGCGGGGTCGATGACGGCGTCATCCCACAGCCGGGCGGTGGAGTAGTAGGGGCTGCCCTGGTCCTCGTACTGCCGGCGGATGGGCGCTTTGAAGGCTTCCTCATCCTCGGTCGGCCAGTCCTCCCCCGCCGCTTCGAACTGGTCCCTCTTCACGGTGGCCAGCACGCTGGCAGCCTGGTTGCCGCCCATCACCGAGATCCGGGCTGCGGGCCACATCCACAGGAAGCGTGGCGAGTACGCGCGGCCGCACATGGAATAGTTGCCCGCGCCGAAGGAGCCGCCGATGACCACGGTCAGTTTGGGGACGCGCGCGGTGGCGACGGCGGTGACCATCTTGGCGCCGTTCTTGGCGATGCCGCCCTGTTCGGCGTCCTTGCCCACCATGAAGCCGGAGATGTTCTGCAGGAACAGCAGCGGGATGCCGCGCTGGTCGCAGAGTTCGATGAAGTGGGCGCCCTTGAGCGATGACTCGCTGAACAGCACGCCGTTGTTGGCCACGATCCCCACGGGGTGTCCGCAGATCCGGGCGAATCCCGTGACCAGGGTGGTGCCGTACTCCCTTTTGAACTCGTGGAACCTGCTCCCGTCCACGAGCCGGGCGATCACCTCGTGGACGTCGTAGGGGGCATTGACGTCCGTGGGAACGGCGCCGTAAAGCCCTTCCGGGTCCACAGCAGGTTCGACGGCGGCTTCCACCTGCCAGGCGGGGGCTGCGGGGGGCGGCAGCGTGGCTACGATGTCCCGGATGATCTGCAGGGCGTGTTCGTCGTTTTCGGCCAGGTGGTCAGTTACCCCTGACACCCGGGAGTGCACGTCGCCGCCGCCGAGTTCCTCGGCGGTGACGATTTCGCCGATGGCGGCCTTCACCAGCGGCGGACCGCCCAGGAAGATGGTGCCTTGGTTCCGGACGATGACGGTTTCGTCGCTCATGGCGGGGACGTAGGCGCCTCCGGCGGTGCAGGATCCCATGACGGCGGCAATCTGCGGAATCTTGGCTGCCGACAGGCGCGCCTGGTTGTAGAAGATCCTGCCGAAGTGGTCCCTGTCCGGAAACACCTCGTCCTGCTTGGGCAGGAATGCCCCGCCCGAATCCACCAGGTAAACGCACGGCAGCCGGTTCTCCAGGGCGATCTCCTGGGCGCGGAGGTGCTTCTTAACCGTCATGGGGTAGTAGGTGCCACCCTTGACGGTGGCGTCGTTGGAGATGACCAGGACCTGCCGCCCGTGCACCAGGCCGATGCCGGCGATGACTCCGGCGCCCGGGGCCTCGTCGTCGTACATGCCGTTTGCAGCGAGCGGGGCAATCTCCAGGAACGGGCTGCCGTCATCGAGCAACTGGTCGATCCGGTCCCGCGGCAGCAGCTTGCCGCGGGCCACATGGCGGTCCCGCGACTTTTGCGGGCCACCCAGCGCGGCATCTGAAAGGCGCTTCCGCAGGTCCCCGGCGAGCGCCAGCTGCGCTTCCCGGTTGGCGCGGAACGACCCGCTGGCTGGGTCAAGCCGGGTGGCCAGGGTCTCCATCGACGATCCATCCTTGTGTCTCCGGGCCAGCTCCGCGCCAACTCGGTTAGTGACTAATAACTGAAATTCAGGTTAGTCTCGATTAACTGTGATGTCCAACACATCACCGCGTTGCTAGAATCTGCGTCGGTCCTAGGAGGAAAAGTGCCCAGCACGGGAACCCAACCCAGCGATGCAATGCAACCAGCCACCACGCCGCAGCCGGCTCCCACCACCCAACGCGGAAAGGCCAAGGAGTACCGCAGGCAGGCGCTGCTGTCTGCCGCGGCGTCGCTGTTCGCGCTCAACGGCTTCAACCGGGTATCCCTCGAGGACCTGGGCGCTGCGGCAGGTGTCAGCGGCCCCGCCGTCTACCGCCACTTTCCCGGCAAGCAGGCAGTACTCGCCGACCTGCTGGTCACCGTGAGCCAGGAACTGCTGGAGGGCGGACGCCAGGTGGTGGCAGGATCGGCCGATCCGCTGGCCGCACTCAAGCAGCTGGTGGAGTTCCAGGTGGATTTTGCGCTCGGCAAGCCGGACGTGATCCGGGTGCAGGACCGGGACCTGAGCAACCTGTCGGAGCAGGACCAGTCCGCGGTGCGCACCCTCCAGCGCAGCTACGTGGAGGTGTGGGTGGACGTCCTGGCAAAGGTCCACCCCGGGACCGACACCAGCGAACTCCGGATGCGCGCCCACGCCACGTTTGGCCTCATCAATTCCACGCCGCATTCGGTCCGCAGCCATGGCAGGCGGATGGCGCCCGGCGTCGCCCGCCCCCTGCTGGAGCGGATGGCACTCGCCGCCCTGATGGTGGACGGCCCGCCCACCGGCTGGACATAAAGCACCGGAAATTACCGGGCCCGGGAAGGTACCGCGCCTAGACCATGCTGAGCACCATGCCCGGCTCGGCCAGGATGGCTCCGACGTCCGCCAGGAAACGGGAGCCCTGTTCGCCGTCCACCAGCCGGTGGTCGAAGGACAGGCTCAGGGTGAGCACCTTGCGGAGCGCCACCTCACCCCGGTACTCCCAAGGCATGGTCCGCACCGCACCGAGGCCAAGGATGGCCGCCTCTCCCGGGTTCAGGATGGGAGTACCCGCGTCAATGCCAAACACGCCGATGTTGGTGATGGAGATCGTGCCGCCGGATAGGTCCCCGGGCGCCGTCTTGCCTGCCCGCGCAGTTTCGGCGAGCGCCGTCAGCGCCTGGGCGAGCTGCGGCAGAGGCAACGCGTCCGCATCCTTGATGTTGGGAACCGTGAGCCCCCGGGGCGTGGCGGCAGCGATGCCGAGGTTCACGTAATTGAACGTGACAATTTCCTGGCGCTCTTCGTCCCAATGCGAATTCAGCGACGGGTTCCGGCGCAGGGCAATAAGGACGGCTTTGGCGGCAAGCGTCAACGGGGTGAGCTTGATGCCGGCAAAGGCCTTGCTGTCCTTCAGCTTGGCCAGCAGCTCCAGGCTGGGAGTGACATCCACGGTAAGGAATTCCGTCGCATGGGGCGCGGTGAAAGCGCTCTGCACCATGGCCGCCGCAGTGTATTTGCGGACGCCTTTGATCGGGATGCGCGTCTCCCGCTCCCCCGGATGCGTCCCGCCGGAGAAAGCCACAGGCTCCGGCGCGGGCGCGGCAGTCTCTTCCCCGTGCCCCGCGTACTCCTGGACGTCTTCCCGCGTGATCAGCCCGCCCGGACCGGTGCCGGAAACCCGGGCAAGGTCCACTCCCAGGTCCCTGGCCAGCTTCCGGACAGGAGGCGTGGACCGGGGGCGTTCGGCGCCCCTGGTTTCGACAGGCTTGGTTTCGACAGGCTTGGTTTCGACAGGCTTGGTTTCGACGGGCTCAACAACTGGGCGCCTGGTGTCGACAGGCTTGGTATCGACGGGCTCAACCACCGGCGCAAAGTTGCGCGGGCGCCGGGTGGGCCGTCCGGATCCCTCGACGACGGCGCCGTAACCCACCAGGTTCGGTTCCCGTTTGGGCGTTTCCACCACCGCCTCCCCCGGTCCCGCAGACAAGGCGCCGGACGGGGGTGAAGGCGACCCGCCGTCGTCGTCCGCTACTTCGAAGGAGACGATCGGCTTGCCCACCTCCACCACGGAACCGGGCTGCTCGTGAAGCTCCTTGATGACCCCGGCGAAAGGTGACGGGAGCTCCACCACGGCCTTGGCGGTTTCCACCTCGGCAATGACCTGGTTCAGGCTGACGGTATCGCCAACGTCCACTTTCCAGCTGAGGATTTCGGACTCCGTGAGTCCCTCCCCCAGGTCAGGGAGCCGGAATTCCTTAATCAT
This sequence comes from Pseudarthrobacter sp. NPDC080039, assembly GCF_040702335.1. Taxonomy (NCBI): domain Bacteria; kingdom Bacillati; phylum Actinomycetota; class Actinomycetes; order Micrococcales; family Micrococcaceae; genus Pseudarthrobacter; species Pseudarthrobacter sp. NPDC080039. The sequence goes on along the minus strand of NZ_JBFBKY010000008.1, from coordinate 55,571 downwards.
GGTGGCGCTCATCCTTCCAGGCCGCTCAGGGAATTGGGGCGGCCAAGGGCCCGGTCCACGCCGTCCAGGATCCGGTCCAGGCCCGGCAGGTGGTGCATTTCCAGCTTGGAGTATGGGTAGGGGATGTCGAACCCCGTCACCCGGACCGGGGCCGCCTCGAGGTGGTAGAAGCACCGTTCCGTGATGCTGGCCGCCACCTCCGCGCCGAGCCCGCCGGACTGCGCCGCCTCATGCGTGATCACCAAACGCCCGGTCTTCCGTACCGAGGCCACCACGGGTTCGTAATCCACGGGTGCCAGCGAGCGCAGGTCGATGACCTCGATGGAGATGCCTTCGTCCGCGGCGGCGGAAGCGGCGTCCAGTGCGGTCTTGACCAGGGGCCCGTAGGCCACCAGGGTGACGTCGCTACCGTCGGTCAGCACGCGTGCCTTGTCCATGGGCAGGGCCGTGGCAGGATCCACGGACTCGTCCACCTCGCCTTTGTCGTGGTAGCGCCGCTTGGGCTCGAAGTACAGCACCGGATCATCGCAGGAGATGGCCTGCTGAATCACCGTGTACGCGTCCTGCGGGTTGGCCACCGTGACCACCCGCAGCCCGGACGTGTGGGTGAAGTAGGCTTCCGGGGATTCAGAGTGATGCTCGGGCGAGCCGATGCCGCCGCCGAACGGAACCCTGATGGTGATGGGCATCTTCACGGCACCCCGCGTGCGGTAGTGCAGCTTCGCCACCTGGCTGACGATCTGGTCGAATGCCGGGTAGATGAAACCGTCGAACTGGATCTCCACCACCGGCCGGTAACCCCGGTACGCCAGGCCTACCGCAGTGCCCACTATGGCTGATTCGGCCAGCGGCGTGTCCACCACGCGGTGCTTGCCGAAGTCCTTTTGCAGGCCGTCGGTCACCCGGAACACACCGCCCAGGGCGCCGATGTCCTCTCCGAGGAGAACCACCTTGGAGTCGTTTTCCAGCGACTTGCGCAGCCCGGCATTGATGGCGCGGGCAAAGGTCAACTGGGTCATCAGCGTGCACCTTCCTCTGAAACGGCACCTGCGGGATCGCCGAAGGAGGCCAGATACCTTGCGTAATGGTCCTGCTGGCGTTCCAGCCAGGAGTTGGGGGTGCTGTAGACGTGCTTGAAGATGTCCATGGGCTGCGGGTCCGGCATGGTGGTGCAGCCGCGGCGCATATCGGATGCGACGGCGTCGGCCTTGGCCTTGACCTGCTGCTGCAGCTCGGCGGTCAGAAGGCCCTTCCGCTCCAGGAGGCCAGCCAGCCGGGTGATGGGGTCCTTGGCTGCCCAGTCCTCGAGCTCGTTGGCATCGCGGTAGCGCGTGGGGTCATCGGCCGTGGTGTGGGGCCCCATGCGGTAGCTGACGGCCTCGATGAACGTGGGTCCACCGCCGCGCCGCGCCCGGTCAAGGGCCAGCCGGGTGGCGGCCATGACCGCCAGGACATCGTTGCCGTCCACCCGAAGGCTGGGGATGCCGAAACCGGTGGCCCGGTCCGCAAGCTGGATATGGGACTGGAGCCGCACTGGCTCGGAGATGGCCCAGTGGTTGTTCGTGCAGAAGAACACCACCGGCGCCTGGAAGCTGGCCCCGAAGACCATCGCCTCGTTGACGTCACCCTCACTGGTGGCGCCGTCGCCGAAGTACGTAATTGCCGCAGCATCGGCACCGTCATTCTGGATCCCCATGGCGTAACCGGTGGCATGCAGGGTCTGGGCGCCGATAATGATCTGGGGCGTTGCCATGTTGATGCTGTAGGGGTCCCAGCCACCGGAGGCGTTGCCACGCCATACGCGGAGGAGGTCGGTCAGGTCCACGCCCCGGCAGTACGCAACGCCGTTCTCGCGGTAGCTGGAGAACACGAAGTCGTCCGCCCGCAGGGACCTCCCGGACCCGATCTGGGCTGCCTCCTGGCCCAGGAGCGGCGGCCATAGAGCCAGTTCACCCTGCCGCTGCAGGGCCGTGGCCTCAACATCGATGCGGCGGATAACCGTCATGTCCTCGAACAGGGAACACAACTGCTCGTCACTTACGTCCCGGACCCAGAAATCGAACTCCGGATGGCTGATCCGCTCTCCCGCGGGGGTGATCAGCTGGAGAAATTCCGGCCCGGTTCCGCCAGGGTTTCCTGCGCTTTGGGGGGTCTTTGCGCCGCCATGGCCCGTTTCGTCTGTAGACACGATTGCCGCAACCTTCGTACGTTGTTGACCAGTGATTTCCCGGGCTTTTGGCCCCTGCCGCCACCGGCCTTCCGGGCGTCATTGCCCCAGATACTGTGACACTACTCACAACAGCCAGGGGGTACAACCGCCACGGAATTTTCTGAGCAAAGTGCCCTGCCGGCCGCCCTCCCACCGTGCTAGCGTTGCGCATTATGCGAGCTTTGGATGGCACTGACACCCGACTGTTGTCGGCTCTGGCACAGGATCCGCGCCGGACCGTCGTTGCCTTGGCGCAAAAGCTTGGCCTGTCCCGCAATACGGTCCAGGCGCGGATGGGCCAGTTGGAGAAAAAGCACGTCTTCCTGTCCTTTGAACGGAGGATCAACCCGGCGGCGCTGGGGTACCCGCTTATGGCGTTCATCTCGGTGCATGTCCAGCAGCAGAAGCTGGGGCGCCTGGCGGAGGAGATCGCCGCCATCCCGGAGGTCCTGGAGGGGTACGGGCTGACGGGCTCCGCGGATTTGTTGCTGCGGGTGGTGGCCCGGGATGCCGAGGACCTGTTCCGGATCAACGGCAAGATCCTGGCCTGTGACGGGGTGGAGCGGGCGGACACTGCCCTGGCGATGGGCGAGCTGATCCCCTTCCGGGTGCAGCCCCTGCTGGAGCGGGGCTCCGGGGAAACCTAGCGGCAGCAACCGGACGCCGGGCGTCCTGTGGCAAATACGACGGCGGCGCACGGGGTTATAGGCTGGTTCCAGTCATGTGCCGGCCGGGAAGGTCCGGACCGCCCCGCGGGGCCGGCGCGCCCGTTCACGAAGGAAGGCCCAGTCCTTGAGCATTCCCCAGGATCCACACCGGCAGGGCCCGGCGGGCTATCCGCAGCAGCTTCCCCCAATGCCGGAACATCCGGCGCCGTTCGGTCTGCCCGGCGAGCCGCCCCGGGAGCGGAGCCGGCGGAAACTGTGGATCGTCCTTGGCAGCATCGGTGCCGTGCTGCTGCTGGTGGTCATCGGCGTCGTCATCCTGGTGAACGTGGTGGGCAGTGCCACCAACCAGGCCAGGGGCCTTGCGGACGACTTCACCAGGAAGGTGATCGCGGGCGACTCAGCCTCAGCATACGACCAGTACCTGGACCCTGCCCTGCAGCAACAGCTCTCCAAGGAGGCCTTCATCTCGGGGGTGCAAAGCCTGGAAATGGACAGCTCCTGCACGCCCGCCTACAACGACCTGAAGGTGACCACCGACAACGGGGTGAAGTCTGCCGAAGTGGTGGGCCAGATCAGCTGCACCGGCAAGAAAGTGGATCTTGCCTATAAGTTCGAAGGCCGGGACCAGCTCCGGATGGTCAACATCAAGCTGCGCCCTGCGGCCTAGCCAAAACCGCAGCCGGGGAAATGGAAAGCGTACTGATCGTTCCACCCATCCACGGCCATGCATGATCCGAATCGCTTCCGAGGGTCCCGCCCAGGGATCCCAAGCCGGCGGGAACAAGCCACCCGCCCCAACGGAAGGATTCGGGCCATGCGCAATTCACCCAACCGCCTCATCGCCACCGTCTTCGGAGCCGTCTACCTGCTGGTGGGCCTCCTGGGCTTCGCTGTCACCTCGGGCATCGGTTTCGCAGCCACCGAGGGCGCGAACCTCATCATCTTTGAAGTCAACCCGCTGCACAACGTCATCCACCTTGCCATCGGCGCCGCGCTGCTCCTCGCCGGACTCCGCGGAACGGCCGGCGCCCGCACAGTGAACGCCACCGTGGGCGCCGTCTACCTCCTGGTGGGCATCGTGGGCCTGTTCCTGCTGAACTCGCCGCTGAACATCATCGCCCTGAACGGTGCGGACAACGTCCTCCACCTTGCCAGCGCGGTACTCCTGCTCGGCGTCGGGCTGTCCCTGGACAAGGCTCCCGCCGCCGCCCGGGCCTAACATGCCAACGCCCGGCATGGGAGCGCTCAGGACTACAGCGCCATTCCACCACCCGGCGCCCCCACCGGTGTCCCAGTCGCACCCCACGGTTCGCCTGGTCACCGGGATCGCGGGCTTTGGTGCAGCGTCGGTCAACCTGGCCATCTCCTCAAGCCTCTTCGCGGCCGGTGCCCCCGGTCCCGGAATCCCCGCAGCGGCTGCCGTGGCAGGACTCTGGGGCGCCGCATTGCTGGCCGGGGCCGTGATGTTCCTGGCCAAGGACCTGCTGATGGGCAGCCGATGGGTGCGCGCGGCGCTGGCAGCCGCCGCGGCCGTGCACCTGACGGCCGTGGCCTTCCCCACCGCCGCCACCTCCGGGCTCGGCCTGACACAGCTTTCGGCTCTCCTGCTGACGCTGATGATCCTCGCCGCGCTCGGATGGCTCAGGAGGCAAAGCGCCGGCCAGGAAGGTCGTCAACAGGATGGTGGACTGCTGCAGGAACCGGCAGGTGTGCGGCCCGGCCGGCTCTTGCTGGCGGCGTTCGCCGGCGCCGTGCTGGTGGCAGGAATAACGACGCCGGGGCTCGCCGCCTCCACGGCCGGCCAGTATGCGGTCCCGCACGGCGAACACGGGAGCCTGGCGCCCGGCGGACACCACCAGCACTGAACCCGCCAGGGTCCGGAGCCGACACGACCGGAAGGCGCCCGGGCCCAGCGAAAGAGCCTCCATACCGCGGCAGCGGCAGGAGGCTCTTCACGTTAAGCCGGGTTCCTTCTAGTGGTCCACGGCCTTTTCGGCGCCGATGCCGGTCAGCGAACGGACCTCCATCTCGGCCTGCTTTGCGGGATCCTCCCGCCTCTTGTCCAGAGTGGTGCCCAGCCAGCCCAGGAAGAACGCCAGGGGGATGGACACGATGCCCGGGTTGCTGAGCGGGAAGAGCGCGAAGTTGGCCCCCGGGATCATCGAGGTCTTCGCTCCGGAGACCACCGGGGAGAACACGATGAGCAGGATCGCGGAGGCCAGGCCGCCGTACATGCTCCACACCGCGCCCTGGGTGGTGAACTTCCGCCAGAACAGCGAGTAGATGATGGTGGGCAGGTTCGCTGAGGCGGCCACGGCGAAGGCGAGCGCCACCAGGAAGGCCACATTCTGCCCGTTGGCGAAGATGCCGCCCAGGATGGCCAGGATGCCGATCACCACCACGGTGCGCCGGGCCACCCGGACTTCCGTGGCGGCGTCGGCCTTGCCCTTGGCGATGACGTTGGCGTAGATGTCATGCGCGAAGGAAGCGGCGGCCGTGATGGTCAACCCGGCCACCACGGCCAGGATGGTGGCAAACGCGACTGCGGAGATGAAGCCGAGCAGCAGCGGGCCGCCCAGGTGGAACGCCAGCAGCGGAGCAGCCGAGTTGACGCCGCCGGGGGCGCCCTTGATCGTGTCCGCGCCGACCAGCGCCGCAGCGCCGTAGCCCAGCACCAGGGTGAACAGGTAGAAGATACCGATCAGCCAGATGGACCAGACGACCGATTTGCGGGCTTCCTTGGCGGTCGGGACCGTATAGAAGCGCATCAGCACGTGCGGCAGGGCGGCGGTGCCCAGCACCAGCGCCAGGCCCAGGGACATGAAGTCCAGCTTGGAGGTGTCCGACTTGCCGTACTGCAGGCCCGGGTTGAGGACGGCCGGGTTCTTGGCGGTCTCCACGGCGCCGCCCAGGAGTGCGGAGAGGTTGAAGCCGTAAATGGCCAGGACCCACAGCGTCATGACGGCCGCGCCGGCGATCAGCAGCATTGCTTTGATGATCTGCACCCAGGTGGTGCCCTTCATGCCGCCGATCAGCACGTACATGATCATGAGGGCGCCGACGACGATGATCACCAGGGCCTGTCCGCCCCAGTCGCTGATGCCGAGCAGGAGGGAGATCAGGCTTCCCGCGCCGGCCATCTGCGCCAGCAGGTAGAAGAAGCAGACGGCGAGGGTGGAGATGGCCGCGGCGATCCGGACCGGGCGCTGCTTCAGCCGGAAGGACAGCACATCCGCCATGGTGAACTTACCGGTGTTGCGCAGCAGTTCGGCAACCAGGAGCAGCGCCACCAGCCACGCCACGAGGAAGCCGATGGAGTACATGAACCCGTCGTAGCCGTTGATGGCGATGGCACCGGTGATGCCCAGGAAGGATGCTGCCGACAGGTAGTCCCCGGCAATGGCGGTGCCGTTCTGCGAGCCGGTGAACGAACGTCCCGCCGCGTAGTAGTCGGCGGCGGTCTTGTTGTTCCGGCTGGCGCGGAACACGATCACCATGGTCACGGCCACGAACAGGGCGAAGATGCCCATATTCAAAAGAGTGGTGTCCTTGAGGGCGGAGATGTCCACCGCGGCGGGAATTGCGATCATTTGTTGGCTCCGCCCACTCGGTTTCCGTGCTTGTCGAATTCGTGCCCCTCGATGCCATGCCTGATTTCCGTGGCGATGGGGTCCAGCCGCTTGTTGGAGTAGTGCACGTACCAGCCGGTGATGGCGAACGTGGAGACGAACTGGAGCAGGCCCAGGATCAGGCCGATGTTGATGTTGCCCCAGACCTTGGTGGACATGAAATCCACCGCGTAGTCGGCCAGCAGGACGTAGGCGAAATACCACAGCAGGAAGGCCACTGCCATGGGGAAGACAAAGCTGCGGTGACGCTTGCGCAATTCCTGGAACTGCCCGGTCGATTGGACTTGCTCGAAGTCCACGGACGCCGCTGCGTCCGGAGTATGGGCATCATTACCCATCGTTCCTCCTCATTGAGTTGCCGGAACACACCGGGCGGCAGGCCCTGATCCACACAGGGCACCGCAGATGTGACACCCATCACTCTGCGGCCCGGCCACCGCTGTGTTCCAGCACTTCGGTGCCCACTGTCGCTCAACGGTTGCGATGCTGCGGCAAGCGGCTGCCGCCGCTACGCTGGGCGCATGCCGGATTCCCCCCTCCTCACCGCCGCAGCCGTGGCAGTGATCGCCATGGCGATTGCCGTCGTCGTCGGCGTGGGCCTGAAGGTGCTTCGCTCCTTCCGGGAGCTGGGCACCGACGCCGAGCGCGCCACGTACCACACGCTGCATGCTGCATCGCAGGCCGGGCAGCACCTGCGGCGCGGCCTGAACCCTACCGGCGCAGCGAAAGCCAGCCGCCAGCTGCGCGCCCTGCTGGCCTGCGACGCCCTGGCGATTACGGACACCTCAGGGGTCCTTGCCTGGGACGGGGGCGCCGAAGACATCAGGCCGCGCCTCTTCGAGCTCGCTGCGGATGTCCTGGCATCCGGGCGCACAGCCGTGCTCTCCGCGGGAGCCGGCGGCACCGGTGGCCGCCTCGCCGGGGTCATCGCGCCGGTGCGGGCCGGCACCCGCGTGGTGGGGGCTGTGGCCGCCTTCGCGCCTGCCGCGGGGGCAGGCCTGGTCAGGGCAACGGGGGAAGTGGCTGACTGGGTGGCCGTCCAGGTGGAACTCGCCGAGCTGGACGCCTCCCGCACGCTGTTGATGGAAGCGGAAGTCCGGGCACTTCGGGCCCAGATCAGCCCGCACTTCATCTACAACTCCCTCAACGCCATCGCGTCCTTCATCAACACCGATCCGGAGCGCGCCAGGGAACTGGTAGTGGAGTTCGCCGACTTCACCCGCTACTCGTTCCGGCGCCACGGCGACTTCACCACGCTTGCGGAGGAACTGCGCTGCATCGACCGCTACCTGCTCCTGGAGCGTGCCCGGTTCGGGGACCGCGTGCAGGTGAGCCTCCGCGTGGCACCTGAAGTCCTGAGCACCGTCATCCCCTTCCTCAGCCTCCAGCCGCTGGTGGAAAACGCCGTCCGGCACGGACTCGAGGCCAAGGCCGGCCCCGGGCATATCAGCATCACGGCGGAGGACGCCGGCGCCTTCGCCGAGGTCACCATCGAGGACGACGGCGTGGGCATGGATCCGGAGCAGCTCCGTTCGGTGCTGGCCGGCCACACCGATGGCGACCACGTGGGGCTGCGGAACGTTGATGCACGCCTCCGGCAGGTGTACGGCAACGACCACGGCCTGGTGGTGGAAACGGCACCCGGCGAGGGAACGCTGATCACCATGCGCGTGCCGAAGTCCCAGCCCGGCCATGATGCGTGAAGCAGCCCCTGCCGCTGGAAGTACCCTAGGAGCATGATTAACGTCCTCGTCGTTGATGATGAGCTGCCCGCCGTGGAGGAACTGGCCTTCCTGCTGGGCAGGGACGAGCGCATCGGAAAGGTGGCGCGGGCCACGTCCGGGGCCGAAGCGCTCACGGCCCTGTCCGCCGGCGGCATCGACGCCGTATTCCTGGACATCCACATGCCCGCGGTGTCCGGACTGGACATTGCCGGTGCCATCGCCCGGAGCAGCAATCCGCCGGCCGTTGTGTTCGTCACCGCTGACGAGGACCACGCGCTGGCCGCTTTCGAACTCGCCGCCGTGGACTACCTGCTCAAACCCGTCCGCGCTGAGCGGCTTGCCCGGTCCGTGGGACGCATCAGTGAACTGCGCGACGGCGGGACAGCGCCTGAGATGATCACGGTTGACCAGGGCGGGACCACCAGGATGATCCGCCGCGACGACGTCACGTACGTCCAGGCCCAGGGCGACTACGCCCGGCTGCACACCGCGGATGCCAGCTACCTCATCCGGGTGCCGCTGGCGGACCTGGAACAGCAATGGGCCGATGCCGGCTTCATCCGTACCCACCGTTCCTATTTGGTGGCCCTCAAGCACGTGTCCTCGATGAAGCTGGCGGCCGGCGGACCCCGCGTCACGGTGGCCGGCGCGGGCCTGCCCATCAGCCGGCGCCACCTGCCGATCGTGCGGGAGAAGCTGGAGGCCACCAGGATCAGGCCGCACGCATGACCCGGGTCCGGGTCACGGCCCCTCTTGCCTCCCCCGGCACGCCTGCCCGTGGTGTGCCCCGTCCCCTGGAGTCCCGCGAGGCCGCCCAGGACTCCGACGTGGGCCAGGTGTTTGTCCGGTCACTGATACGGTCCCAGCTGCGGTTGGCCCTGGTGGTGGCCGGTGGCTTCCTGCTGATCCTCGCCGCGTTCCCGGTGGTCCTGGTGCTGGTTCCCGGGCTGGCCGAAGCGCGGATCGCCGGGATCCCCTTTGGATGGCTGCTGCTGGGCGCCGGCATCTACCCCGTGATTGGGTTGAGCGCATGGCTGTACGTCAGGACCGCGGCCCGCAATGAGGCCCGGTACCGGGACCTGGCCGGGGAACAGTGATGACCTGGTGAATGCCGGTTTGGCCATCACGGCCGTCACTGTGGTGTCCCTGGCCACTGCCATCATTGGGTTCTACGGGCTGAGGGTCTCGCGCACCACGGGTGACTTCTACGTTGCTTCGCGGACGGTGCGGCCCTGGTGGAACGCGTCGGCAATCGGCGGGGAGTACCTGTCTGCCGCCAGTTTCCTGGGCGTGGCCGGCCTCATCCTGTTATCCGGGACCGATGCGCTCTGGTTCCCCGTGGGCTACACCGCCGGCTACCTGATGTTGCTGCTCTTCGTCGCCGCCCCGCTGCGTCGGTCCGGAGCCTATACGATTCCCGACTTCACGGAATCCCGCCTCTCGTCCCGGACGGTACGGCGGGTGACCAGCCTGGTGGTGGTGATGGTGGGATGGCTGTACATCGTGCCGCAGCTCCACGGCGCTGCGCTGACCATCCACATCGCCACTGGCCTGCCGTCCTGGGTGGGGTCGGTGGCGGTCGTGGTGGTGGTGTGCCTCACGGTGGTGGCCGGGGGGATGCGTTCCATTACCTTTGTCCAGGCATTCCAGTACTGGCTCAAGCTGACGGCACTGGCCGTGCCCATCCTGTTCATCATTTTCGTGTTGGCCGGGCAAGGCACCGAGCCGCAGTCCCTGCCTGCGGCCAACCCCACGGGCGCGCCGCCGGCCGGCCTGTACCAGAACGTCTCCCTGCTGGTGGCGCTGCTGTTCGGCACCCTGGGGCTGCCGCACGTCCTGGTGCGTTTCTACACCAACCCGGACGGCCAGTCCGCCCGGCGGACCACCCTGATCGTCCTGGGGCTGTTGTCCGTGTTCTACCTCTTCCCCACCGCCTACGGCCTGGTGGCACGTATGTTCGCCCCCGGGCTTGCCCGTTCGGGACAACCGGACGCCATGGTCCTGCGGCTGCCCGGCGAACTCGTCGGCGGGGTTCCGGGGGACCTCCTCTCCGCCCTGGTGGTAGCCGGGGCGTTCGCAGCGTTCCTGTCCACCACCTCGGGCCTGGTGGTGTCCTTGGCCGGCGTCATCAGCCAGGACGTCCTGGGCGGCGGGGTCCGGGGATTCCGGCTGGCGGCCGTGGTGTCCGCCGTCGTCCCCCTTGGTTTTGCCTTTATGACCGGGTCCCTGGCGCTGGCCGGAAGCGTTGGCCTCGTCTTCGCCTTCACCGCCTCCACCGTGTGCCCGGTCTTATTGCTGGGGATCTGGTGGCGCGGCCTGACGGATGCCGGAGCCATCGCCGGCATGGTGACCGGTGGCCTGCTGTGCGGCGGGGCGATGATCGCCGCGGCCGTGTCCGGTTCGGACCTTGCGCCGGCGTGGCTTGCGCAGCCTGCGGCGTGGAGCGTGCCCACCGCCTTCGCCGTGATGGTCACCGTCTCCAAGGCCACCCCGCACCGGATTCCAGCCACGATGCCGCGGATCATGACCCGCCTCCACACTCCGGAACGGCCGCTGGCGACCGAGAGGTGATCAGGAGGACAATAGCGCCATGTCCATGGAGGACGGCGCCGTGTCCAGCCAGCACGGCTCCCGCCAAAACGCCCCGCAGCACGAAGCAGGGGTTCCCGCCGCGGTGCGGGCCCAGCTGCTCGCCACGGAACATTGGGGGCTGCTGGCATCGCGCAGCACGGCCCAGGCCGAGGTGCTGACCCGCATCAGCATGTTCCTCACCTTCACCTCGGCCAGCGTGGTCAGTGCGGCACTGGTGGGGCAGGCGACCGGATTTTCCGACGCCTTCGTCCTGCTGGCCGTGGTTGTCCTGTTCATCGACGCCGCAATCGGGGTCCTGACGCAGCTCAGGGTGATGAATGTGGCCCACGAGGACCTGATGTACGTCACGGCGATGAACAGGCTGCGGGCCGCTTACGTGGACCTGGACCCAGGCGTGGCCCCATACCTGATGTCGGCACACCACGACGACCAGGCCGGTTCCGTCCAGACCTACTACTTTTTCGGCAACCGTGGCAGCTTCAGCCACGTGGCGGGCAGCAGCATGATCTTCATGACGACGGCGAACGCCGCCTTGATTGCCATCCTTGCGGGCCTGCTGGTCACGCTGGCGGGCGCCGGCACGGCACCGGCCGCGGTGACGGCCGCCCTGTGCGGAGGCGGGTTCTTGGCGGTGACCGCCGTTCAGGGGTACCGGAGCTACCGCACCATCTGGCGCCGTTTCTCGCCGCTGTCCCCCACCCCTCCGTCCGGGGTGTAGGGCCTGTTTCCACAGCCGGTCAGTCGATGGCCGCCATCAGTTCCACAACCCGGTCCAGGAAGGCATCGACCTGCGATTCCTCGTAGCCCTCACGCCCAACTGCGGGGCGGAAGACGGCGCGCCGCACGCTGTCCACGCTCAACGGCTTGTCCTGCTCGAGGTAGGCAACGAGTTCGCGGCACAGCCGGTCGACGTCGTCCGTGTTGTAGCTGCGGGCCTTGTTCCTTGTGGGCCGGCGGAAACGCTCTCCGTCCGGCCGGTGCAGCCGGCCGCGAAGGATGCCGGAAAGGTTGCCGATCTCGCGCAGCCAGGCGTCTTCGCCGCGGGCTGCAATCAGCTCATCGCGTTCCCTCCGGGCGAAGGCGTCCTCCAGCCGGTCCAGCGCGGCGTCCACCACGGCGGCCGAGTAGCCGCCCTTGACGGGGTCGAAGGACACGGCCCTCACATCAGTGCTGTTGACGGGATCGGTGGCGGCTTCAGGCGTTTCCAGGGAGACCCGGGCCCGCTGCAGGAACTGGTCCACCTGCCGGGCGTTGTAGCCGTACTCATTGCGCTGCACGCGCTCAAAGGACGCAGGGATCTGCCGATGAATGTCCAATGCCACTTCGATTCCTTCAATGCTCTTCAGCCGTAGTGCTTCCGCACCAGTTTAGGGTGCCGGGCGTGGTGCGCCCGCGCCGGACCCTGTTTGTGTCAGGTGCCCGGGTACGCCGGGCAGAGGTTATGCGCCGGCCACCAGGCCGTACAGGATAAAGGCCACCGGTGAGGCGAAGACGATGGAGTCCAGCCGGTCCATCACTCCCCCGTGCCCGGGCAGGATACTGCTCATGTCCTTGACGCCGAGTTCGCGTTTGACCATGGACTCGGCGAGGTCGCCGGCGGTGGCCGCTGCCACCGTTCCCACGGCCAGGACCAGGCCAACCCACCAGGGCTTGTCCAGCACGAAGATGGCTGCCAGGATGCCGATGACCACGGCGCCTCCCACCGATCCCGCGAACCCCTCCCAGGACTTCTTAGGACTGATCTTCGGCGCCATCGGGTGCTTCCCGAGGGACGCCCCCACCAAATAGCCGAAGGTGTCGTTGGAGACCACCAGCAGCAGCATGACGGCGATCTCCCACGCCCCGATGGGTGCCAGGCCGCCGGGCCAAAGCCCCAGCGGCGTCGTGCCGGCCGCGTGCAGGGGCAGGGCCGCGAAGCTGATGAAGAACGGCACCCAGCCCAGGGTGAAGACGCCCGCGAAAATACTGTTGGCCGATCCGGCGGCGCTTTCGATCGAACGCCACAACAGGACCGCCACCGCGCTGAGCAGGAGGGCAAACAGCTGGCTCTCGATCCCGCCGAAATAGGCGGCGAACGGCAGGGCCACCGTCCCGGTCATCACCGGCACGATCGGCATCCTGGTGCCGTTGGCTTCCAGGGCCCGGTAGACCTCCCAGACGCCGAAGACGGCGAAGGCCGTGACGATGGCTACGAATGCCAGCGGGAGGAACAGCAGGCCACCCAGGACTGCCACGAGCATGGCCAGGCCCACCGCGACTGCGGCGGGGAGGTTCCGCCCGGCCTTTGGTGTCGGGTTGCTCCTGGGCTGCTTCCCCCGTGTGCGCGCCCTGGCTGCCGGGGCCTGATCTGCCTGGCCCATCAGACTTCGAGCAGCTCTGCTTCCTTGCGCTTGAGCAGCTCGTCGATGCCGTCCACGTGGGCCTTGGTGAGGCTGTCCAGTTCCTTCTCCGCGCGGGTGCCTTCGTCTTCTCCGGCTTCGCCGTCCTTCACCAGGCGGTCCAGGGTCTCCTTGGCCTTGCGGCGGATGTTGCGGATGGAGACCTTGGCGTCCTCGCCCTTGGTCTTGACGATCTTGACGTACTCCTTGCGGCGTTCCTTGGTCAGTTCAGGAATGGTGATCCTGATGACGTTGCCGTCGTTGGACGGGTTGGCGCCGACCTCGGAGTCGCTCAGGGCGCGCTCGATGTCACGCATGGCGGACTTGTCGAACGGGGTGATCAGGATGGTGCGGGCGTCCGGGATGGCAAACGAGGCCAGCTGCTGCAGCGGCGTGGGCGAACCGTAGTAGTCCACCAGGACCTTGTTGTACAGGCCGGGGTTGGCACGGCCTGTGCGGACGGAAGCGAAGTCTTCCTTGGCTACCTCAACCGCCTTGTCCATCTTTTCTTCGGCTTCGAGCAAGGTTTCTTCGATCACGGTCTCTCCTGACGGTTCTGGTGCGGTCCGGGACGCCGGTTTATGCACTCACGCGGTTCTTTGTTGCTGGTTCCATCCCCGCCGGGAGGGGCGGGGATGGAACTGTCCTGAAATCATCCTAGCCGCAGCTAGGCGGTGACCAGGGTGCCCAGCTTCTCGCCAAGGATGGCGCGGGTGACGTTGCCTTCACCCTCCATGCCGAAGACCACCATGGAGAGGTTGTTGTCCTTGCACATGGTCATGGCTGTCTGGTCCATGACGCGGATGTCGCGGCGCAGGGCGTCGTCATAGCTGAGGGTTTCCAGCCGCTCGGCGGTGGGGTCCTTCTTGGGGTCTGCGGTATAGACGGCGTCCACCCCGCTCTTGGCCATGAGGACCACGTCAGCGTGGACTTCCAGGGCGCGCTGGGCCGCCACCGTGTCGGTGGAGAAATACGGCAGGCCGGCGCCGGCGCCGAAGATCACGACGCGGCCCTTTTCCATGTGGCGGATGGCCCGGCGCGGGATGTAGGCCTCGGCCACCTGGCCCATTGTGATGGCACTCTGGACCCGGGTCTCCACGCCTGCCTGCTCCAGGAAGTCCTGGAGGGCAAGGCAGTTCATGACCGTTCCGAGCATGCCCATGTAGTCGGCACGTGAGCGGTCCATTCCGCTCTGGGACAGTTCAGCGCCGCGGAAGAAGTTACCGCCGCCCACCACGATGGCCACTTCCACCTGGGGGACGGCAGCGGCGATCTGCTTGGCAACGTTGCGGACGGTTTCGGGGTCGACACCCAGTTTCCCGCCGCCGAAGACCTCGCCCGAGAGCTTCAGGAGGACCCGCCGCCGGCTCTTCTCTGAATTCGTGACAGTGTTGACGGCTTCCATGATGCCTTCCCGTTGGTGACGTTCGAAAAAAGGGTATCCTGCCGGATCCAGTGGTCGGAACCGGCCGCGCTCCATATGGACTGGCTTCCAGAGGATTGGGCGCATGCAAAAGGGGCGGCCACCGAAGTGGCCACCCCCTTGCAGTTTCGACTAGGAGCCGACGCGGAAACGCGTGAACGCGGTTCCCTTGACACCGGCCTCTTCGAGGACCTGTGCCACGGACTTCTTGGCGTCCTTCGCGAATGCCTGGTCAACCAGGACCTCACCCTTGTAGAAGCCCGTCACGCGGCCTTCCACAATCTTGGTGAGGGCGGCTTCGGGCTTGCCCTCGGCCTTGGCGGTCTCCTCGGCGATGCGGCGCTCGGACTCGACGAGCTCGGCCGGAACGTCCTCACGGGTGAGGTAGTTCGGAGCCATGGCGGCGATGTGGACGGCGACGTCGTGGGCGGCGGCGGCAGCGGCTTCGCCTTCACCGTCGACTGCGAACAGCACGCCGACCTGGGCCGGGAGGTCCTTGGAGGTCTTGTGCAGGTAAGCGTCAACCGTTGCACCCTCGATGCGGGAGATGCGGCGGACAACAACCTTTTCGCCCAGGATGGCGCCCTCTTCGACGACGACCTCGGACAGCGGCTTGCCGTCGACGTCGGTGGCGAGCAGGGTCTCGAGGTCGGCAGCGCCGGACTCGACGGCCACGGCCAGGACCTTGTCGGCCAGCTGGATGAACTTGTCAGCCTTGGCAACGAAGTCGGTCTCGCAGTTGACCTCGATCATGACGCCGACGCCGTTGCTGACCTTGGCGGCCACGAGGCCTTCGGCGGTGGAGCGGCCTTCACGCTTGGTAGCGCCCTTGAGGCCCTTGATGCGGATGATCTCGATGGCCTTCTCGGCGTCACCGTTGGCTTCGTCAAGAGCCTTCTTGACGTCCATCATGCCGGCGCCGGTGCGCTCGCGCAGGGCCTTGATGTCCGCGGCAGTGTAGTTCGCCATGTGAACCCCTCTGTCTAGAAATGTTTGGTGGTGTACGGACCGACAGGACGGCAGCCCACGGGTGCGGGCCGCCATCCTGTCAGCAGCTCCGGCTGCGGACAGCGCGGAGAAATCCGGATTTTGTGTCTTACTTGGCGTCTTCGGCGGGAGCCTCGGCAGCAGCCGGAGCTTCAGCGTCCTCTGCCGGAGCGGCAGCGGCTTCGGCCTTGTTGCCTTCGAGGAGCTCGCGCTCCCACTCGGCCAGCGGCTCTTCCGGAGCTTCGGTGGCGCCAGTGCCGCGGTTGTTGCGGGCGATCAGGCCCTCGGCAACGGCGTCGGCAACAACGCGGGTCAGGAGGTTCACGGAGCGGATGGCGTCGTCGTTGCCCGGGATCGGGAAGTCGACTTCGTCCGGATCGCAGTTGGTGTCCAGGATGGCCACAACCGGGATGTTCAGCTTCTTGGCCTCGTCAACGGCGAGGTGTTCCTTCTTGGTGTCGACAACCCAGAGCACGGACGGAGCCTTGGTCAGGTTGCGGATACCGCCCAGGTTGGACTCCAGCTTGGTGAGCTCGCGCTTGAGGAGCAGCAGTTCCTTCTTGGTGTAAGCGGAACCGGCGACGTCGTCGAAGTCGATCTCTTCGAGTTCCTTCATGCGCTGGATACGCTTGGCAACCGTCTGGAAGTTGGTCAGCATGCCGCCGAGCCAACGCTGGTTGACGTAGGGCTGGCCAACGCGGGTTGCCTGCTCGGCAATTGCTTCCTGGGCCTGCTTCTTGGTACCGACGAAGAGCACGGTGCCGCCGTGGGCAACAGTGGCCTTGACGAACTCGTAGGCACGGTCGATGTAGGACAGCGACTGCTGCAGGTCGATGATGTAGATGCCGTTGCGCTCGGTGAAGATGAAGCGCTTCATCTTCGGGTTCCAACGGCGGGTCTGGTGTCCAAAGTGGACGCCGCTGTCAAGCAGCTGGCGCATGGTTACGACGGGCATTCCGACGCTCCTTTATTTTCCGGCAGGTCATTCATGAGAGAACCCGGGGGCTTCTTACCCTGCCAATAGTTGACGGTTGATCAGCGTGGCCCGGACGGGCCGTGCTCCTGGCATCCACCGTTCTTCCCATCAGGACAAAAGCCTGACCGCAGGAAGTGCGGTCCTCCCCGGACGACGCCGGAGCGTTGGCCGCGGGAGGGCTGGATGCGCGTAGTCAGCCGCCGCTCCCCCACACTCCTGAATGAGATGTGCCGACGCAATCCGGACAGGGCCATACACCGCGGGGGTGAACCACTGGACGGGATGCGTTGAGGGCGCAGCAAACTGCTCCATCAAGTGTACTACAGGCGCCCCCGCCCAGCAGACAGCCGGACCCTGCCGCACCGTTGTCCACATAGCCGGCACCGGGCCTCCCGGCGCTCCCCTCACACGGACAGGCTGGGGGCATGAAAGCACCAATCCTCCTGGCCGCGCTCCTGCTGCTCCCCGCGTCCGTGGCATCAATTCCCGGGCCGGCCCTCCACTACAGCGGGGCGGGAAACGGGCAGCCTTCCGCGGCACGGCCTGCCGGCAACCAACAGGCAAGTACGACGACGGGCGGCGCAACGGGTGCCAGGCTTTCCTGGCTGTGGCCGCTGGCACCGCGGCCGCCCGTGCTGCGCGGTTTCGATCCGCCGCCCAGGCCCTGGCTCAGCGGACACCGCGGGGTGGACCTCGACTTTGCGGCAGGAACGCAGGTCAGGTCGCCCGCAGCGGGAACGGTGAGTTTCGTGGGAGCGGTGGTGGACCGTCCCGTGATCACCATCGATCACGGGAATGGGCTGCGCAGCAGTTTCGAACCGGTGGACAGCAGGCTGGCTGAAGGCTCCACTGTTGCTGCGGGCCAGGTCATAGGCACCGTCCTGCCGGGGCACTGCGTCGCTACACAGTGTCTGCACTGGGGCGTCCGGGACGGTGAGGACTACGTCAATCCTCTTCAGTTCGTCCTGGACCTCCGCCCCTCTATCCTGCTGCCGCTGCGTGGCCCGCCGTAGACCGTCCGGCCGCGCACGCCCTGGCGCGGCAGCCACGCACCCACCCGCGGCTAGACGATGGCGGAAATGCCGGTGATGGCGCGGCCCGTGACCAGGGTGTTGATTTCGGCCGTGCCCTCGTAGGAGTAGATGGCCTCGGCGTCGGCGAAGATCTTGGCCATCTCATAGTCGGTTACGATGCCGTTGCCACCCAGGATGCTGCGGCCCAGGGCCACGCTGTCCCGCATGCGCGCGGTAGCGAAGGCCTTGGCCAGCGCGGACTGTTCATCCTTGGCAATACCCTCATCCTCCAGTTGGGAGAGCCGGACCATCATGCCCATGGAGCTGACGGTATTGCCGAGGATCCGGACCAGCTGGTCCTGGATCAGCTGGAAGGAGGCCAGGGGCCGGCCGAACTGGTGCCGCTCCACCGCGTAGCGGCGGGCAACGTCGAAGGCGGCCAACTGGAGGCCCACGGCCTGCCAGGCGACCGACAGCCTGGTGGCCTTGAGGACCTTGTTGACGTCGCGGAAGCTGTTGGCGTTGGCCAGTTTGAAGTGGTCCGGGACCGCCACGTCTTCCAGGACGATATCTGCGTTCTGGACTGTCCGCAGGGAGATCTTGTTCTCGATCTTTGTGGCACTGAAGCCGGCCAGCGAGGTATCCACCATGAAGCCCTTGACCTGGTTGTCCGCAACATCGCGGGCGTACACCACGACCCAGTCGGAGAACGTGGCGTTTCCGATCCATCGCTTTGCGCCGTTGAGGATCCAGCTGTCACCGTCCCTGCGCGCGGTGGTCCGCGTTCCACCTGCCACGTCGCTGCCGCCCAGGGGCTCGGTCAGGCCGAAGGCGCCGATCTTTTTCAGGGCGTAGATATCAGGCAGCCACTCGTCCTTTTGCTCCTGGGACGCCAACAACTCGATCGAGCCGGTGAACAGGCCGTCGTGCACGCCGAGGAAGGTGGCAATGGAAGCATCAGCGCGGGTGACCTCCGCATGCAGCATGCCCGCGAACAGATTGGAGTAGCCCTGCCGCCGGACCGGGCTCACCAGGTCCAGCCCGGCGAACTTCGGCACCAGGTCCATCGGGAATTCGCCGCGGTTCCAGCAGTCCGCCGCCACAGGTTTGACCTCGCGCGCCAGGAAGTCACGGACCTCGGCGAGCCGGTCCTGCTCCTTGCCGGACAGAAGCTGCTCGAAGGCGAAGAAATCGCCATCCGCGTAGGGAAGCTCGTGGGATTCGGCTGAGGGGGCCATGAATACCTTCTTTGATGATCAGCGGTGACCATGCACGGGACGGAGCACGGTATGTTACTGGTCAGTAACATACCGCAGGGAATGGGGTTAACCAAGAAAACCGCGGCCGACGAAAATCGTCGGCCGCGGTTTGCAGCAGGGGTAGGGCTACTCGGACTTGAACCGAGGACCTTAGGATTATGAGTCCCGCGCTCTAACCAGCTGAGCTATAGCCCCCCAAAACCCCGGGAGCAGGTGTTTGAGCGCCGCGCTCCGGCAGGGCAAAAACACTCTAGCAAACCCGGGAAAGGCTTCAGACCACTTTGTCCTCATACGTGGCGCCGCGGTACAGGTCCTCGAAGGTCTGCAGGGTTCCCTGGAGGCTGTGTGGTTCCACCATCTGCCGGCTGGCGCGGCCCATGGCACGCTGTTCGTCTTGGGGCAGTTCCAGGACCTGGGTGATCTTCTTGGCGAGGTCGTCGCTGTCGTTGGGCGTGAAGAGGTAGCCGTTCTCACCGTCACGCACCAAATGCGGCAGGGCCATGGCATCGGCCAGGACCACCGGGGTGGAGGCGGACATCGCTTCCAGCGTCACCAGAGACTGCAGTTCCGCCGTTCCGGGCATGCAGAACAGGTCGGCGCGGATGTAGGCAGTGCGCAGTTCGTCGTCGCTGGCAAGGCCCAGGAACTTGACCCTGTCAGTGAGTCCGAGCCGGCGCACCAGGTCTTCCAGGGCCGGACGCACTTCCCCGCCACCCACGATTTCCAGGTGTACCTGCAGCTGTGGCGGGGTCTTGCTGATGGCCTCGATCAGCACGTCCACGTGCTTTTCCTCTGCGAGGCGTCCCGCGAAGAGCACGGTGGGGTGGGCGTGCGGCTCGATGTGCTCACCGGGCTGCAGTTCGTAGGCCGCGGAGTCGATGCCATTGGAGAGCGGCAGGACCTTGCGAAGGAAGGCGTGGTCGTGCATCGCCTTGGCAGCCAGGGGCGTGGGCGTGGTGACAACGTCAGCCTGGCCCATGACCTTGCCCATGTCCTTCCAGGAGACGCGCCCGATGATGTCCTTGAACCACTGCGGGAACGGCAGGAAGGGGTTCAGGTTCTCGGGCATGAAGTGATTGGTGGCGACAATGCGGACGCCGCGCTTCACGGCCTCGTAGAGAACGTGCTCGCCAATCATGTAGTGGCTCTGGATGTGTACGACGTCCGGTTTGACCCGGTCGAAGAGAAGGCTGATTTCCTTCTTGATTTCCCAGGGGAAACAGAGACGGAAGCTTTCGTGCGTGAACGCCCGGTGCGAGCGGAGCCGGTGCACGGTCGCTTCCTCGCGGAACTCGGTGAAACTCTTTCCCTTGCTGTCCCGCGACGCCAGGACATGGACGTTGTGGCCCCGGGCAGTCATGCCCTTGGCCAGCCGGTACCCAAACTGGGCAGCGCCGTTGACATCCGGCGGGTACGTATCGGCGGCGATCAGGATGGTCAGGGGGCGCTGGTCGGCGGGCGTGGTCATGGGAGTACTCCTGATGGTCACGGTGCGGGCAGCGTGGAACTGACAGCACGGTTGGCCTGTGGCGCGGGGGCACGGGGCCTCGTGGGATTGCTGGGTCGTGAAGGGAATGGGCTAGTGGGACGGCCTGCCGGCGGCCTTGCGCGCGTCCTTCCTGCGCTTGGTGACCTCCGGGTGGTGCCGGGAAAGGGCGATAACCCCAACGATAGCAAGGCAGGCGGCGGTTCCCATCGCAATCGCCATCACGGCATGGACGTCGGGACGCAGTTCGCCCAGGATGATGACGCCGATGGCAATGCCCACCATGGGGTCGATCACCGTAAGCCCGGCGATGACCAGGTCCGGCGGTCCGGTGGAATAGGCGCTCTGGACGAACCACGAACCCAGGCCGCCGGCGGCGATGATGGCCACCACCGAGTACCACTGCACGTTCAGCAGGAAGAGGCCGTTGGGATCCAGGAGGTGCTTGCCGATGATCCTGGTGAGGACCGCCACGAAGCCAAACAGGATGCCTGCGCCAAGGATGTAGATGAACGCGTTCATGCGGTGCCTGAAGGTCACGGCCAGCGTGCCGAAGAGCCCGACCGCCAGGGCCAGGAGCAGCACTATGGTGAGCTCGTCCGCGGGACTGACATGGTGGCTTTCCTGGGTGACGTTGACCGCCAGGAGGACGAAGAGCGCCGATCCCGTGACGCAGGCGGCGATGGAGACGGCGGTGGCGCGGTTAATGGTCAGGTCCTGGTCGCGGGCGTTGACGACGGTGGTGATGACCAGCGCGATGGCGCCGATGGGCTGGATCACTGTGAGCGGCGCGGACACCAGGGCTACGGCATTCATGGCCATGCCCGTGCACAGCAGCAGGAGCCCGAACATCCACCGGGGATTGCGGAGCAGGCGGAGGAAGCCGTTGGAACTCAGGGCAAGGCCGCCGGTGTCGGCCTTGACGGCGCTCCCCTGGCGCTGGGCACCCAGGGCGAGGCAAAAGGCGCCGAGCACCGCCAGGCCGACGGCCAACCACACCATCAGCCGTTCCCGCCGTCGTGCTGTTTCAATTCCCTGCCCTTTCGCAGGATGGCCCAGAAGTAGTTATACGCGGCAACCCAGTGGCCGATCAGCCCGAGGCCAAGGACCACCCAGGCGGCAATGAAGAGCTGGTCCGAAACCCCGGTATCCAGGCGGGAGAGGACCAGCAGCGGGGTGCCCAGGAGCAGCAGCCCCGTCCGCACCTTGCCCACCACACTGACGGGGAGGTCAGGGTGGCCACGGAAGAAGGAGAGCGTCAAGGCCAGCAACACAGCATCAGGCACCACCAGCGCGGCCAGGTACAGCCAATGTACGACGCCGGCAATCACCAGGGTGCATGCCACGGCCAGCAGGGCCAGCCGGTCGGCGATGGGGTCAAGGACCCTGCCGAGCCTGGAGGCCTGGTCGAAGCGGCGCGCAATGTAGCCGTCAATCCAGTCCGTCCCGGCCATGACGGCGAGGACGATCACCCCGGCTCCGTATTCCTTTTGGGCCAGGACGAGCCACATGAACAGCGGAACACCCATGAACCGCACCACGGTGAGCAGGTTGGGGATGGTGAACACGAGGTCGTGATCCACCTGGGGGCGGCCGGGGCGGGCGCCTGCGCCAATGAACTTCACCCGTCCCCTCTCCTTCCTGCGGCGCGGCAGCGCGGTGTGTCGGTGATGGATTGTTCGCGGAGACCCTGTTTGCCTGCGCCCTGCATCCCTGTTTCTTTTAGCGTGCCTTCTTTACCGTAGCCCGGTTCGGCAGGACGCTGCGCGTGGAAAACAGGGCCTAGGCGGAGCGGAACAGCTTGCGGAGGAGGACCAGCATAACCGTCCCCGCTGCCACGAAGGCCGCGAGCGGCTTCCAGCGCTTCGACAGCTCCGCCGAGCCGGAGACCCCGGCGAGCCTTTGGCCTGCCGCATCAACGCTGCGCCGGGCCAGGACCTGGCTCTCCCGCAGTTTGACCTGGGCGGCCGCCAGCAGGTACCGGGCCTGCGTCTTGAGGTCCAGTTCGGTGCCGAGCTCGTCCCGGACTTCGGTGAGATGGTGGCGCCGCTGGCTCAGGCGCCGCACCAGCTCGGGTTCGGACGCGTGCGGGAACTCCTGGCTCTGCTGGGCAGCCTTGGCTTCCTTCTCGGCCTTGGCCTTGGCAGCCGCTTCGGCCTTTGCGGCCTTCGCCGCCTTGGCCTCCGGGCTGTCCGGATCCAGGACAGCCGGGTTGAAGGCGGAACCTTCGCGGGCCACCCCGATGTCGTGCCTGATGCCGCGGATGGTTTCCTCGGGCATCAGCGGCATGGCTTTCTTGAATCTTGCCAGGCCGACCAGTCCGCCGATGAGGGCGATGATGAGGAACGCGGCGGAGACCAGGAGCGCTGCCAGCCAGGCAGGCATGATGGTGGCCAGGCCCATGATGGCTGCGACGATCAGTCCAACCACCAGGAGCGCCAGGAAGAGCAGCGCCACGGCGAAGAAGGCCGCGGCCACTCCCACCTGGATGCCCTTGCGTTTGAGTTCGATCTTGGCGAAGGCGATCTCGTCGTTGAGCTGGCGGGGGGCCAACCGGAAAAGGAGTCTTGCCGTCCCGGGCAGCGCAGTGATGCGCAATCCCGGGCTGGTGCGCCCGCTGTGACGTCCGCTCATCGGTTCCGCCTTACTGGTTCATGGGTCCATACTGCTTCCGTTGCTGCGGAAATGTGCAGCCGCACAGTCCACGCCCCCCAAACTACCATTCAGTTCAGGACGAACTTGGGGGCTTGCCGGGCGGCGCGGCCTACAACGATGCAAAAACGCTTCCGGCCGGGCCTAGGATTGTTCTTCGTGACCAATCCCCCCAATCCGGGCGACTTGCTGAGCCGCCGCCGGAAGCTTTTGTATATCCTCCTCCTGGGCGCCCTGACCGCCCTTGGTCCGTTCACGATCGACCTGTACCTGCCCGCCTTCCCGGCCCTGGAGGCCAGCCTGGGGGTGACCGAGGCCCAGGTCCAGCTGACGTTGGCAGGGACCACGGTGGGTTTTGCGTTCGGGCAACTGGTGGTGGGACCCTTCAGCGACAAGTTCGGCCGCCGGGTTCCCCTGATCCTGGCCACGGCACTGCACATCACTGCGTCCCTGGGAGCCGCCCTGTCCGCTGACATCACCACGCTGGGTATCTTCCGCGTCCTCATGGGCGTCGGTGCGGCCGGCGGCGGCGTGGTGGCAATGGCCATGGTGCGGGACCTGTTTTCCGGATACGCCATGGTGCGGATGTTCTCGCGGATGTCCCTGGTCAACGGACTGGCGCCCATCCTGGCCCCCGTCATCGGCTCCCAGCTGCTCCTGGTGATGCCGTGGCCAGGCATCTTCGTCTTCCTGGCAACCTACGGGACCCTGGTGATCACGGCGGCCCTCCTCCTGGTGCGCGAGACTCTTCCCCCGGAAAAGCGGGGGCAGAGCGGCATGACTGCCGGGCAGCGCTACAAAGCGCTCTTCAGCGACCGGATCTTCGTGGGTCTGCTCATGGTGGCCGGGTTCAACTTCGGCGGCCTCTTCACCTACCTCTCGGCGTCGCCCTTCCTTTTCCAGGACGTGTTCGGCTTTTCCGCGCAGCAGTACGGGCTGCTCTTTGGCATCAATTCCCTGGGCATCGTGGCAGGCGTGCAGACGAGTTCGCGGCTGATCAGGATCGTCCCGCCGCAATGGATCCTTGCCGGGGCCACGGCCTGGATGTTCCTGATGGCCCTGCTGATAGTGGTGTTCGACCGGGCCGGCCTGGGCCTGTGGGGCGTCATGGTGCCGCTGTGGTTCTACATCATGGGCACCGGCTTCATGTTTCCCTGCGTCCAGGTACTGGCGCTGGCAGCCCACGCAGCGCAGGCAGGTACAGCGGCATCACTGCTTGGGGCGGCAACGTTCCTCATGGCCGGGCTGATCTCCCCCGTCGTGGGGTGGCTGGGCATCACCAGCGCGGCCCCGATGGGCGCCGTGCAGGCCGCCTGCATCCTGGCTGCTATTGGAGCACTGTGGCTGGTGGTCCGTCCCCGCACTGTACCCTCAATCCATTGAGTCGCCCCGCCGCTGCCGCCACAACCCCGGAGCTCCACAAGGAAGGCCGTCCATGAGCCGAAAACCGCACCGGAACAGCAGGGGACTTTTCCTCGGGGCGGTGCTGGGCGCCGTCGTGGGCTATTTCGCCGGCCGCGCCGTGGGCAACCCCGCCTGGGGCATCATCCTGGGGACGCTGGCCGGCGCCGCGCTCCTCTACCGGGTGAATCCGGGGCCGCGGAACCGGGGGCCGGGGAAACGCCGGTGAGAATGCGGGCCGCAGGGTTTTGTCCGCCCGGGGAGCCTTCCCTGCCTTACTGCCCCCTCCCGCGATAAAATAATCCCGTGCCCAGCTGGCAGAACCAACCGCCACTTCCGGCCACATGGCAACGGTGCGACGCCCGGATCCTGCCACTGTGGTGGGAGCGCCTGTGTGCGCAGGCGGGACAGCAGTCAGCGGCCCTGTACGCCGCCGGGCTGTTCACGGAAGACCGGCGCCGGCCCATCGCCCAATGGTTCAATCCCGCCTTCAAAGCAGCCCTGCTGGTGGCGCCGGAGACCTCCCCCGAATGGCCCGTGCAGCGGTTCGGAATCTTCTACGCTCCCCCGGACTCCGGGTTTGTCAGGATCCACTCGGCGCCGCACGAATGGAACCCCCGGGAGCCCCGGAAGTCGCCCACCGAGACGGAGGCCTTCCAGGCAGCCATCGCCGAGGCCGAAAGGTTCCTCCAGGTGGAAATGGACTTCGTCTGACCCACCGCCCCACAGCCAGGCTTCCCACCCCGCGGAAAGAAAAAGCCCCGTTCCTCCAGCTGGAGGAACGGGGTTTTTTCGTAGCGCTCCTCCTGCTGGACTTGAACCAGCAACCCTTCGATTAACAGTCGAATGCTCTGCCAATTGAGCTAAGGAGGAATGAAGCAGGTATGACATTAGCAAAGGTTTCCGGCGGAAGGGAAATCGGCGGAATTCCGGGCCCAGACGGTCCATTGGGCAAACAAAAATCCCCGTTCCGGAGGCCGGAACGGGGATGGAAGCTCCTCCTGCTGGACTTGAACCAGCAACCCTTCGATTAACAGTCGAATGCTCTGCCAATTGAGCTAAGGAGGAATGAAGCGGGTATCAGCCTAGCAAACACCTGCGGCGGAAACGAAATCGGGGTGGCAGTGATCTCCCCCACCCGGCGGGGGCGGCAGGCGGGGCTACGCCTCGGCCCTCAGCGCCCGGCGTTCCATCTCCAGCATCAACAGCTCACGGTTAAGCCGCTGGTAGGTCTCGGGGTCAGCTGCCGCATCCAGCCTCTGCAGCTGGCCCATCTTGTCCGCCTTGACCCGGGTGATCTGCAGTTCGAAGAGCCGGGACAGGATATCCCGGCAGTACTTCAGCACCGCCTCCTCGGTGTGGGCGGGCAGCGGAACCACTGCCAACTCCGAGACCAGCGGCCGGAGCGGCTCCGGGACCTCATGCATCACCTGCTCCACCCATCGCACTGGATCGCCTGTCAGTCCTGCACCGCTGGCCCGCATCGCGTCGTGGACGGCCTGGAAGGCGGGAGTGGCAAACCGCGCGGCAGCAAACCTGTCCCACACCCCGCCGCCGAGCAGGGCCGGCTGCTGCAGCGCCACCTCCAGCGCCTGGCGCTCCATGGAGGCCACGGGGTCGCGCGGGTCGGGGCGGTTGAAGGAAGGGACAGCGCCCGACGACGGCCCGGCAGCTACGCCGGGACCGCCTGGCTGGGCGGGAGCAGGGCGGGAGGACCCTCCCGGCTGCTGCTGCCCTGGAGCCGGGGACCTGCCCGGCTCACCTCGTTTCGCGGCGTTCTTCACTTCCGCGTTGACCAGGCGCAGGACCTCGTTGGGGTCCGGCATACCCAGCCACCCCGTGAGCGCCTGGCAGTAGCCGGTCCGGGTGGACGCGTCGCGGATGGCGGCCACCACGGGGACGGACGCTTTCAGGCCCTGGACCCGGCCTTCCACGGTGTCCAGGTTGAACTGCTTCAGCGTGCTGCGGATGGCGAACTCGAACAGCGGCCTGCGGGACTGGATCAGGGCGTGCACTGCCTCGTCACCCCTGCTGAGCCGCAGGTCGCAGGGGTCGGCCCCAGTAGGTTCCACGGCCACATAGGTCTGTGCAGTGAAGCGCTGGTCCTCCTCGAAGGCCCGCAGGGCCGCCTTCTGGCCGGCCGCGTCGCCGTCGAAGGTGAACACCACTTCTCCCCCGGTGCCGTCGTCGGACAGAAGCCGGCGGGCAATCTTGATGTGCTCGGTGCCGAACGCGGTGCCGCAGGTGGCCACCGCCGTCGTGATTCCTGCCAGGTGGCACGCCATTACGTCGGTGTACCCCTCCACCACCACGAGTTGGCGGTCCTTGGCGATGCTGCGCTTTGCCAGGTCGATGCCATAGAGGACCTGGGACTTCTTGTAGAGCGTTGTTTCGGGCGTGTTGAGGTACTTGGGTCCCTGGTCATCCTCGTAGAGCCTGCGGGCGCCGAAGCCAATGGTGTCGCCGGCGATGTCCTTGATGGGCCAGATGAGGCGCCCCCGGAAGCGGTCATAGATGCCCCGGTTGCCTTCGCTGAACATGCCGGTGAGCTTGAGTTCGGCATCGGTGAAGCCGCGGCCGCGAAGGTGCTTCAGGAGCGCGTCCCACCCCTGTGGCGCGTAGCCGCAGCCGAAATGCTCCGCCGCCGCCCGGTCAAAGCCCCTGCCGAACAGGAAGTTGCGCGCCTCGGCGGCGCCGGGAGTAAGCAGTTGGGCGCGGAAGAATTCGCCGGCGATCTTGTGCGCGTCCAGGAGCCGCTGCCGACGGCCCACTTCCTCGCGGTTGGGACCCGTTCCGCCGTCCTCGTAGCGGAGCTCGTAGCCGATCCGGGCGGCCAGCTTTTCCACGGCTTCCTGGAAGGAGCTGTGGTCCTGCTTCTGGACGAAGGCGATGACGTCGCCGTCCTCGCCGCAGCCGAAGCAGTGGTAGCGGCCCACCTGGGGACGGACGGTGAAGGATGGCGAGCGCTCGTCGTGGAAGGGGCACAGACCCTTGAAGGTTCCCAGCCCGGCGCCCCTAAGCGTGACGTAGCCGTCCACCACTTCCTTGATGTCCGTGCGCTGGCGTACTTCGTCGATATCTTCACGTTTTATCAGCCCAGCCACACAGCAATCCTACTGTCAGTGCCGGGTGCCGGTGTCCCGGGCTCCCCCGCCGGGTGTCCGCGGGGCCGGTTCCTGAGCCGCCCGCTGCTGCAGGCTGAGGGCCAGCTTGGGGCAAAGGAAGACGGCTTCTTCCGCCGCTTCACGGTCCGCGTCCCGCAGCGGAACGTCCGTCCGTTCGCGGCCGGCTTTCCCGCGGGCCACCGGGTAACCCCAGTCGTCCCGGTCCAGCACGCCGGGAAGCAGTTCGGTGCACAGGCCCCGGCCGTCACAGCTGGTCCAGTCGATGTGCAGGTACGTTTTCATGCCGCCGCACCTCCCGGGGCTGCGCAGTATCCGGAAAGGTGGGCGCGGAAGTCCGCGGCGAAAACCTCCAGCGCGCTGCCGACCAGCCCCGTGGTCCCCTCCGGATGCCGGCACGCGCCGCGGCCGGAAACCAGCCGGCCCAGGCGGTCCAGTTCGGCGGTGAGGCGGGGGTTGCGTTCCCCTCCGGCGATCCGGTTCAGGACGGATGCCATCGCCGGCAGGCCAAACATGCAGGGGCCACACTGCCGGGCGGACTGGCCGGCGAGGTAGCTGACGATTCCCGCGGTTGCCTGGATGCCGCAGGCGTCCGTACCCAAGGCGTGGATCACCCCTGCGCCCGGCCGTACCGTGCGCGCCGGCGGCCCCACGGGCGAGAGAGCGTGCTCGGCGGGCCGCACCCAGCGGCCGTGGTATCCGCCCACCAGGACCGCAGAAACCGATCCGGACGGCATCCCCGCTTCCGCCAGGACGGCGGAAAGATCCGCCCCGCCGGGCACCTCCAGCACAACATCGCGCACCGGGGCAGGCCCGGAGACGGAGACCAGCCGGGTGCCCGGATCAGTTGGTGTCCCCGCCTCCCTGAACCAGGGGGCACCGTACCGGGCGATCAGGGCAACCTGGGCGAGGGTTTCGACATTGACCACCAGCGTGGGACGGCCGTGGAGGCCCGACTCGCTGAGGCGGCGGCGCTGGTCCGTTGGAACCGCGGCACCGTTGCCGATCATATTGACGACGGCGGACGACTCGCCCGAGATAAAGGTTTCCGGGGACTGCACCACACGCACCCGCTTGCCGCCGGGACGCTCAGCCAGGGCCTGCTGTACGCGCGGAAGGGTGACGGCCGGTGCGTAGACGTAGAGTCCGGCGCCGCCAAGGGCGCCGCCCAGGGCAAACAGCCCGTCGAGCACCAGGTGGGGTGCATGGGCCAGCAGCGTCCGGTCCTTGAAGCTGAGCGGCTCACCCTCGGCGCCGTTGGCGATCACCACGGGCCGGGCAGTAAAAACGCCCTTCCTGCCGGTACCGGCAGCGGCCGTGGCTTTGCGCCAGGTTTCAAACGCCGCACCCCCACGGCCGGTCAATCCGGATGCTCCGAGCGCGTCCAGCAAGCCGGGCCCTCCGGCCTGCGGCTCCCAGGGGCCGAAAGCCTCCAGGTGCCGCGCCCAATCCGCCTCCGGGCCTGCAGCCAGCAGGCGTGGCTCCTGGCGTGGACTGGCGTGTTGGGGCGCCTGCAGGGGCGCCGTGGGGACGGTGCCGTTGAAATCATCCCGGTAAGCGTCCTGGTAGCCGTCACGGGGTGCGGACGGGCGGGTGTCACGGGCTTGGCTCACGGGAGGTTTCCTTGCCTGGCTTGGGACGTTTCGAGGAAGGACGGGCTCAGCCGCCACAGCAGGGCCGCTGCAACGGCCACCGCGGACGCAGCAGCGAGCAGGAGGAACCACCCGCTGGAGACGTCCGTACCGTTGCCGAGTGCGTGGGCCATGGCCACAGGCCAGACACCATAGCTGAGCCAGTGGACCGCCTTGAAGGTGCGCTGCCCGATCCGGTGGCGCAGCAGCCCCGTCACTACAACAGCCAGGACCAGGTCCAGGGCCACCGTCCCCAGCCCCTGCCAGAACGGCTGGAAGGAGCCCAGGAACGGCACCACGATGTCCACCGGGTTCAGCTTGGCATAGGAGTCAAGAAGCAGGGATCCCACGTGCAGCCCGAGGAAGACAGTGGCGAGCAGGGCGATGTTCCGGTGCAGGAGGCTGATGGAGAAGCGCGGAAGCACCAGCATGGGCCGGCCGGATCGGTTAAGGATCCCCAGCAGTACCGACGCGGTGAACAGTGCCAGGGAAACGAATCCGCTGACCCTGCCGAAAGCCCACAGTGCCTCATCCATGGCGTGCACCTTCGCTGACGCTTGCTTTTCCAAAGTGACGGGAGTTTTGATCTGCCTGCGTGCTGTCCCCCGGGCTTTCGATTCCGGCAGGGAGGTAGTTCTCGGCAGGCCAGCCGCCAGTGGCGGCCACCCTGCCCCGGCTGTCCACGAGCCGCGCCGGGATCCCTTCGGCCCGGAACCATTCGAGGGCCGCGAAGCCCCGCACTATGGCCGCGGTGCTGAAGGCATTTGCCTCCAGACATGAGGGGGCCGCCACGGTCACCGAACGCCACACAGGGTCGGCAGGAAGGCCAAAGCGGGGATCAAGGATGTGGTGTACCTGGGCTCCCTGGTGCGTCCACCGGCGCTTTTGCGTACTCGACGTGGCCAGGGCGAAACCGGGGGCAAGCGAAACGTGCTGGGCGGGGTCGGAGGGCAGGTCCTGGACCAGGATCTGCCAGGGGCCGGGTTCGCCGTCCTGCTTGGGTCCCGCTCCTGCACTGGCCAGGTCGCCGCCCAGGCTCACCAGCACCCCGCAGCCCAGCTGTCGGTGCACTTCAGCCGCAGCGAGGTCCGCTGCAACGGCCTTGGCCGATGCGCCGAGGTCGAGGCGCAGGTCCGCGGGAAGGGTCAAGGTGCCGGCGTCGAGGTGCAGGCGGGACCAGCCCGGCGCACGCGGTGCGGGCACTGCCGGCGTGGAGGGCGCGGGCGGCACCGGAATGCTCCTCATTCCCGGGTGCCCCGTGGTTTCCGCATGGGCGCCCTTCCGGGGCCCATGGCCGAGGGCGGCCAGCTCGGCGCCGAGGGTGGGGTCAGCATCCCCGCCGGTCAGGTGTGCGGCGTCGAGGGCGCGCTCGAGGAGATGCTGGAACATCGGACTGACGTTGACGCCCGATGGCATCAGGGGCTGGAGCCTTACCAGTTCCGAGTCGTCCCGGAACCGGCTGCAGGCGCGGTCCACGGCGGCGACGACGTCGCGGACGATTTCCTCCGCGGCACCGAGGACACCGGGTTCCGTCACCGTCACCGAGGCCTCGAGCCCCCACACCGTCCATCCCGCCTGTGCGACGTCCCGCGGGGTGGCTGGGCCCGCGGCGGTCCCTGAACCTCCCACGTCAGGACCCCGAAGACCTGCCGTGGACGGTGCCGCCCTTGCTTGGCTGGACGGGGCTGGTGTTGCCGTAGCTCCTGGAGCGGCGCGTGCCGTTGTCCTGCCGGGTGCCGTAGTCGTCATCATCGGAGCGGGCAGGGCCGGATTTGGGCGCCGTGCCCTGGGTGGTACTGTCCGCGGCGGGGGTTGTCCTGGCGATCACGGAAGGTGTGGCAGCGTACACGGCAGCTGCGGCCACACCGGCAGCCGCGAAGCTGCCGACACCAACGGCCGCCGTAATTCCGGTGGCAAGGCGCTTGCCCCTGCTGCGAGTATTCATGACCTGCTCCCGTTCCTGGCGGCCCTTCTTTCCTCCCATCGTGCACCTGCTTCCTGTGTAGATGCTTTAAGGAAGCTGTTGATCGGGAGGGTGCCCGGGAATGAGCTGCGGCCGGCCTACCAGAGCGAGGGCAGGCTGCCCACCAGGCGCTCGTACATGGCCAGGGCCGACCCGTCCGTGAGCGATGCCACCTGGTCGATGACCACGCGAAGGCGCGCACCGTCGTCGTCCGCCGCCCGCCAGTCCGCAGCGAACATCGGTTCCAGGTGCCGGTCCCCCGTGGCGCTGAGGGCGGTGACCAGGGCGTGGAGCACCTCGCGCTGGCGCTCGTAGATGGGCTGCCGGTGTTCGGTGGTCATGACGAAGGTGGTGGCCAGGCCCTTCATCACGGCGATTTCCATGACGGTCTCGTCGGGGACCATGAGTTCGGCGTTGTAGCGGGTGAGGTTTTCCGGCCCGTAGACGGCGCGGGTGGTCTCCAGCGCGCTCTGGCAGAACCGGCCGATCAGCTGGCTGGTCATGTTCTTCAGCGCCGCCATGGATCTGCGGCTGCCGTCCGCCTCGCGCACCCATACGTCCGTGGCCTCCAGCCGCGCCAGGGCGGCGTCGATGGCGGCGGGGTCATTGTGCGGCAGGTACCACTGTTTGGCGTAGCCCACCACGCGGGCGCGGTGGTCCGGGTTGTCCATCCAGCGCAGCTGGAAGTGGCCGGCGACGATCGCATCCTCCACGTCGTGCACCGAGTAGGAGATGTCGTCCGCCAGGTCCATCACCTGCGCTTCCAGGCACGTGCGGCGCTCCGGGGCACCTTCCCGGATCCAGTTGAAGATGGGCAGGTCGTCCTCATAGGCGCCAAATTTGCTGGTCCGCTGCC
Source organism: Pseudarthrobacter sp. NPDC080039 (assembly GCF_040702335.1). NCBI lineage: Bacteria > Bacillati > Actinomycetota > Actinomycetes > Micrococcales > Micrococcaceae > Pseudarthrobacter > Pseudarthrobacter sp. NPDC080039. Next base: position 23,602 of record NZ_JBFBKY010000008.1, on the reverse strand, counting down.
CGTGGATGACGGGCGCTTCCAGGGCTGACCAGGGATATTTCGACGCCGCGTCAAGGCTTGCGCGGGTGAGGTTCAGGCCGGCGGGGTGGCCGTCCGCCGTGAGTACCTTCGGCTCGAGCCGCGTGAGCAGGCGGAGGGTCTGGGCATTGCCTTCGAAGCCGCCAATGGCGTGCGCCACCTCGTTCAGGGCCGATTCGCCGTTGTGGCCGAAGGGCGGGTGGCCGAGGTCGTGGCTGAGGCAGGCCGTGTCCACCACATCCGGATCGCAGCCCAGGGCCCGGCCCAGTTCGCGGCCCACCTGGGCCACCTCAAGGCTGTGCGTGAGGCGGGTGCGGACAAAGTCGTCCGTGTCCGGTGCCACCACCTGCGTTTTGGCGCCCAGCCGGCGCAGGGCCGAGGAGTGCAGCACGCGGGCCCGGTCCCGTTCGAAGTCGGAGCGGTAGGTACTCTTGGGTGGCTCCTCCACCCAGCGGGCGGAGTCGTGGGTGTCGTAGCCGGGCAGCGCCAGGCCCGCGGTGGGGGTCCCGGCTCCGGAGGGCGTCGGCACGCGGGTTTCAGCCACCGGAAACGTCCAGTTCGGCAGCCGCGATGTCCCGGGACTGGTCATCGTTCAGTGCCCGGGAGTCCAGCCAGTCCTTGGGCAGCGCCGGCCTCTTGGGCGAGCCGGCACGGCCCCGGGGGCCCTCGGCGTCAACGCCCGGGTAGGGCGAGTCCAGGTCCAGCTCGGCAAGGGTGTCCCGGAGGACCTCAAGGCTGGTCACCAGGGCAAGCCTGGTGCGCAGTTCGCCGCCCACCACGTAGCCCTTGAAGTACCAGGCGATGTGCTTGCGGATCTCGCGCAGCGCCTTGCCTTCGTCGCCGAAGGTCTCCACCATGAGTTCCGCGTGGCGGTAGACGCCCTCAGCCACCTGTCGCAGGTTGGGCCGGTGCCTGACGTCGCTGCCTTCGAACGCGGCCTGCAGGTCGCCGAAGAGCCACGGCCGTCCCTGGCAGCCGCGGCCCACCACCACGCCGTCCACGCCGGTTTCGCGGACCATCCGGACGGCGTCCTCGGCGGACCAGATGTCGCCGTTGCCCAGCACGGGGATGTCCGGGAGCGCTTCGCGGAGCCTCGCGATGGCGGACCAGTCGGCCTTGCCCGAGTAGAACTGGGCGGCGGTGCGGCCGTGGAGGGCGACGGCGGCAACACCGGCGTCGCGGGCGATGCGGCCGGCGTCGAGGTACGTCAGGTGGTCATCGTCGATGCCCTTGCGCATCTTGATGGTCAGCGGGATGTTGCCTTTGGACGCCTCCCTGACGGCGGTCTGAACGATCGCGGTGAAGAGGTCGATCTTCCAGGGCAGGGCGGACCCGCCGCCGCGCCGGGTCACCTTGGGGACGGGGCAGCCGAAGTTGAGGTCGATGTGGTCGGCCCGGTCTTCCTCCACGAGCATCCGCACCGCGGCGCCGACGGTGCCCGGATCCACGCCGTACAGCTGCACGGAGCGGACCTTTTCGTCGTCGTCGTGGGAAATGATGCGGAGGGATTCGGGCGTCCGTTCCACCAGCGCGCGGGAGGTGACCATCTCCGCCACGTACATGCCGCCGCCGTATTCACGGCAGAGCCTGCGGAAGGCGGAGTTGGTGATGCCCGCCATGGGAGCCAGGATCACGGGGGTGTCCACCGTGATGGGTCCCAGCTTCAGGGGCGGGAGTTCCAGCTTGGGGGCGGGAGGAGTTGCTGCAACAGTCACCTGTCCATTGTTGCAAAGCCGGGCAAATCGGCTCCCTGCGAGTGCCAAAGGGCCTGTTCCGGGGTTTCCGGCGGTGCTGGCGTGGCGCGGGACTGCACACCAGCCAGGACCTTGAAGGAGACATGCCCATGCTGTCCGACACTTCGTATCCGGTAATCCAGGCGACCCTCCCCGTCGTCGGGGAAAACATCCAGGAAATTGCCTCCCGTTTCTACACGCACATGTTCCAGGAACATCCCGAACTGCTCAATGGCCTGTTCAACCGCGGCAACCAGGCCGACGGCCGGCAGCAGCAGGCCCTGGCCGGTTCCGTCGCCGCGTTTGCCGGCTTCCTGGTCAACGATCCCACCCACCTCCCCGACCACCTGCTGTCCCGGATTGCGCACAAGCACGTGTCCCTGGGTCTCAGTCCCGAGCAGTACCAGGTGGTGCACGACAACCTGATGTGGGCCATCGTCGATGTGCTCGGCGATGCGGTGACCCCGGAGGTGGCGGCTGCATGGGACGAGGTCTACTGGCTCATGGCCAATATGCTCATCAACAAGGAACGCGGGCTGTACGACGCCGTACGGCTCAGTCCCGAAACCGTATGGCGCACCTGGCGGGTGGCCGAGAAGATCCAGGAAACGGACGAGGTGGTGAGTTTCGTGGTGGAACGCACCGACGAGCGGGATGTAAAGCCCTCGCTTCCGGGACAGTACGTGACCCTCAAAATGCAGATGCCCGACGGCGTCGTGCAGCCACGCCAGTACAGCCTCACGCAGGCGGACGACGGGCAGCACCGGCGGTTCGCCGTCAAGCGCGTCCGGGCGGAGGGCACACCGGACGGCGAGATGTCCAACCTGTTGCACGACCACGTCAACGTGGGCGATGAGGTGACGCTGTCCGCCCCCTTCGGCGACGTTGTCCTTGAGTACACCGACCGGCCCGTGGTGCTGGCAAGTGCAGGCATCGGGATCACTCCGATGGCCGGCATGCTGTCCCACCTGGTGAAGTCCGGCTCTCAGCGGAAGGTCATGTTCCTGCACGCCGACGACTCCCCCGCCTCGTTCGCGCTGCGGAACCAGGTGGCTGCGGACCTGTCCGCGCTGCAGGACGGGTCCATCAATACCTGGTTCCTCAACCCGGACGGCACGGGATCGGCTGCGGCCGGAGGTGGCGGAAACGTGCATTCCGGATTCATGAACATCCACGACGTGGTTCTGCCCTCCGACGCCGAGTATTACCTGTGCGGACCAGTGCCCTTCATGCAGGCCGTCCGCACCGCCCTCGTCGGCGCGGGCGTACGGCCCAAAGACATTCAGTACGAGGTCTTCGGCCCGGATCTCTGGCTCGCGAACTACCAGTAGGTTGCCGGCCGTACCGGACGCGGGTCAGGCGCGGTCGGCCCGTCGGCCCCGCCTGGTGGCGGGCTGCTCGTCAAGGGGTTCGACGGCGGTGCGCCGGCTGCGTTCCTCAAGGGCCGCTGCGGCGAGCGCCCCGGTGTCCGCCACGTCCCCGGCGTGGACGTGGCCGTCGTCGTCGTTCTCTGCTGCCGTCGCCGGGACGTCCGCTGGCTTGATCCCTGTCGCCTTGACCACCAGCACGGCGATCAGGGTGGTGACCGGGATGGCGAGTACCAGCCCAATGGAACCTACGAGCGTCCGGATGACTTCCTCGGACAGTTCAGCGCTGGTGAGCGTGTCCATCAGGGGCCGGTCGTAGAGCATGACGATGATCAGGATGGGCAGCGAGGCGCCGGCGTAGGCGAACGCGATGGTGTACACGGTGGAGGCGATATGGTCGCGGCCGATTCGCATGGCGGAGGTGAAGAGCTTCCGGGCGCTGCTGGCGGGGGCGAGTTCGTAGAGCTCCCACACGGCCGATGATTGGGTGATGGTCACGTCGTTGAGGACGCCCAGGCCCGAGATGATGAGTCCGCAGAGAATCACCCCGGAAATGGAGATGTGGGACGACGTGTTGACCAGGGTGGCGGCATCGTGGCTGCCCACGCCGGCCAGGTTTGCCGCGTCCGTTGCCCACGCAGCGAGCAGGGCGGTGATGGAGAGTCCAAAGATGGTGCCCAGCAGCGCCGTGGACGTCCGCGCCGAGAACCCGTGGGCGAAATACAGCACCCCGATCATGATCACGGTGGACCCCACCAGGGCCAGCAACAGGGGCGGCTTGCCCTCCACCAGCCCCGGGAGCAGGAAGGCGGCCAGCACGAAGTACGCGCCCACCAGCCCGATCAGTGCGCGGAGCCCGCGCCACCTGGCCACCGCGATGACCACCACGGCGTAGAGCACCGCGAGCAGCACAATCGGCAGGGTGCGGACGAAATCCACGAAGACGTACGCCGGCGAGCCCTGGGACCCGGTGGCACCCTGGACGTTCGAGAGGTTGAGGTAGCGGATCTGGTCCCCGGGCTTCACGCCGTGCGAGGAGGCCACGTCCGGGTTGATCACCACCTTCACCGGGCTTCCGCCCTTGTCCGGGTCCGTGTAGGCGAAGGTACAGCCCGATCCCTGGCCCGGCGGCTGCTGCGTGGATCCCTGCTGGGTGGGGCCTTGCTGACCGGGACTTTGCTGGCCGGCGCCCTGGTCACTGGTGCCCTGCTGGCCGGAACTTTGCTGGCCGGCGCCCTCGATGCAGCTTCCGGTCACCACGCTCTGGATGGTGCCCGTGTCGAAGGTGACTCCCGGGGCTGTGGAGTAAGGGTTGGCCAGGGAAATCCCTTCCTTGCTTCCCGACGGCCACAGCGCGGCCATGCCGGCCAGGGTCAGCAGTGCGAGCGGAATGAGCACGGCGGCCAGGATGCGGTTCGCTTTCCTGCGGGCAGCCATCGCTTGCGGCGTCGGCTCCGAATGATCCAGGGAAGCGTGGGAGTGACCGGCGCCCATCAGGAGTACAACCTCATGCGTTGAACTCTACGTGGGGCGCCATAGGGTTTATAAATGGACCATTGGGATGGGGAGGAACCAGGCATGGACAACCGTGGCGGGTATGGGGCCGGCAACAGCGAAACATCGGACAGTGGCGTGGTGCGGGCCGGGACGGCATCCACGGTTCCTGCCCACCGGCCCGTGCTGAGTGTCCTCGAAGCATCCGGTGAGACCAGGGGCGTGGTCCTGGTCCTGCACGGCGGAAGGCCGCACAGCCACGACCCGGTTGAGGCCCGGCACCTCAGTCCGGCAAGGATGGTCCCGTTCGCCCGGCACCTGCACCGCGCCGGCGGGAAACAGGGGCTGGCGGTATGGTCCCTGCGCAACAGCGTGCGTGGCTGGAACGGGCCCGACATGTCCCCCCTCCAGGACGCACGGTGGGCGTTGCGGCAGATAGCCGAACGCCACCCCGACGTTCCGGTTTTCCTGCTGGGGCACTCCATGGGAGGCCTGACCGCCGTGTGCGCCGCCGACCACCCGCAGGTGCATGCCGTGGTGGCCCTTGCGCCCTGGCTGGACCCGCAGACTCCTGCCGAAAGGGTCGCCGGGAGGAAGGTCCTGATCATCCATGGCACCACGGACCAGATGACCAGTCCCACCCAGTCCCTGGCCTTTGCCCGCCGGGCGTCTGCCGACGCCGCCAGCATGCAGTACGTGGCCCTCAGCGGCGCGGGGCACTTCATGCTCCGCAAAATCCGCATCTGGCAGACCCTTGCCACCGGGTTCGTCATCAAGTCCTTCGCCGAAAGCACGGGCGCCGCCGTCCGGCCGTCCGCTGCCTTCACGCAGCTGCTGCCGGATGCCTCAGTCCAGGTCACCCTCTAGGGCGCTCCACGATGCCCTGGCGTCCCCCACCCAACGACCGCTTCTACCGGCTGATCGTCCGCACCGGACAGTTCCTCCGCTGGGCCCTGCGGCTGGACATCCGTGCCACGGGCCTGGAGCACCTGCCCCCAAGCGGATCCACCAGCGGCCCGTCCCGCCAGATGTCGCCAGGCAGCGGCGCGGTCTTTGCCGTCACCCACTTCGGCTACCTGGACTTTGCAGTGGTTGAGCTGCTCCTGTGGCGGCAGTCCCGTGCCCAGTTGCGCTTCCTGGTCCACCAGGGTGCGGCGGACCACTGGCTTGCAGGTCCCGCCATCAGCGCCAGCGGCCATGTGGTGGTGGGGTATGCGGACCGTTCCGACGCCTACGACTCCGCCGTGGCCAAACTGCGGGCCGGCGAGTACCTGGCGGTGTTCCCGGAAGCCGGCGTCAGCCGGAGCTTTACGGTCCGGGAATGCAGGACCGGCGCGGTCCGGATGGCCGCGGAAGCGGGCGTCCCGGTCATCCCGGTGTCCGTCTGGGGCGCCCACCGGATCATGACCCGAGGGCACGGTTTCTCGCTGGGGCGCGGCTGGCGGGCGCCTGTCCGCGTCCAGATTGACGGGCCGATGATGTTTGCCCCGGACGTCGATGCAGAGGGGGCCACGGAAGGACTGCGCAGCATTCTGCAGTCAGGAATCGACCGCTGCATCGCGGATTTTCCGCTGCAGCCCCGGCCCGGGGCATGGTGGATGCCTGCGCACCTCGGCGGCGCCGCTCCCACCGATGCCGAGCGGCAACTGCTGGACGCGGCGGACGCAGCCGCCGGCCGCCGTCGTGGTCCGCGCACGAGATAGCCCCAACGTCACCCGCTTTAAACCAGCCGGCGCCGCGTGCGTTCCGTCCGGAACAGCACGCGGCGCCGCGGCTCTGGGCGGAGTGATCCTAGTCCGAGACCACCAGGGTTTCCGTGCCCGCCAGCCGTGCCATGCCGCTTTCCAGGAGGGGCTCGACGGCGGCCCGCAGCGCGGTCATGGAATCGTCGAGTTCCAGCATGACGGGGTGCTGGTACGCGATCAGGGAGAGGATGTCGCGGACGGCCGCGGCGGCGTCGTCAGCGTCAAGCGCAGGCTCGTGGCCCACGAAGACATCCGTGGGGGTTTCAGGCCCGGCGCTCTCCGGACCCTGGGTGTGGGGTGCGGCGTCCGGATCTGCCGGCGGAGCGTAGCTGACGGCGAACGCACGGATGCGCCCCTTCTTGCCCGGCGCCACGCCCTGGCCAAACGCGGACCCTGGCTGGGCACGGAGCACGATGGCGCCATGGGCTCCGGTGAGTTCGTCCAGGAACAGCTTCTGCACCTGGCCCACGGACAACACCCCGGGAGAGTCCCAGCCGTGGATCGAGGTGTAGTAGCGGCCCACCACGTCGGTCAGCTCCACGGAGCCGGTGGCCAGGTCCATGACCACGTCCGAGCCGGCGTTTTCGCCGCTGACCGGCCGTCCGCCGTAGTCCTTGTCCGGGAACACCGGAAGCCGCAGGACGCCGGGCTCCACTACCACCAGGCGGGACCGCTGGATGGGCGTGAGACCGAAGGCTTCGGCGAACGCGGCACCGGCGGTGTCCGGCTCCACTTTGGCGCGGAGCTTCGTCACGCCCGACGGCGCGTTTTCCGCTTCGCGGCGCAGCATGGTCAGCAGGCTGGCCCCGATCCCGGTGCGGCGGTGGTCCTTGGCGACTTCGATGTAGGCCCAGAGGCGGTCCGGGTGCAGGGACGCTTCATAGACGACGCCGGCCGCGACCGGAATGCTGACGCCGTCGACGACGTCTTCGGCCACGATGCAGCGGCGCCACGGGTTGCCGTCCCGTCCGTTGGAGGAGACGGCCAGGGCACCGCGGAACTGTCCGGCCTGCGCGGTGTCCGGGTCGCCCCAGATTTCCAGGAGCGCCAGGTCGTCTCCGTCACGCCATTCGCGGTATTCGATGGCCATGCTCAGGCGCCGATCAGCCGTGCCGCCAGGTAGCCCTCCACCTTGTCCAGGGAGACGCGTTCCTGGCTCATGGTGTCCCGCTCGCGGATGGTGACGGCCTGGTCGTCGAGCGTGTCGAAGTCCACCGTGATGCAGAACGGGGTGCCAATCTCGTCCTGGCGGCGGTAGCGGCGGCCAATGGCGCCGGCATCGTCGAAATCGATGTTCCAGTTCTTCCGGAGCTGCGCGCCCAGGGCCTTGGCCTTCGGGGACAGGTCCTCGTTGCGGCTCAGCGGCAGCACTGCGGCCTTGACCGGGGCCAGGCGCGGGTCCAGCTTCAGCACGGTGCGCACGTCCACGCCGCCCTTGGCGTTGGGGGCCTCGTCCTCGGTGTAGGCGTCCACCAGGAACGCCATGAAGGAACGGGTCAGGCCGGCCGCGGGCTCGATCACGTACGGAATGTAGCGCTCGTTGGTGGCCTGGTTGAAGTAGCTCAGGTCCGTGCCGGATGCCTTGGCATGCGTGGAGAGGTCAAAGTCGGTGCGGTTGGCGATGCCTTCCAGCTCACCCCACTCGGAGCCCTGGAAACCGAAGCGGTACTCGATGTCCGTGGTGCCCTTGGAGTAGTGGCTCAGTTTCTCCTTGGGGTGCTCGAAGAAGCGGAGGTTCTCCTCGCGGATGCCCAGGCCCGTGTACCAGGCCATGCGCTCGTTCATCCAGTACTTGTGCCACTCTTCATCCGTGCCGGGCTCCACGAAGAACTCCATCTCCATCTGCTCGAACTCACGGGTTCGGAAGATGAAGTTGCCGGGGGTGATCTCGTTGCGGAAGGACTTGCCGATCTGGCCGATGCCGAACGGGGGCTTCTTCCGGGAGGTGGTGAGCACGTTGTTGAAGTTCACGAAGATGCCCTGCGCGGTTTCGGGGCGCAGGTAGTGCAGGCCTTCCTCGCTGGCCACCGGTCCCAGGTAGGTCTTGAGCAGGCCGGAGAACTCCTGCGGCTCGGTCCACTGGCCGCGGGTGCCGCAGTTGGCGCAGACGATGTCCTTCAGGCCGTTCTCCGCAGGGCGGCCCTTCTTCTCCTCGTACTCTTCCTCGAGGTGGTCCGCGCGGTAGCGCTTGTGGCAGGACAGGCACTCCACCAGGGGGTCGGAGAAGACCTCCACGTGGCCGGAGGCTTCCCATACCTGGCGGGGCAGGATGACGGAGGAGTCCAGGCCCACTACGTCCTCGCGGCCGCGGACCATGGACTGCCACCACTGGCGCTTGATGTTTTCCTTCAGCTCGGCGCCCAGGGGGCCGTAGTCCCAGGCAGACCGCGAGCCTCCGTAGATCTCACCGGCCTGGAATACGAAGCCCCTCCGCTTGGAGAGGGAAATGACCTGGTCGAGGACGGATTTTGCTGCCATGGGATAACTCCAATTTCTACAGGGCCGCTGGGTGCGGTCCGCGGGTTGTCGGGCCCCGGCTGCCGAGTGCCGAGGCACAGTGGGCAACGCGACGGGGCGGATGAAGGAAGCGGTTGAAGGAAGACGTGGAAAGCTCGAGTCCTAGCGTACCGGCCGCTGCCTGCGCAGCGCGCCCCGCGGCCAGGGCAGGGTTGCCAGGATGATGGCGGCGAGGGTCAGCAGGGTCCCCAGCACGGTGGCCGGAGCGACGACGGTCCCGGGGGTGGGCAGCGCCAGGTCCAGGGCCAGCGAGCCCAGCAGCTGGCCCGCGATCATGCCCAGCCCGGTGACCAGCACGCCGAGGCTGCGGACCAGGAGGGCGCCCAAACCAATGAAGACGCAGCCCATGGGACCGCCCAGGTAGTACCACCACTCCCCCGGCAGCGGGTTGGCCGGGCCGGCTACCGCCAGCTTCACGGCCAGCGCCGTCCACAGCACGATGCAGCCGGCCACGAAGTTGACCAGCGTGGCGGCGATCGGGGTGCCGTAGTGCACGGTGGCGGTGCCGTTCATGGCCTGCTGGAAACTCATGAGGAAGCCCGCCGCCACCGGCAGCAGGATAGGCAGCAGCAGTCCTGCCGCGTCCCATGAGGCTCCGCCGCCGAACCGGGGTGACACTGCCCAGGCAACCGCGGCGATGGTGAGGATGCAGCCGATGATCCGGATGCCGGTCACGGATTTCTTCCCGGCCGGCCCGATCCCCATCCGATCCACCAGCAGGCCGCTCACTGTCTGCCCCGTGACGGTGGCGACCGTGAAAAGTGCCACGCCGAGGATGCCCACCGTGAAGGACTGGGCAAACACGAACAGCGCACCGATGGCGCCGGCCACCACGTAGATGCGGGGAAAAGCGCGGTTCCGGACAGCCGGAAGGATGGCGGCCAGGCCGGCCCGGCCCCGCGGCAGCGCCAGCGAGATCACGATCATGACCAGCAGGCCTGTGCTGAAACTCACGGCCGCCGCGGCGATTCCATCGTTGAGCCGGGCCCCCAACGCCCCGTTGATGCGGCCCTGGACGGGGATGGCGAGGCCGGAACCCACGGCCAGGGGCAGGCCTGCAAGTACCGGCAGGCGTGGAGGGGAGGTCATTGGATCAAGCTTAGTTCAGGCATCATTGCTCTATGAGCAACCCCATTGACGACGTCCCCATCCGCGACAGCATGATCCGGCTGGGCCAGCTGCTGAAGCTCGCCAACCTGGTGGAGGACGGCGTGGAGGCGGCGGAGCTCATCAGGAACGGTCTGGTCAACGTCAACGGCGAAATCGACGACCGCCGCGGCCGCCAGCTGCATAACGGGGACACCGTCACCGTTAACGGCCAGACCGTCCGGGTCGTGGCACCCACGGCTGACTAGCCGCGGCTGCCGGCGTTCCGCCGTCAAACCTCCGTGCCGCCGTCGTACTCCTACTTGTTCAGCACCTCGTGGGTGAGGAACTCCCCCACGTGTCCGATCTCCTGCTGGTTGATGCCGTGCCACATGCCGGTGTAGAGCACTTTGGTGAGCTTGACGTGCCTGCGCACCCAGCCCATGGTGAACTCGATCTTGTCCTGGGTGATCACCGGATCCTGCTGGTCCCGGCCCCAGAACATGGGCACCGTGCCGTCCAGTTCGTCGTCCCTGAAGGTAGGGTCGCCGGCGGCGTCCACCACGAAACCTGAAAGTCCGACGACGGCGGCGAAGTCCGTGGGCCGCTGGCGGAGGAGCGTGGTGGCCATGGCCATGCCCATGGAGAAACCGAGCAGGGTCACCGACGGGTGGCCCACGCGGATGGTGTCGATCCAGTCGAGCACATAGGCGGACGCTTTCTTGACCCGGTCCAAGGAGTATTCGATGGAGGCCGTGAGCGGGAACCAGGTGAAGCCGGGGCCCATGGCGATGGGCGCCCGGAGCGAAGCGACGGCGAAGTCCCCGGGCAGCAGGTCAGCCAGGCTGAGCAGGTCCTGCTCGTTGGCACCGTAGCCGTGGAGCAGTACCAGCAGCGGCTTTCCAGCGCGCTGGTCTTCCGGATGGGACCACAGGACAACGGGGGCAGGAAATACTTCGGCGTCAGTCATGGTTTCCATTCATACCAGTTACTTGGAGGTAACAACCTACGTTGGCGTAGGCAGCGAGGCGGAAGGCAGGATAGGACCGTGACTGACGCAAGTGGCATCCAGACCCCGTCCGCGCACCCCGGTTCCCATCCCTGGAGCCGGTATGTGGCGATGGGCGATTCCTTTACCGAGGGCATCGGCGATCCGGAACCCTCAAGCCCCGGCGGCCACCGCGGCTGGGCGGACAGGGTGGCCGAGGAATTGGGCCGCACCAAGCCGGACTTCGCGTACGCCAACCTTGCCGTGCGTGGCCGGCTGCTGCAGCAGATCGTGGACCAGCAGTTGGCCCCTGCGCTGGAGCTGAAGCCGGACCTGGTGACCCTGTCCGCCGGCGGCAACGACCTGATCCGTCCCGGCGGTGATCCCGATGCGCTGGCCGAGAAACTCGATTCCGTGGTCCAGATCCTCTCCATGGGCGGCGCCACGGTGGTCCTGTTCAACGGCCCCGATACCGGTTCATCGGTGCTCAGCAGGATCCGGAGCAAGGTGGCCATTTACAACGAAAACCTCCGCACCGTAGCCGCCCGGCACGACGCCGTCATCGCGGACATGTGGTCCCTCCGGCAGTTGAGCGATCCGCAGATGTGGGACCAGGACAGGCTGCACTTCTCACCGCTGGGCCACCACACCATCGCGGCCATGGTCCTGGACGCGCTCAACGTGGATCACTCGCTGGAGCCCCTGCAGCCCAAGCCGCTGCCGCCCCGGACCTGGCGCGAGGCCCGCTCCGGCGACCTGGTCTGGGCACGGGAATACTTCGTGCCGTGGGTGCTGCGGCGGCTGCGCCACCAGTCGTCCGGGGACGGTATCACGGCAAAGCGGCCGACGCCGGGACCCGTCTTTGGTCCGGGCGTCCCGTTGGGCTCCGGGGAGGGTCCGCTGGGAACGTCGGAGCCCAGCCGCCGGTAAGGCCTCCCGGGGTTACGCTGGAAGGACAACACACGAGAGGCGCGCCAGCGTGAGCAGCTTGTTTTTCTGGATCATCATCCTGTCCTTCGTCGTCCCCATGGCAATGCGGGCCTACCGCCGCTCCGTGGCGCGCCGGGACCGGGACCAGGGCTTCCCCGGCCAGTTCCCCGGACCGGGCCAGTACCCGGGGCAGAACCAGCTCCCGGGCCCGGATCAGTACCCCGGCTATGGCCCGTTCCCTGGCTCGGCCGGGCCCCAGAGCCGCCAGCCGCGGGACGGCTACACCCAGCAGGACTACTTCTCCGGCGGCTTCCGCCAGCCACCTTTCGAGGGTCAGCCGCCTTATGGCGCGCAGCAGCCATATGGCGGGCAGCAGCTGCCGCCGCAGCAGTACGGGCAGCCTCCGATGCCGGATCCCCGTTATGGCCCCCCGCAGGAACCGCCGTTCCAGCAGCAGCCATTCCCGCAGCAGGGGTTCCAGCAGGAGGGACGCGGCCAGGCTTCCGGACCTGCCACTCCACCACCACCCTCCGCTCCCCAGGGGTTCCGCGCCCGGAAGATGGCGGAACTGGACCAGCAGTACTCCAACGGTGAACTGTCCATGGAGGAGTACATGAAGCGCCGCGGCGACATCATGAACGGCTAGGCGCGGCCGATAAACACAGCAGGCCGGGGACCCGTGGTTGGTCCCCGGCCTGCTGTGCTTAATCTGCTTGTTGGATTTGGCCTGCCTAGTCGACCTGGGGGAAGCCCAGGTCGATCACGGAGGTGGACGGGTCCGGCCAGCGCGTGGTCACCACTTTGCCCCTGGTGTAGAACCGGATGCTGTCGGGCCCGTACATGTGGGTGTCGCCGAACAGTGAGTTCTTCCAGCCGCCGAACGAGAAGGTGCCTACCGGAACCGGGATGGGCACGTTCACGCCCACCATGCCGGCTTCGACGTCGAACTCGAACTGCCTGGCCGCCCCGCCGTCGCGGGTGAAGATGGCTGTGCCGTTGCCGAACTCGTTGTCATTGACCAGCCGGACCGCATCGCTGTAGGTATCGACACGGACCACGGAGAGGACGGGCCCGAAGATCTCGTCGTCGTACACCTTCATGCCGGGCTTAACGTGGTCCACCAGGCTGACGCCAATGAAGAACCCGTTGGAGTCGAACTGCTGGGAGCGGCCGTCCACCACCAAGGTGGCACCCTCGGCTTCCGCGCCGGCGACGTAGGATGCCACGCGGTCCCGGTGCTCGGCAGTAATCAGCGGGCCCATCTGGGAGGCGGGATCGGTTCCGGGGCCAATCGCCAGGTCCGCCATGCGGGTGGAGATCGCCTTGACCAGGTCATCGGCGATGTTGCCCACGGCCACCAGGACGCTGACGGCCATGCAGCGCTCGCCGGCAGATCCGTAGGCGGCGGAAACCGCCGCGTCGGCGGCCATGTCCAGGTCGGCGTCGGGAAGGACCACCATGTGGTTCTTGGCCCCGCCCAGGGCCTGGACCCGCTTGCCGTGCTCTGCTGCCCGCTTGTAGATGGACTGGGCCACCGGGGTGGAGCCTACAAAGCTCACCGCCTTGACGTCAGGGTGCTCCAGCAGGACATCGACGGTCTCCTTGTCACCCTGGACGACATTCAGGACGCCCGGCGGCAGCCCTGCTTCGGTGAAGGCCTCGGCGATGAAGACCGCAGCCGATGGGTCCTTCTCGCTGGGCTTGAGCAACACTGTGTTGCCGCAGGCGAGCGCACTGCCGATCATCCAGAGCGGCACCATGGCCGGGAAGTTGAAGGGCGTGATGCAGGCAACGACGCCTACCGGCTGGCGGACGGAATGGACATCGATGCCGCTGGAGACCTGCTCGGAACGCTCCCCCTTGAGCATGTGGGACAGGCCGGTGGCGAAGTCGATGTTTTCCAGGCCGCGGGCGATTTCGCCCTCTGCGTCGGAGAGGACCTTCCCGTGCTCGCTGGTGAGGACGGCGGCGAGTTCGGACTTGCGCTGGTTGAGGATTTCGCGGACCTTGAAGAAGATGGTGGTGCGCTTGGCCAGGCTGGTGGCCCGCCACGCCGGCAGCGCGGCGCGCGCGGCGGCAATGGCTTCCTCGGTCCTGGCTGCCGAGGCAAGCACTACCTGCTTTTCCTGTTCTCCGGTGGCCGGATTGAAGACCGGACCGAATCGCTCGGCGTCGGTGACGCGGGTGCCGTTGATGTAATGCGGAATGGTTTCCAAGGGAGTCTCTTTCCTGCGTTCTTTGCGTGGGGCTAGTTGGCCGTCGGTGCCTGGCTGGTCGGCTGCTGGAGAGAACCGTCCACGAGCTTGATGATCATCGAGCAGTCCTTGCCGGCGTCTCCCGCGTCGATCAGCCGCTGGAACAGCTGCTGGACGTGCTTGCCGATCTCCAGCGGCGTGCCCGTGTCTTCGGCGGCGCTGATGGCAAGGCCGATGTCCTTGTTCGCGAGCTCCGTAGTGAAGGTGGGCGCAAAGTCGTTGTTGGAGGCCGCAGTGGGGACCACGCCCGGCACCGGGTACCAGGTGCGCAGCGCCCACGAATCGCCTGAGGACACGGAGGCGATGTTCCAGAAGACCTGCTTGTCCAGGCCCAGCCGTTCGGCGAGCACTGCGCCTTCGGCAGTGGACGCGAGGTTGATGAAGAGCATGAGGTTGTTGCAGATCTTGGCCGCCTGGCCCGTGGTGGGACCGCCGGTGGGAATGATGTTGGCGGCCATGGGACCGATGTAGCCCGTGGCGTCCGCAACGGCGCCTTCTTCACCGCCCACCATGAAAGTCAGCGTTCCTGCTTCAGCACCGCTCATGCCGCCGGACACCGGGGCGTCCACGAAGCGGAAGCCGGCGGCAGCTGCGGCGTCGTGCAATTCCTGGGCGGTGGCGACGTCAATGGTGGACGAGTCGATGAGGAGGGTGCGGGTGTCCGCGTGGGCCAGCACTCCGTCCTCGCCGAGATAGACGGCGCGGGCGTGCTCACCCTTGGGGAGCATGGTGAACACGGCGTCTGCACCGTCAACTGCTTCGGCGATGCTGGCGGCCCGCTTGACGCCGCGGGCGGCGGCGGCGTCAAGGGCTGCGGGGTTGAGGTCGAAACCGCGCACATCATGCCCGGCCTTCGCCAGGTTCACCGACATGTGGCCGCCCATGTTGCCCAGGCCAATCCAACCGATGGTTGCCATGTTTAAGCTCCTTTGCTTTCTTCCGGCATCGCAGCCGGTTCTCTGTGTCAAGCATCACACCCTGCTAGAGTGCAATCAAGGGGAAAAATTACAGACGATCTGTGCATCAATGCACATCAACGAAAGGTCCTGTGTGGACTCATCAAGGTTGCCGAGCCCCGACGATCTGCTGATCCTGCTGACCGTTGCCCGCCTGGGGCGGTTCAATGCCGTGGCCGAAACACTGGGGACCACCCACACCACCATTTCCCGCCGGATTTTGGCCTTGGACAAGCAGCTGGGCGGCCGGACCCTTGAGCGGAGCCCGCACGGCTGGGAGCTGACGCAGCTGGGAGCGGCCGCGGTGGAGGCCGCGGAGGCCATCGAGGACACCCTCGGCGCGCTTTCCGGCCTGATCAGCCAGGACCAAAGCACCCTTGCCGGGCTGGTCCGCGTCGCCACCACGGACGGGGTGGGGGCAGTGTTCGTCACGCCGTCCCTGGTGCGGCTCCAGCAGCAGAACCCGCAGCTGAACATTGAGATGCTCAGCGCAACCAGGAAAGTCAGCCAGAACCGGTCCGGCGTGGACCTGGAGATCGTGGTGGGCAGGGCGGACGTCACCACCGCGCAGACCATCTTCCTTAGCAACTATTACCTGCGCCTCTACGCCAGCCGCTGCTATGCCGCGCGCCACGGCCTGCCGGCGACGCTCGACGATGTAGGACAGCACGGCTTTGTCTCGTACGTCGAGTCCGCCCTCCAGGTGGAGGAACTGGGGCCGCGGTGGTCGTCCCAGCTGCCGTTGCCGAGGACCAGCTTCCAGGCCACCAGCGTGTTCGCCCAGGTGGAAGCCGTGCGGCAGGGTGCGGGCATCGGGCTGCTGCCAAACTTCATGGTGGGCGACCGGGAGGATTTCGTACCCGTGCTGGCCGGCGACTTTGAACGCCAGCTGCCCATCTGGGC
Source organism: Pseudarthrobacter sp. NPDC080039 (assembly GCF_040702335.1). NCBI lineage: Bacteria > Bacillati > Actinomycetota > Actinomycetes > Micrococcales > Micrococcaceae > Pseudarthrobacter > Pseudarthrobacter sp. NPDC080039. The sequence continues at coordinate 7,610 of NZ_JBFBKY010000008.1, read as the reverse complement.
CGTGGCACGGCCGGAGTCGCTCCGGTCCGCCCGGGTGCAGGCCGTGATTGCGGCACTGAAGGAGGAAGTGAAGGAGCGGGCGGGGCTGCTGGCAGGCTGAGGCAGGCCCCAGACCCGCACTCGGGGCGTCAGGCCTGGAAGAGCCGCCGCACCACCTGCCCGGAGGCGAGCGCATCCAGGCCCTCGTTGATCTCGCTCAGCGGCCGGGTGTCAGTGTGCAGCAGCTCAACCGGCAGCCTGCCCTCCCGCCAGTACGCGAGGTACTTCGGAATGTCCCGGCCGGGGACGGCATCGCCCATATAGGAGCCCAGCAGCCGCTTGCCCGCTCCGGCGAACTGCAGGGCCGGTACCGTCAGCTCGGCCGAGGGGTGGGGCAGTCCCACCGATACCACCGCGCCGCCCCGGGTTACCCGCTCCAGGCACGAGGCGATCACCCCGGCCGAGCCCACCGCTTCAATGGCAACATCCACTCCATCGCCGGCCGCTTCCGCGATCAACCGGTCCGCATCCCCAGGCGTACCCACAGCCGTGGCACCGGCGTCCAGGGCAAGCTGGTGTTTGCCCTTGTTGGGGTCGATGGCGATCACGCCCGTGGCACCGGCAAGGCGCGCGGCCATGACAGCGGACAGGCCCACGGCCCCGAGGCCGAAGACTGCCACGGACTGCCCGGGAGTGACTCCGGCAGTGTTGAATACGGATCCCATTCCGGTGAGCACGGCGCAACCGAACATCGCGGCGACAGTGTCCGGGACGTCGTCGTCTATTACCACCACTGATTCCCGCGCAACCACTGCGTAATCGGCGAAGGCCGAGACACCGAGGTGGTGGTTGATGCGCTCCCCCGACGGCGTCCGCAGCAGGGCGGGACCGTGCAGCAGGTCGCCCGAGCCATTGACCTCCGCTGCCCGGTGGCACAGCGCGGGGCGGCCGGACCGGCATGCCCGGCACTGGCCGCAGCTCGGCACGAAGACCAGTACCACGTGGTCACCCACGGACACGTCGGAGACGCCGTCCCCTACCTCCACAACGCGGCCCACGGCCTCGTGGCCCAGCGCCATGGGCAGCGGCCGGATCCTGGAGCCGTCCACTACTGAGAGGTCCGAGTGGCACAGGCTCGAGTAGGTAATGGCGACGCCCAGTTCACCGGCCCGGGGCCTGGGCTGTTCCAGTTCCTGGACCTGCAACGGGCGGGACTCGGCATAACGCTGCGTTCCCGGGGCCCCGGCAGCGGGAGGGACGGTTGAGTAGAGGACGGCGGCTTTCATCGGTTCCCTTATTTCTTGGCGGCGGCCAGCAGGTCGGCTGTGCCCTTGGCGTCGGCGGCATCCACGTCGTGCAGCGAGATGCCGCGGGTTTCCTTCAGGAAGAAGACGGAGACGGCGGTGATGGCGCAGGCAATGAGCAGGTAGACGGCCACGGGGACGGATGACTTGTAGGTGCCCAGGAGCGAGGCGGCGATGATCGGAGCGAGCGAACCGGCCACGATCGAGGTCACCTGGTAGCCCAGGGAGACCCCCGAGTACCGCATCCGGGTGGGGAACATTTCCGCCATGATGGCAGGCTGGCCGGCGTACATGAAGGCGTGGAACACCAAACCGATCATGATGGAGGCCAGGATGATGAAGTCGTTCTTCGTGTCCATCATGGGGAAGGCGAAGAAGCCCCAGGTGGCGCCCATGACGGCTCCGGCCATGTAAACGGGTTTGCGGCCGAAGCGGTCCGACAGCTTGCCGACCATGGGCACGACGGCGAAGTGCACGGCGTGGGCAACGAGCAGCAGGAGGAGAATGCGCGTGGTGTCGGCCTGGACCACGGTCTTCAGGTAGGTGATGGAGAAGGTCACCACGAGGTAGTACAGGATGTTCTCCGCGAAGCGCAGGCCCATGGCGGTGAAGACGCCGCGGGGGTAGCGGCGGAAAACCTCGGCCACACCGTAGCCTTTGTGGCCGGCATCCACCTCTTTGCGGGCCTCCAGGAAGATGGGGGCGTCGTTGACCTTGGTGCGGATGTAGTAGCCGATCAGGACAATCACTGCGGACAGCCAGAACGCCACGCGCCAGCCCCAGCCGAGGAATGCTTCCTGCGTCAGCGTGGAGGACAGCACGAACAGCACGGCCGTGGCCAGCAGGTTTCCCAGCGGCACGGCGGACTGCGGCCAGCTGGCCCAGAAGCCCCGTGACTTGCTGGGGCTGTGCTCCGCGACGAGGAGGACGGCGCCGCCCCATTCACCGCCGACGGCAAAGCCCTGGGCAAACCGGAGGACCACCAGCAGCGTGGGGGCCCAGTAGCCGATCTGCTGGAACGTGGGCAGGCAGCCCATGAGGAAGGTGGAGACGCCCACCAGGATGATGCTCAGCTGCAGCAGCTGCTTCCGTCCAAACTTGTCGCCAAAGTGGCCAAAGACGATGCCACCGATCGGACGGGCCACGAACCCGACGGCATAGGTGAGGAAGGCAGCGATGATGCCGTCCAGGTCGGTGCCGGCATTGGGGAAGAAAGCCTTCCCGAACACCAGCGTGGCCGCTGATGCGTAGAGGAAGAACTCGTACCACTCCACGACGGTTCCGGCCATGGAGGCCGCGACCACCTTCTTAAGGCCTGAGGCCTTGACCTCGGTTTCCTCGGTGCGCCTTGCGGCGGGGCTTTCCGTACTCATGCGAACTCCTTCGGCGTCGTCGTCGACACCACGGGGACAGTCAATGGCCGCGGGCGTGGTGCACACATGTGATGCACGCCACGAAGGCCGGTCCCGATGAGTATGGTCTGCCTGCCGGCCAAGCTCAACGCCCATTAGTGCAGAATGCATCTGCAGGAATGCACAAGCAGCCGCCTTGCACGGCGGGACGCCGGGCGGGCCGGACTAGCGGGGCTAGACCAGGAAGCTGCTCCTCAGCTGGCCGCCCAGCTGTCCAATCTCGGTCAGGAACCCGTCATGCCCGATCGGAGCCTGGATGATATGGACGTCCACGTCGCCGGGCAGCGCCTGCGCCAGCTCGCGGGACTGCGACGGAAAGTAGAGCCGGTCGGAGTCGACGGCGGCCACGAAGAACCGCGCGGTGGACGTGGCCAGGGTCTCGGGCAGGGTTCCCCGGCCCCGGCAGATGTCGTGGCTCATGAGTGCCTCAGTCAGGGCGATGTAGCTGTTCGCGTCAAATCGCTTCACCAGCTTGTTGCCCTGGTGGTCCAGGTAGCTTTCAACCTGGTACCGGCCGCGGGCCGCCAGCACCTCCCCCCGGAAGGGAGACTCAGGCGCCTGGGGGGCCCGGCCGAAGCGGCCTTCAAGTTCGGTTGCGGACCGGTAGGTGATGTGGGCGATCCGGCGGGCCAGCGCCAGCCCTTCCTCCGGTGACGGTCCGCCATAATAGTCGCCGCCGTTGAAGTGCGGGTCCTGCCTGATGGCCAGGGTCTGGGCCTGGGCAAAAGCAATCTGTTCCGCCGTGCTCGCGGCTCCTACGGCGATGACGGCGCACCGCTGCACCCGCTCCGGATACGTCACGGCCCACTCCAGGGCGCGGGCGCCGCCCATGGATCCGCCCAGGACGGCAAACCAGCTGCTGATGCCCAGCTGGTCCGCCAGCCGGGCCTCCGCTACGGTGCTGTCGCGGAGCGTGACCAGGGGGAACCTGGAGCCCCAGGACTTCCCGTCGGGCGCGGGCGACGACGGGCCGGTGGATCCGTAGCAGCCACCCACGATGTTGATGGAGACCACGAAGAACCGGTCAGTGTCCACCGGGGCGCCGGGGCCAGCCAGCTGTTCCCACCAGCCCTCTTCGTCGGTGTCGCCGCGGGTCACGTGCGTGCTGCCCGTCAGGGCATGCTCGATCAGGATGGCGTTGCTGCCGTCCTGGTTCAGGGTGCCCCAGGTTTCGTAGGCCAGCGTGACGTCCGGCAGGTACCCTCCGGCCTCAAGTTCGAGGCCGCCGATGGAGGCGTAACGGACGATTCCATGTTCGGGGGCTGTGGTTCGGGTGACGGTAACCGTCATGGCAAGACCTCTTCTACGCGCTTGCCCGCCGTCAATTGGCCGGCAGGCCAGGTCCTCACCCGGGGCACCCCACCGCGGAAGGAGGGTTGCCGGCCAGCAAGCCGGGGCTGTCACTGGCACTCATGACCTGGTTCGAGTGTACGAAACACCCCCCGCTCCAGGCCAAGAGTGTGACTGGTTGTGACTTCCCGGCTTGCTGCGCTCCCTGCCCATTCCGCCGGACTGGCCGCCCGGCGTCGTACGTGTGTTCCTAAGCGCCCGTTGCCTGGCGCTTGCTGCTAGGCGCCCTTGGCGGCGCGGAAGCCGGCTTCCAGGTCAGCCAGGATGTCGTCGATGTGTTCGAGGCCGACGGAGAGCCGCACCAGCCCCGGAGTGACGCCGGCAACCACCTGCTGCTCCGGAGTGAGCTGGCTGTGGGTGGTCGACGCCGGGTGGATGACCAGGGAGCGCACGTCACCGATGTTGGCCACGTGGGAGTGCAGTTCCAGCGCGTCGACGAAGCGCTTGCCCGCCTCCGCGCCGCCGGCCAGGTTGAAGGAGACGACGGCGCCCGTCCCCTTGGGCCCGTACTTGCGGCCACGCTCATACCAAGGGCTGGACGGCAGCCCGGCGTAGGCGACCGATTCGACGTCGTCCCTTGCCTCCAGCCAGCGTGCCACCTCCGTGGCGTTGGCAACGTGGCGCTCCACCCGCAGGCTCAGCGTCTCCAAGCCCTGGGAAATCAGGAAGGCGTTGAAGGGCGAGACCGCCGACCCGAGGTCGCGGAGCAGCTGCACGCGGGCCTTGAGGATGTAGGAGAGGTTCGCTCCCAGCGCGCCGCCCTCGCCAAGGTCACGCGCGTAGACCAGGCCGTTGTACGTGGGGTCAGGAGTGTTAAAGCCGGCGAAGCGCTCCGGATCCTTGCTGAAATCGAACTTGCCGGAGTCGACGATGACGCCCGCAATGGCCGAACCATGGCCGCCCAGGTACTTGGTGGCCGAATGGATCACGATGTCGGCGCCCCACTCCAGAGGTCGGATCAGGTAGGGAGTGGACAGGGTGTTGTCCACGATCAGGGGAACGCCGGCCTCGTGGGCCACCTCGGAGATGCCTTCGAGGTCCAGGACATCCTGGCGCGGATTGGAGACCACCTCACCGAAGAAGAGCTTGGTGTTGGGCCGGACGGCGGCGCGCCACTGGTCCAGGTTGTCCGGATCCTCCACAAAGGTGACCGAAATACCGAACTTCTTCAGTGTGTGGGCGAACAGGTTGTAGGTTCCGCCGTAAAGGCTGGGGCTGGCCACGATGTGGTCGCCGGCCTCGGCGATGTTCAGCACCGCGAAAGTCTCTGCGGCCTGCCCGGAACTCAGCAGCAGCGCCGCGAGGCCTCCTTCGAGGCTGGCGATCCGCTGCTCCACGGCGTCCTGCGTGGGATTGCCGATCCGTGTGTAGATGGGCGCCAGCTCGGCCAGCGCGAAGCGGTTGGCTGCGCTCTCGGCGGTCGGGAACACGAAGGACGTGGTCTGGTAAATGGGCAGCGCACGCGCTCCCGTGGCGCTGTCCGCTTCCTGGCCGGCATGGATCTGGCGGGTTTCGAAGGACCATCCGTTGGACATCTCAGTCTCCTGTGACATGGGCCCGGAATGCTGGGAGCAGTACGGGCCGCGCTTGCTTCCGGCTCTTGCCGGACAGCCAGGTCTTCACCCGGGGCACCCCACCGCGGTTGGAGGGTTGCCGGCCAGCGAGCCGGGGCTTGGCGCTGGCGCTCATGACCTGAGCCCAGTGTAGGAAGAGTGCTGTCGCCGGGAACAGGATTGTGACGAACATGGTCTTACGGGCGTCCTGCTGCTTCGCCGCATGCGTGCCGCCGCCGGAAAACTGCCAGTAAGGGTACCCTTAGCTGAGAGCCCGATCACAAAGTGCCAAGATGTTCGCATGCGCATGGATCACGTCTCTTACGCCTGTGAACACGATGGCCTCGCGGCCACTACCGAACGTATTGCAACTGCCCTCGGCGTTGAGGCAGTGAAGGGCGGGGTACACCCCCGCTTCGGTACCCGGAATATGATCATCCCGCTCGCCGGGCACAAGTACCTCGAGGTTGTGGAGGTCCTGGACCACCCGGCATCCGACAAGGCACCGTTCGGACAGGCAGTGCGTGCCCGTTCCGCAGCCGGCGGCGGCTGGATGGGCTGGTGCGTCGAAGTGGACGACCTCGCCCCCTTCGAGGAACGCCTTGGCCGCTCCGCCGTCAACGGCAACCGCAAATTTCCTGACGGTCGTGAACTGGTCTGGAAGCAGATTGGCATCCTGGGCCTCATCGCCGACCCCCAGGTCCCCTACATGCTCAAGTGGGAGGGGGACCCGTCACTGCACCCGTCCAACGCCTACCCCAGCAACCTTAAGATGAGCTGCCTGACCATCGCCGGCTCAGCCTCGCGGGTGACCGAGTGGCTCGGCGAGCCGGTTGAGAAGCCCCTTGAGGATGTTGCAGTCGAGTGGGTGGCCCCGCACGGCACACCCGGCATCCTTTCGGTCACCTTCGAAACCGCCAACGGAGCCGTCACTATCTGACGCTTCCCGCCCCTCTCCCCTGCTTGTCCGGGAGACGGACCTGCCGGGCCGTGCCCGGCTCAGCTTCGGCCGTCATGAGGTAGTAACAACGGCGTCACTACCTCATGGCGGCCGAATTCCTTTAAGCGGCACCAGCTTGTCCACACCCGTGAGGGCCGCGTGTTCCGCTGCGCCGCAGAAGTTCCTTTTCGCGCGGGACATTTGGGGTGCGGGAAGGATTGTCCGCATCGAGAATGTACGACGACGGCGTGCGGCCTTTTGTCGTGAGGCGCCTTTGGCAGTGGGCCGGCTTGGGCGGACCGGCTTTCCCCGCCTTCGCGCGGGGTGCTTGCAGGTCTGACTGTCAGTGGGTGGTTGGATGATGTGGGTATGGGAATCAGCGGTGGTTTTGGGGCGGTGTTGGAGGGTGTTCGTGCCTCTGTCGCTGCCCTTGATGCGCTGGTTCTTGAGGACCGGAATTTCGAACATTCTGCGCTGACGGCTGCGGCGGGAGATATTGACGTGCTGCAGCGCCGGTATGAGCTGTGCCTGGAAGGGTTGGAGGTTGTTGCCCGGTTGGAGGCGCAGCTGGCGGCGGTAAAGTCCGGGCAGGCTGCCCGTGCCGTCGAACTCCAGCAGGCCATGACTCCGCCGGATGCATGTGTGCAGGACCGCACCTATGCGGAGATGTCTGTCGTGGAGGAGATCGCCGGCGTCCTGACCATCAGCTCCGCCGCCGCGGGCGCGTTGGTGGACCAGTCCCGCCGGGTCTGTTCCCTGCCACCGGTGCTCGAGGCGCTGTCCACCGGCGCCATGTCCTGGCAGCACGCGAAGATCGTTGCGGACGAAACCGAGGGCCTCACACCCGAAGGCGCGCTGGAGTTGGTGGCGCATTTCCTCGACCCCGACGCCCCCAACCCCGCACGCGGCGCAGCCCCCGGTGAACTTGTCCCGTCCCGGTTCCGGGCGAAAGTCCGTGGGTGGCGGGAACGCCACCAGAGCGTGTTTCATAGAGTGTGTAAGGGGCCGGTCTCTAACTAGGGTTGACCTGCGGTTTTACCCTTGAAAGGACGGGCCCTCTTGGCCGAAATCA